>CAZXXY010000271.1:0-1914 GCA_964644755.1 uncultured Hyphomonas sp. | reverse complement strand
GGAAGTTCTTTGTGTAAGTTCATTAAGCGGATTTTTTAGCTAAAGTAAAATTAGGTCCATCTGGGTTTATTGTGGGTTGTGTTAGAATTCTCCGAGAAACGCACTTTGGAGAAAAGAGATAGAAGACAAAGAACTTTACCAACACATTCTTGGGCTTGAAACGCCGTGGTCGGTTTCTTTTGTCCGGCGGATGCGTTCAATCAATGAGCTGCGTCCCCTTTGTTTTCTCCCAAAAATTCTGCTCGCCTCCATTCGCTAAAGCCATTACTAAGTTGGTGCTTCTCTATTTTTTGACAAATTTTTGGAAAACGAATCTTTAACTGGCTTTCATCTAGTACTAAACCAGTGGTTTTCATCCAGTGGTTAGCGTTAAACGGATAGGAGTCATCGATACCATGTGCATCTAGCAGCTTATAGATAGTGGAAAAGAATCCTTCAAAACCATGGTTCGCAACAAACTTCTCTTTCTCTCCCAATCGAGAGTAAAATATATCTGGAGAGCTTAGGGCTAAATCTACTTCTTTTTTTCCATTCGAAATGATCCACTTAGTATGATCATTCCAGCCATCATCAGATAAATATTCTGCCTTGCCAGCTGTAAAAAAATAGCAAAGCCCAGAATAAAGCGGTTCGCAATCAAGTCTCCTTTGCAATTCAATAGAACCAAGAAAGACAGCACGAATTTCTTCATTGCTTAGATTTCGAAGATTGCCTTCGAACCGACTCAATGAGATTTCGCGATTTTGCCGCCACGGTTTCGAATCGGGAATGCATTCTAAGAGCTTTGCTTCATTGCTGGAATAAGATTTCATATGATAAATTTCCCTGGTTAGGATTAAATCTGTGGATTTCAAAATCACGGTTGTTTTTGATTTATTGCCACAATTCATTCGATTTTGGTAGCTCTCCCTCTGGCTTAAACAGATCTTTCCATTCACTATCTAATTCAGGAACATACAAAGGAATATTGGGAGCCTGACTGAGCCCAAAGTAGTATCCCAAAAACGAATCTCCATAGCCAACTTCTTTGGTCAATACTTGAACTAATTGAATCCTAGTCGCATCATTATGTTCGTCGGCATGCTCTTGGTAAGCTCCAAGTACTCGGCAGCATTTCGCGTTTGCTTCGTCAGCATCAAACGTGGCAAGCGTCCAGCCCGCCAAAAGAGTTTCAAGAATCTTTCCCTTCCCCTGATTCCTAACTAAAAAACCGAGCTCGTGCAATGTTACCACGTGAAAATGATGACTCTCGCTTAAACTTCTGTAACACTTTCTTGATATCAGGCCCTTTAGCACCTCCCGTTCTAGTGATTTTAAGCTTTCCAAATCGTTGTCACCAAATTCGGATGAAAAATCTCGACTGTTTAAAACGTTCTTCCCCCTTGGCCCTAACCAAGCACCGGTTCTTCTGTTTTTTACAACTCCATAATCGCGTGCAACTTGCCTCTCTGCAACTTCATTTATCGCTTTCAATTGTTCATCGGTGCATTTGTTGGCAGCACCTCTAACTTCGTAAACGGCGATTCTGGCATTTTTTTCACCGAGATGGGCGTCAATAGTGTGTGGCCCGCTAAAACGCTCAGATAGGTCACCTGCCTTACCAACGTAGACTGAGTTATTACTCAAAAACACGTAAACATAACCAATCAGCTTGTCGGTAAGCCCCCATGGGTCCGTCACCCCTGGCGCGAAATACCCTCGATATTGGCTCATGCCGTCGACGTATCCTAGCGGGTCACGGCTGATGAACTGTCCGAGTTGTGGACTGTAATATCTGGCTCGGAAGTACATTAGGCCAACGCACTAGCCTGTGACCAGTATAGGTGTATTCATTCTCAATAGTGCTTAGGTTATTGTTTTTTTGCACATAACCGGAATTCAAGACGGTCGTTTCACCGTAAGGCGAATACGCAT
>CAZXXY010000270.1:0-1940 GCA_964644755.1 uncultured Hyphomonas sp. | reverse complement strand
ACAAAACCAAATGATACTACGGATGGGCCAATGGATCGCTGCTCCGTGATCGCCATCCCATGATCAATATTCCATGATCAATATTCCATGATTCTGATCGTCGACAACTTCGATTCGTTTACTTACAACCTGGTCCAACGCTTGGGCGAGATCGATGACTCGCTGGATATCCGAGTCTTTCGCAACGATGCGATCACCACGGCGGAGATTGGGTCGCTCGCTCCGGACCACATCATTATTTCGCCCGGCCCCTGCACGCCCAACGAGGCCGGAATTTCAGTCGATTGCGTTCAACACTTTCATGGACGCGTGCCGATGCTGGGCGTCTGCCTCGGACACCAATCGATCGGACAGGCAACCGGCGGGAAAATTGTGCGGGCCGAACGACTGATGCACGGCAAGACGGATCAAATTCATCACGAAGGGCAGGGTATCTTCGCCGGTCTTCCTCAACCGATGACCGCAACGCGTTACCACAGCCTTGTGATCAAAGATGACACGCTGTCGGACGAGTTCGATGTAACAGCGTGGGCGGACGGACCGAATGGAGTCCGTGAAATCATGGGCGTCCAACACAAGCAGCATCCAACCTTCGGCGTTCAATTCCATCCCGAGAGTTTCCTGACCGAAAACGGGATCGACATGCTGAACAACTTTATCAAACTGTAACCTGGCCTCTCATGATTTCCCTCTCATGATTTCCGTAAGCGAAGCCTTCGAAGCGATTGGCCAACACGTAAACCGAGGCTCGGCCGAAAATGTTGCTCTGGATCAAGCAGTCGGTCGCCGCTTGAGCGAAGATGTTCGCTCGGATGTTGATTCGCCTCCGCACGACAAATCGGTAATGGATGGGTTTGCCGTCCGCTCCAGCGACGTGCAACCCGGCATGAGCGACCTGAAGGTCATCGAGACAGTGATCGCCGGCGGTTGGCCCCAACGAACCGTTGAAGCTGGCCAAGCGACTCGCATCATGACGGGCGCTCCGCTTCCACCGGGTGCCGACGCGGTGGTCATGATCGAGCACACGGAAACTCGCACGGACGACTCGGGTGACTGGGTTCAAATCAAAGCCGATCAGATCGCGGCCGGGAAGCACCGCATGACTCAAGCGACTAACTTTGCGGCAGGCGACACTGTCTTTCACGCCGGTCATTCCGTTCGCCCCATCGATATCGGGTTGCTGGCGGAGGTCGGATGTCACTCGGTCCCGGTTTTCGCGAAACCTTCGGTCGCGGTGCTGCCCACCGGAGACGAACTGGTAGACTGCGACAGCGTTCCCGATCGCGGACAGATTCGCAACAGCAACGGACCAATGTTAGTCGCGATGGCTCAGTCGCTGGGCTTAGAAACCACCAATCTGGGAATCGGTCGAGACGAACCCGACCAACTCGCGCGGCGAATCGAGAGTGGGCTGGAGCATGACATCCTGATTCTGTCGGGAGGCGTATCGGCAGGCATGATGGACCTGGTTCCGGGGCTGCTGAAAGAGCAGGGCGTCGAACAGGTTTTTCATAAAGTGAAAATGAAGCCTGGCAAGCCGGTTTGGTTTGGCGTTCGAAACTCACAAGACCGACAGACGATCGTATTCGGTCTGCCGGGCAACCCGGTCAGCAGCCTGGTCGGGTTTCAGCTGTTCGTTCGAGCGACCCTTGATCAACTGACCGGCGGAACTGCCAGTGAGCCCGGTTCGATCACCTGCCTGTTGGCTTCACCTCATCAAACGCGTGGCGATCGCCCCACTTATTGGCCCGGCCGTCTCGTCACTGACGACCAGACATCGCGAAAGGTCGAACCGCTCGTTTGGAACGGATCCTCCGACCTGCGAGCACTCGGGCTGGCAGACGGTTTGATTTACTTTTCAGCCGAATCGCACGACCATCCCGCCGGTGAAACCGTAAAGTTTTTCCCGCTCTAGAGTTTTCGATCGCCAGATTCACGTT
>CAZXXY010000269.1:0-1948 GCA_964644755.1 uncultured Hyphomonas sp. | reverse complement strand
GGCCAGAGATCAGGCAAGCCAAACAAGAACCGCAGACGCCCGAACCGCAATAACTCCGGTGGATCTCGCGGATAATGAGGGCATGCGCCTGATCGGCACCTGCCGCATTTAGGGAATATCAACCTTGACTTGCTAGTCTCCCCCGAAAGAAGGACGGGGAGATTAGCGATGAACAAGGCGTTCCGCAGAACGGCATCGATTATAAGCAGACGAACATTTATCGTGATGGCGCTGGCGATTGCGTCGACATATGTCTGCCTCACCTACAATATTTCAGCCGATTTCCCGCTGACTTTGATGTCCACAGCCGTGATCTTCCCGATCGTGTTCTCCATCGGCGGCGCCTATAAACGGCGCGAGGCGGCGCTTGACCAATACGGCGCGATCAAAGCCCACGGCAAATCGATCTTCTATGCTGCGCGGGACTGGCCGGAAAACCCCTCTCCTGTTGCCCTGCAAAACATCCGCGAAGAACTGGTAACGCTGCTGGGCGCATGCCGCACGCTGTTTACCAGCCCGAAAAACGAGATGGATGAGCACGAGCGCGCCGTCTATGCATCCTTTTCCAAACTCTCCCGCTTGATCCGCGTCGAATTGCGCGAGCGCGGTCTGGCCAGCGGCGAAGTTTCACGCTGCAACCAGTTCCTGTCGAAAATGCTTGGCTCGTTCGAAAGGGTCAAACATGTTTTCCAATACCGCACGCCGCGCACGCTCCGGGCGTTTTCCGATGTCTTCATCACGCTGCTACCGGCGCTGTACGGCCCCTATTTCGCGGCCGCAGCAGCTGACTATTCCAGCCCTGCGCTGGCTTATGTCCTGCCGATCCTTTTCGCCTTTGTTCTCACCAGCCTCGACAATATCCAGATCCATCTGGAAAACCCGTTCGACCAGATTGGTGAAGACGATGTGATCATCAATGTCGAGAAGTTTGACCAAAGATTGCAGGCCCAGTCTCTCGTAGCTTTCGCACAGGCCGACACGGACATGAAGAGTAGCGCCGGGCAGAAAACCGCCTAGCGCCATTTCGCAAAAAGCACCCCGAAACAAGGAAGGCGGTCCCGCAAAGGCCGCCTTTCATTTTCCAGCCGTGCCGTTTACGGAACGAACCGCGCACCATGACTGACCCGTTTTGCCCAAACCCTGCGCCTTTAGGAATATAGGGGCACTTTAAAGGATTTGAGCATGATCAGACTATTGGGACTTATATTGGTACTAGGCTATGGCCTCGCCACATCTATGCTGGCCCATGGTCAGCAAAGTACGCAAATACAGTTTAAACGCGCGGATATTATGGACCCGTCAGGCTTCGCCGCGCCCGTGCGCTATGCGGTGAGCCTGATCCCCGCCGACTGGACCACACAAGGCGGCATCGTCTGGGTGACCGATCCCAATAGCTGCATAAATGGAAGCCGGCTCGGCTGGAGCGCCAGCGCACCGGATGAAAGCGTCTCAATGGGCGCGCTGCCGGGCATTGGCTGGCTCGCCAACTCTTTCACCGGCTGGAAGCGCGCGCATGGGTGCGCCGCCTTCGAAAGCAGCAATCCTGACGAGATTGCCGCTTATTATGTTCATCAAGCCGCGCAGCAAGCAGGCACGGCGGTAAACATCGTCGATATCCAGCATGATCCGGCCCATGACCACCGGCAGACCCAAATCCTTAATACGACCCTCGGCGGAGGGGTTTCGGGGATCCCGCAGAATAATCGCGCCGTGACGCGTGTTGCCGAATTTACGTATGAAGTGGGCGGGCGTCCCTATCGCGGTTTCCTGCTGATGAACATGACGATCTTTGAAAGCCAGATACAGGGCACGAGCACGCTGTCGGGCAGCATTTACGAAGCTTTCTATTTTGGCGCCAGAGCCGATAAATTTGATGCATCGCTTCCTATTCTCGAAGCCTTTATGCGCAATTTCCAATTGGACCCAGCCTGGCAAATTGCCAAATGGC
>CAZXXY010000268.1:0-1953 GCA_964644755.1 uncultured Hyphomonas sp. | reverse complement strand
TGAGTGCGCATGGCAGCCTTAGAAAAAGAAGTCATCAACATTGGTGAGCTGGATCTCATCATTGCTGATGAAGTCGTCTATCAGAATAGGTCCATCTCTGGAGGTTGCCGAATTCCCTGCTGTCAAAGCCGATGAGGTCTCGACACCAAATCCGTTTCCGAAAGCGTCCGGCGCCTGCAAATCTGTGCTTTGTGCTGGTGCGAATTCAAAGACATCGTCAGTGTCAGGATTTAAGAGTGACATAGCGGCTTCTGTTTCCAGAACAACGCTGGCAGAAGCTGTGAAAGACGCTGGCCCATCATCGAAGATGAAGGAATCGCCGTTTAGCTGCGCCAATGCGATGCCTTGTAGTGTAATCGATGCATTGCCCGATGAGATGGTCGTCCCCGCGCTCGTATCGCTCGCGGCCCCAAGCAATTCGGAGAAACTCGAAATCCCCGTGCCATCAAGGTCGATAAAATCGGTTCCGGTCTGGAAATCGGTTACCGTGTCACTGCCCTCGGAGACAACAAAGATATCCCGTCCAGTGCCGCCTGTCAGAATGTCATCCCCGGCGCCACCGTCGAGCACGTCATTCCCTGCGCGACCATCGATTTCATTCGTTCCACCATTGCCGATGAGCAGGTCGTTCCCATTGGCACCGATAATGTTCTGCACAGCAGCGTCGATAGCCGTGGTCGGGCCGGACAAGCCGCCCGGTATGTCGTCAAAGACATTGTTGAGAGCGTCAAGGAAGCGGCTGGCAATCTCGGCAAACCCTTCATCGGTCGGATGAACGCCGACATCATTGATATTGTTCGGGCCAAGATCACTAATCAGAGAGAGAGGCAGATCGCTATTGTCGACCAGATGGACATTGTCAAACCCGCTTGCATTCAGATCGGCAACAAGTTGAACGATTCCCTCATTGGCGACGGCCAGCGCCGGAATAGCAGCAGAGTTACGTCCACCATCCGGCTCTTGCGGGATCAGCGTTGAAACAAAAATCTGCGCCTCTGGATTCTGATCCAGAACCGTAAGAATGATACCCAGCAGATCTTGCGGGGTTGTCTGGCCAGAATTGACCGGGTCCTGCCGGGAGTCATTTGTTCCAGCCATTAGCAAAACGATGTCTGGATCGAACTCTGCAATCTGGCTCGGCAAATTCATACCAAGCATATCTGCGCGAATGCCCGAAGTACCTTCATGGTCCTGATCAAGTAAAGTCGACGGACCAGCTGTCCGGGATCCAACAAAATCGATCAAAATGTCGTCACCGAGCAGCGCGTTGAAGAGATCATCGCGATACCCGCCAAGCGTTGTGTCATTATTGTCTCGGGGCGCAGACACGATGCCAAGGGTGATAGAATCCCCGAGTGGCAGGACGCGAAGAGGCGTGGCCGATTCACTCGTTTCCAAATTAACAAAGCGTCCGCCAGATTCCCCTGCGAATGAGATGGTTTGAGCATCCGTTGGCTCTGGTTCTGGCAATGGCTCTCCAGACGAAATGAGCGAGACATTATCAATCAGCGTTCCGCGGCCATTGCCGCCGCCGCCAATCTCCAGGAATTCAATCGTATGGTCGCCTGCATCTAAAGCCAGATCGATGCTGAAGTCTTGAACCGCGCCGGGCACGCTCGATGTCACGGTCGAGACCAACTCGCCGTCAACGATAATTTGGAACACCCCATTGGCATTATCATCATTGCGTCGCGCATGCTCGAGGCTAAGGGTAAAGATGCCGTCAGCGCCTTCAGCGACGGTGACCGTCTGTTGCACGCCGGCATTCTGGTTCGAAGCAAGTTCGAGAATGCCATTGCCTGGTGTGCCAAAGCCTGAGTTCGAGTTGGCGCCTTCTTGTATCTCCAATTGGCCGAGCGTTGCGGTCCAGCCTTCAATCGCGTCGAAGAACCCAAAGCCGTTTCCATTGGCATCGAGATTGACCGGATTGTTCTCGAAATCGCCATTGACGAT
>CAZXXY010000267.1:0-1967 GCA_964644755.1 uncultured Hyphomonas sp. | reverse complement strand
CTCTCCGCATCACCGATAAATTTCGCCCAAACCCCGCCCGGTCGCCAGACACTGTCCATCAAAGCACGCGCGTCTGCCTCATCCATCAAATCCACATCCCGCCAATACCGGTACAAAAACGCCGTCACCCGCAAATTGGCAATGCAGTGAACATGCACCTTGGTCGCCCGCGTCTCGGCCATCGCCGCGCAGAACCGCTCGAAGTCCGCCTCCGTCGGCGCATCGAAAGCCACCGGAATATGCGTGTAGACCATGCCCAAACCGGCAACGCTCTCCGCTTCATCCTCCAGCGCGCGCTCATGCTCATGCAGTCCAAGATTGATGATATGCGTAACGCCAAGCTGTTTGATTTCCGCCAGCTCCGCCTCGCTCGGTTGGCCAGATGTGGTCAGTCTCGCATCAGCGCGGCGCCAGTGATAGATATGTTCGGGATCAGACATAGACAAACCTCCTTGTGTGAAAGATTGCCCAGACGCCCGGCGATGATCGTCATGCTCCCCGGTGGTGACCCACCCGTGCGCGTCAGTCACATGACGCTCAACCCATTAGCACACTGCCAGAGATTCGCGAATCCTGATAATCGCATTTGATGACAGATCCGGACGACGGCACACACCATATCAAGATCATCGCAGGACTCGTCACCAATGCCGAAGGCCAGCTGCTCCTCGTCCGCAAGCGCGGCACATCGGCATTCATGCAACCGGGCGGCAAAATCGAGCCGAATGAGCTTGCCCGCGAAACTTTGGCGAGAGAGATTCTCGAAGAACTGGGATGCGCAATTGATCCAGCCTCTGTCAAATACAAAGGACGCTTCATCGCGCCAGCTGCCAATGAAGCTGGATTCAAAGTCGACGCCGAACTGTTCTCGGTTGAATTGTCCGGCATCCCGACAGCCCAAGCCGAGATCGCCGAGATCGTCTGGATGCCCCCAGACAATCCGGAAGGACTGACGCTGGCCCCATTGACCGAGCACCACGTATTGCCGCTGGTGTAATAAACCCACTAGAACCTGCCACCCATCTCGTGCCATAAGCGGTGGCATAAATTACCCTTCAAATGCGGATACACAGCCATGCAAAACCCTTTCGAGACCGAAGAGCGCAAAGCCTTTCGTGACTCACTCGCCAAACTTGTCGCCAAGGACGTCACCCCTTTTGTTGATGACTGGGATGAAGCAGGCGAAATTCCGTGGGAGATCCACGAGAAATTCGGCGAAATGGGCGTCTTTGGCCTCGGCGTCGACGAAGACTATGGCGGCCTTGGCTTCGATGACATGTTCATGCGCGCAGCCTATGCTGAAGAGCTTGGCAAATGCGGCGCAAACGGCGTCTATGCCGCCCTTGTCGGCCGCGTCATTTCAATCGGCCCGTTTCAGGAGCTTGCCTCTGAAGAGGTCAAACAGGAAGTTCTGCCCGATGTGGTCGCGGGGCGTAAATCCTCGTCGCTCGCAATCACCGAACCCTCCGGCGGCTCGGACGTTGCCCGCCTCACAACCACCGCCAAAAAAGATGGCAACCATTATGTGTTGAACGGGTCCAAGACCTTCATCACAACCGGCATGGACTCCGAATATTTCGTGGTCGGCGCGCGCACTGGCGGAGACGGCATCAAGGGCATCTCATTGTTCTTCGTCCGTCACGATGATCCCGGCTTCTCGCGTGTCCCGCTAGAGCGCAAAATGGGCTGGTGGTGCTCAAACCAAGCCACCCTTTTCTTCGATGATTGCCGCATTCCGGCCGACCGCATGCTCGGCGAGGAGAACAAAGGCTTCATCTCGATCATGCACAATTTCAACCCCGAACGGATCAGCTTGTCTGCGACCGCCCTCGGCATTGCCAAACTCTGCTTGCAGGAGAGCATCGACTGGGCGCAAGAACGCCAGACCTTCGGCCAGCCCCTTATGCAACATCAAGTCATCCGTCACAAAATCGCTGAAATGTCCGCCCGTATCGACGCCTGCGACG
>CAZXXY010000266.1:0-1998 GCA_964644755.1 uncultured Hyphomonas sp. | reverse complement strand
TCAGGTAACCGTTTGATCTTGCTCAGCGTGGCTTTGTACTTCGCTACGTTGTCTCCGCCTCGATTGTAAAAACGAAATCCCTCAATGTAAGGTTCGTACCGATGCCCCTTTACCAGTGGCACCAGCCTGTCGACGGTTTGGCTGTAATTCGATTCTGTTGCGTTGAGCGACATTCTCATGAATCGAGCGACTTGAAGAAATTGCTCGTCATCTATCAGGAATGCCAGCGAGGACCAAGGCAAGCTGATCGCCATGTCTTTGGCGTCGGCACGACGCAACGCGCGTGTGATCTGATGCGGACGCATTGCCGAGTCACTGCGACGAAAATTCTTCGGCAGAAGAAACTGCATCCCACCATTAGCCTTCGCCTTTTGTCGAACTTCGCCCGGCAGACCGGCTAACTTCCTCACGCTTCTTGGTAGCTTAGCCGCCCAAGCCGCCATCGATTCAGGTGCAGCAACACGGATCGTCCTAAGCGAACGGTAGCGGTTGAGTCCCGCGTATATGCCCCACGCAGACGGAATTTCCGCAGCCACGTCTTCGTACGCCTGAAGGACTTCGTGCTCGTAGCGGTAGTCATCCACCATTTGAAAGTACAATCGTAATGCCCACGGCCGCAACGCTTTATCAAAGTCCGCGATGTCGAGCATGGCCTCGCGATCCCATTGCAGGTACGGATCGAGCAAGTCCGTCCATTGCGGATCGTCAATTTCCGCAAGCTCACTCGGTTCGTCTGGCTTGTCTGAGTCCGTCGTGGCTTTGGCGTCAGCTTGTGCTGCTTCATTACGTCGTTTGCCAATTTTTTCCAGTGCCGAGATAGCTGTCTGCTGGATGCCGATTAACGAGAACGCCCATGCCTTGTGCTGAAGCGAGATATCACTCTCTTGGTCGAGGTTCATCATTCGGTTGGCGTAAATCATTGATCGAGCCGCGAACACCTCAGTCGAAGAGTTCCAAGAGTGTGTGGTCATCAGGCCCAAGTTTGCATACCCGCGCGTGAGCAACCCCAGTAGTTCCGTTGATTCACCGTGCGAGGCAATCGCTTGATGAACTTCCCGAAGCACAGAATACTGAGCGACAAAGTCAACCTCCAACAGACGCTCGCTCCAATCAGCGATTTGGTCAACGTCGACCTGCCTTTTCGAGCGCTTCTTGTCGTCGAGTTCCAACCCAACTGCTTTTAAAGCATCGACGAAGTTATTCCGCGACGCTTTTTCGAAAACAGCCGAACCAGACTCGTAAACTTTATGCCTCTTTGACGCACATTTGAAAATTTGCTCCCAGTCGGGCGTTTCCGTCCATAACTCACGTGGAATTTCATCGGGAAACTCACCGTCTTCATTTGGCGAGAGTCGATACAGCTTTACCTTCCACTTCCTGTGATTCCCATGCCGGACCAGCGCGGCCAAGTGCACAAGTTCCGCGTTCTCTGGAACTGCTTCGTGCAACGTGGCGTCACGCACAGGAATTCCTAACTCATGCGAGATCGTCACCATCATCGCCTGTCGAACAAGTTCGCGCCCCAGCCGTTGCATCCGAGCGGGATCACCCTTCTTCTTTCGAATCGCCGGAGACTCATTGAAAACCGGCTTCCATTCGGTGTGCAGATAGACGACTTTTGGAGCGGTCTTTTCCGATGTTTTGACCGCTTCCGCATCGTCAGAACGCAACGGAGATACCAAGTAGAGAACAACAGCGAGAGACAGCACCAAACGCATTATCATCATCAACTCCGATAGCCGCGGACAGTCCGGCGGCATCGAAGTGATCACAGAAGCCGACCAGAGAACGACTTGAGGATAGCAGTCAGCGAAAGTGGATGCAAGAAATTAATGACCGCCGCCAGGGCGAATCAAAGTTTTAAGCTGCGTAGCAATTTGATGATTTCCTGAGGCTTTGAGTTGAAGTGGCGAAGGGTTGGAGCGATGCCTTTGATGCCCGCGAAGCGAATCGCGGAGATAGCGGCATTTCGCATGGCGACCACATTTTGTGGGATGC
>CAZXXY010000265.1:0-2000 GCA_964644755.1 uncultured Hyphomonas sp. | reverse complement strand
CCGAAGTTGAGAGCGTATCCTTCAACACCAATAATTTGGGCTTTTTAGGGTTTCTAAGGGGATTTGCAAGACCGGCGGGTTTTACAACGATCAGGCAAACAGGTAACCCTTCTAATGCCAGCGGTGGCCATAATGTTGCCTTCGAATATCGCAACGTATCTTCTTTTCGGATTATGTATGGTGTGACAGCAGCATTCAATGCCAGTTTTGCAGATGTGGGCAACCTTGTTCGGAACTTTTTCTTCGGCTCGTTTGATGGCCTATTGTTCGCTGATAGCGATCTGGATGGCCTGGAGGACAGGATTGACCTTGATTCCGATAATGATGGCATTCCTGATAATGTCGAAGCGCAGGCCTCTAACGCCTATATCCCGCCCAATCCAGATGGCTTGGGGACACTTGCGGCAAATGACGGCCTGAATACGGCGTATCTGGCAGGCCCCGGTTTGACCCCGGTGAACACGGATGGAACCGATGCAGTCGATATGCTGGATCTGGACACCGACAATGATACAATTTTTGATATTGTTGAAAGCGGCCTCGGTTTGAATGATGGCAATAATAATGGCCGGACAGATGATTCTGTCGGCACAAACGGCCTTGATAATTCACCGAATGCGGAAAGTTTTGATGATTATTCGGATGTGAATGGGCTTTCTCATGACAATGTGATTTTCAACCTACTGGACACGGATGGGGATACAGGCAGTGATGGGACAGGCGCTGCGCCAACGATGACAGATTTCGATTGGCGCGATGTGAGGTCGGATTTCTCTGACGCCCCGGCGACATTTGGCGATAGCATCCATGCAGTTATTGATGGCATCAGGCTTGGCGCACTCATCGATGGGGACCCCGCCTCACTTGCCAGCGCTGACGCCGATGGTGACGGCGCAGATGACGATGGCGTCACGATCCCGGTGTTAGCAGCCGGCCGGACAGCGGCGATCACAACTGAGGTGACCGGCGCTGGCGGCTTCTTGCAGGGTTGGATCGATTTTAACGGCGATGGCGATTTTGACGATGCGGGCGAGCAGGTCGCGACTGACCTTCAGGATGATGGGACCGGCGATGATGCGACTGCGGCAGACGGCACGATCACATTTGATGTTGCCGTTCCTGCAAGTGCGACTTTAGCTCAAACCTTTGCTCGTTTCCGCTGGTCAACCACGAGCGGCCTTGATGCCGTGACAGCGGCTGCGGACGGTGAAGTTGAGGATTATGCCGTGACGATTGCGCCGCCACCCTTTTCGGTTGCTGTATGTACACCAACAAGTCAGATGCGGTTTGTGCCGTTGGCTCAGGAGGATGTCGCAAACGGTTTGCTCGGTTTTGCTGAAGGTGACACTAACCGTACTTACACCAATGTCCTGGGGGCAGGCATCGATCTGGTTCTGTCAACACGCTATGATGATGGTAATACTAATGATGCAGATACGCGGTTTGACAACGGCTTGAGTAGTTTCAGTGTGAGACCAGGAGGTGCGCAATGGACACATAGCATTACAGCCTTTGAAACCGGAACAGTAACTCCTGCTGAACTGAGCGCATTCGAATTTGTTTTAGAAGACTTTGAAACCGGTGAAGAATTTCGACGCGTCGTGACAACTGATGCGTTTGGAACGCCATCGACGATCAATATACAGAGTCAAGCGGATATAAGTTTCTTCAGCGGGGCGCTGGAATTCACAAATGGTGGAGAGGGCTTGAATGGCCACAATTCGGGCGCTGGTAGCAATGAAGATAAATGGGTGAATATTGTGCTGCCTACCGGTAATTACCACCAAATCGACCTTATGTTTGAAAATGGAAATGGTGGCCGTCTCACCTTGTTAGGGCTGTGCGGGACGCAGGCAGGGGAATGGAGCGACGCGCCGCAAAGCTATGGCGTGTCCAGACATCTCATCACTGAAGACAATGCCCTGATACTCGGCAATGAAATTGACACTGAGTATATAATCGATGTTGAAGGCTATCCAGATGACGCAACTGGCGATGGC
>CAZXXY010000264.1:0-2002 GCA_964644755.1 uncultured Hyphomonas sp. | reverse complement strand
GGCAAAAGTGCAATGGCGGAAACGCCAAGGACCAAATGTTTCAGACTTAAAACGGATTGTTTCGCGCGCATTCTATTCTCCCTATCACTTGCTTCCGAAACAAGCTTCCGTTGGAACAGTATTCACGTCGACTGGTGCAAATTCGATTTACCCGAAGGGTGGATAAAAGATCAGGCTGATTTTTCCTGATATGCGCTGACACCAAGGCCGTATCTGTTCATTTTTCTTGCCAGTCGGATAAAATATCTTAGGCTGATTTGTGAAAAAAGCATAATAATATGGGTTGAGGGAGCATTTAATGGAAAAAGGCGTTCCGGTTCGGGCGATCAGCCGAGGCTTTGCAGCTCTCGAAGCCATCAATCTGCGTAAATCCATGACGATGACGGAGGTCTCCAAGGCAATTAATGTCCCATACCCCACGGCCTGCCGAATCGTGCAGACGCTTGTTCATGAAGGTTTTGTCGAGCAAGAACCCAATCGCAAACGGTATCGGACGACAGTCCTCGTCCGCTCATTGAGCAATGGGTACCGGCGCGAAGATGAAGTTGCAGGTCGGGCCAGAGGGCATATGGAAGCGCTCACTGAAGAGTTTTCGTGGCCCGTGTCGCTGCTCACGCGTGTCGGGTCGAGAATGGTTGTGATTGACAGCACGCACTGCCTGACATCGTCGACTTTTATAAATTATCATCCGGGCGACTCAATTCCATTCTATGAAACGGCGAGCGGCAAGGTCTGGCTTGCATTCTGCTCCGATCAGGAGCGTGGCATTTTGTTGAACGGGCCAGTAGAGCCAGACAGTTCGACAAACTTCTTCCGCTTCGCTGATAAAGAGGTCGAGGCGGTTCGTGAGAACGGGTATGCGCTTCACTCGCGGTGCGAAGTCGCCAATGGCTCGTTCCGGTCGACCACGATTGCTGTGCCGGTGTTTAGAGATGAGCAACTGGTCACCGCGCTGGCGCTGACTTTTTTCTCTGCTGCGCTGAGGAGACATGATGCCGTGGAACAATTCTCAGGCGAACTCATTCGCAATGCGGAGCTTATCTCGTCAATCCTGTCACAAAGCTGACCTCATCTGACCGGATCATCAAAACGAAGGCTAATGACTTGTGCCGCCAGCAGCCACCGCTGAAAGCTCTTTAACCAGTTTGGCCGCGACGCTGCACGTCATTGAATTGATGTCCTGATCAGGGTTGTATTCGACCAGATCGGCGCCGACGATGGGCTGGTCAATCCGAGCCAGAATATCCATCAGCTCACGCACGCTCAAGCCGCCTGGCTCGTGATGCGAAACACCGGGCGCATAGGCCGGATCCAGACCGTCAAGATCAACCGATATGTATAAAGGCCCTCCAGGAATGGGAACGCTGTTGGCCGAAAACCCTCGCATTGGAACAATTTCCACGCCGAAACGCTCGGCCTGTTCACGTTGATGTTCATTCAGAGTGCGTATGCCAACCTGTACCAGGCGTTTCGCAAGACCCGACTCCATAATCCTGGCGAAAGGAGAAGCATGGGATCGCCTGTTGCCAAGCAATTCGTCATATAGATCAGGGTGCGCATCAATATGGAGGATAGATACAGGGCCATGATGTTTCGCAATGGCCTTCATGATTGGATAGGTAACCGCGTGATCACCGCCAATCGATATCGGAATATCCCCATCTGCAAGGGCAGCCGCAATTGCGGCCTCGATCACCGCGTCATCCTCTGCACTGCCATCAAGCGCGAGATCACCAATATCGTGAAAGGCAATGTCGTTGCCAAGTGTGCCGCCAAGCTCGGTTGCCGCATTGCCCTTATCTGACCAGATCATATCCCGTATCAGGCCCGGCGCCTTTGCTGGCCCTTTGAGGAAGCTGCTATTGGCATCCGTCGGCAGGCCAATAAGTCTGATTTTCGACATAACAGCAATCTCCCCTGAGCCACTTTTCTGGGCATCGCAAACGTCCTATGTACCATTTCTGCAAGCTGCGAGATAGCAGGCAGGTTTTTAACACCTGGC
>CAZXXY010000263.1:0-2007 GCA_964644755.1 uncultured Hyphomonas sp. | reverse complement strand
GCCGAAGATCGGAAATAGCGCGGCGCCTTGCGTCTAGAGCTGCGGCTCGATCACAATTTTCCCGACCACTTCGCGCTGCTCGAGCATGCGCATGCCCTCGGCCGTCTGCGCCAGTGGCAGGCAGGCATGCACATGGGGCCGCGTTTTGCCTGTCCGCGCCCAGTCCCAGATTTGCGCAATGTTCTCCGCGCCGCGGTCTGGAAATTGCCGGCCATATTCGCCCGCGCGCACGCCCACGACGGAGAAGCCCTTGATCAGCGGCATATTCGTCGAGATGCTGGCAATCCGGCCAGAGGTGAACCCGACCACGCACAAGCGTCCGTCAAAGGCGATACAGCGCACGCTCTCGTCAAAAATATCGCCGCCCACCGGATCATAGACCACATCCGCGCCGCGCCCGTCCGTTAGCGCTTTCACCTCGTCACGAAAGCCTTTGCGCGCCAGCACGCCATGATCGGCGCCATAGGCCACCACTTGCGCAAGCTTGGTTTCACTGCCCGACGTGGCGATCACTTTGGCGCCGAGCAGTTTGCCGACATCGACAGCGGCGAGCCCCACCCCGCCCGAAGCGCCGTGGACGAGCAGGGTTTCGCCCGCCTGCAATCTCGCCCGCCGGACCAGCGTGACATAGGCCGTCAGATACGCCGCCGGATAGGCCGCCGCTTCAGCAAAGCCCATCTTGTCCGGCTTGTGCTGCAAGCCTGCCGCGCTGGCGAGGGCATATTCAGCAAAACCGCCAAAGCGCGCGCCGCCTGCCACCTCGTCGCCGACCTCAAACCCGGCCACCCCTTCGCCAACCGCATCGACAATGCCCGCCATATCCATGCCCGGCGTAAATGGCGGTTCGAGCCTGAGCTGGTATTTGCCCTGGCACAGCAAAATGTCGGGATAGTTCAAACTCGCCGCTTTGACCTTGATCCGGACCTGTCCGGCCTCCGGTTCCGGCCGCGGGATGTCTTCAATGCCAACGCCGCTGAGATCATCGCTCAAAGCATGGCAGACAAATGCCCTCACGCCTCAGTCCGCCGCTGTTCGACATAAGCGGCTTTCACACGTTCGGCGATCTCTACACAGGCGGCTCTGGCCGCAGGTGAAACCCCCATAAAGGCTGTGAACCCATGCGCGAGACGATCATAACAATCGACCTTGACCGACACGCCAGCCTCTTCGAGTTTGCGCGCATAGGCCTCGCCTTCATCGCAGAGGGGATCAAAGCCGGCGGTGGCGACAATCGCAGGCGAAAGCTGGCTCAGCTGACCTTCCAGCATAGGCGAAATGCGCACATCCCCACGATCCTGCCCCTCTGGCAAATAGTGATCCATGAACCATTCCATCGTTGCCGAAGACAAGGGATACGTCTCGCCATAGGTCTGGCGGGAGGCATAGTCATGGGTCAGATCCGTTGCCGGATAAATCATCAATTGCAGGTCGGGCACGGGCTTGTGTTGCCGCAACATTTCCTGCGTGATGATGGCTGTAAAATTGCCGCCCATACTGTCCCCGCCCAATGCGGCGTGTCCTGCCGGCGCATCATAAGCGGCAGCATTCTTCAACGCCCACTCATAGGCAAACATACAATCTTCAAGTCCAGCCGGAAACTTGTGCTCGGGTGCCAGCCGGTAGTCGACTGACAAAATCGGCCCGCCGGTTTTCTCGGCCAGCAATCCGCAAAATGCATGGCAGGTTTCGAGATCGCCGATCACCCCTCCGCCCATATGCAGATACACCATCATCGGACTGCGCTTGTCCTGCACTGCGGGTTTGTAAAGCCGCACCGGAATGTCCCGATCAGGAGCCTTGAGCGCAAAATCGCTCGTCGTCACCCCATCCGGCAAAGGCGCTGCCAACATGGCCAGCCCGTCAGCCGATGCCGTGCGCGCCTCGACCGCCGAGAGCGTCGACATTGCCGGTTGCTTGCCTGCCATATGCGCGAAAAACTGGAAGCGCGGGTCCAGCGTCCTGCCGCCCAGTTCCAGAGGCTTTCCCCCTGCCATTCTGACAATCAGG
>CAZXXY010000262.1:0-2017 GCA_964644755.1 uncultured Hyphomonas sp. | reverse complement strand
CCTAGTCGAACCGTGCTCCAAGGCTTTGCATATGGCTGACAAACTCCGGATAGCTGGTGTCGATCATGCTGGTGTCATCCACGCTGACGGGGTTTTGCGCCGCCGTGCCCATGACAAGTGCGCTCATCGCGATGCGGTGGTCGTGCCGCGTCTCGACCGTGCCGCCGCCGGGCACATTGCCCGCGCAGCCCTGAACGATAAAACCATCCTCGGTTTCGTCCGCCTCGACACCATTGACGCGTAGCATGTTGACGGTGGCGGTGATCCGGTCGCTCTCTTTGACGCGGAGCTCGGCGGCACCTGTCACCCGCGTCTCGCCCTCGGCAAAAGCCGCAAGGACGGCAAGGATCGGAAATTCGTCGATCATGGCAGGCACGATATGGGCGGGCACAACCGTCCCTTTGAGCGGCGCATGGCTGGCCTGCAAGTCGATCAGGCGCTCGCCTGCAGCTTCGCCGCGCTCTTCGGCTCCGAGCGAAGCCCCCATCAGTTCGGCCATGCGGAAGAAACCGTCGCGGGTTTCGTTCGACATGACGTTTTCGACCAACACGTCGCCCTTGGGCGAAATCAGCGCCGCCGCGATCAGGAAAGCGGCAGAGGAGGGGTCCCCGGGAACTTGCACCGATTGTCCCTGTAGGGTCTGCCCGCCCGTGACCGAGACGGTGCGCACACCATCATGGCGGGCGATGTCGAGGGTCGCGCCAAAGCCAGCGAGCATGCGTTCGGTGTGATCGCGCGTCATGCGGGCTTCTGAAACGGATGTGCTGCCTTGAGCATTGAGGCCGGCCAGAAGAATGGCGGATTTGACCTGCGCGGAGGCATGAGGCGGCGTGTAGGCAATCGCTTGCAAGGCGCTGGAGCCATGCAGGGTGAGCGGAAGGCGTCCCCCTTCGCTCGTCTCAAAGCTCGCGCCCATCTGCGTCAGCGGTGTTGTGATACGCGCCATAGGGCGGCTTGACAGGCTGGCGTCGCCGACAATGTCGGCCGAGAGCGCATGACCTGCCATAACCCCCATTAAAAGCCGGGAGCCTGTGCCCGAATTGCCGAAATCAAGTGCAGACGCCGGAGAGGACAGTCCCGCTTTGCCAACGCCGTCAACATGCCAGACGCCGTGGTCGGTGCGGGTGACGGTTGCGCCAAGCGCGGCCATGACCTGCCCTGTGCGACGCACATCATCGCCTTCAAGCAAGCCGGAAATTTCAGACCGGCCAGACGCCAGTCCACCGAGGATCAGCGCCCTGTGAGAGCAGGATTTATCGCCCGGCGCACTGAGTGTTCCGGCGAGATCGGTGACAGGATGGGATGTCAGCAAAACAGGGCCACTTTCGTTTAGAATCGCGTTTTGACGCGAAAGGGCTTTGACAGCGCCTTATGTTCATGGCAATCGCTCGCCACTATTTGATTTACACTTAAGATTACGGAGGCGCACTCGTGTCAACATCTGACCTTGGTACTAAGCAAATTTGTCCGAACTGTGAGGCGAAGTTCTACGATCTGAACAAACGTCCGGCGGTGTGCCCGAAATGCCAGCACAGTTTCGAGCCTGATGCCGAAGAGGTTTTGAGCGCCCGGGCCAAAGTTGCTGCGCAAACAGCGCCCGCTGCTGCCGCGTCCAGTGATGACGATGAAGACGAGGAAGAGGTCAAAGAGACTGAAGCCGCCGCCATTGATGAAGACGAGGAAGATGATGGCGAGAAAATCGCTGAACTCGGTGATGAGAACGATCCGGCGCTCGCTGTGAATGACAGTGAAGACGATGATGAGGACACGGTCAAAGGTGTGCCGGCCGGCTTCTCCGAGCAAGGTGTCGATGATGACGACATTCTCGATGACGAGGCGGAAGAGTTTGATGTGGACGTTGATGTCGAGGTTGACGACATCGACGATGAAGACGATCTGCCCGGAGAATAAGAATTAGGACTTGATCGGAACGGGCGTCCGCTCTATCTCCTCCAAAGTCCAGAATGTGGGGCCATAGCTCAGTTGGGAGAGCGCTTGCATGGCATGCAAGAGGTCG
>CAZXXY010000261.1:0-2024 GCA_964644755.1 uncultured Hyphomonas sp. | reverse complement strand
GATCTTCCATATAGATTGAATAGCGTGCCATTGAGAAACAAAAGACCCAATAAACTAGCGCTGCAAAGAGATACCCAGTCATCGCCTGAACCGGTGAGGCCCAAGTCGGATCTGAGTAACTTGATTGAATTTGCCCGAGGAAATCGAACAAGCCGATGATCAACACCAAGGTTGTATCTTTGAAGAGGCCAATGAAGGTATTCACGATACCTGGAATAACCAGCTTCAACGCCTGAGGCAGAATGATCTTCTGCATCATCTGCCAGTAGCTAAGACCCAACGCCTGAGCGCCTTCATATTGGCCTTTTGGCAAGGCTTGAATACCGCCTCGGATTACTTCCGCCATATAAGCTGACGAGAACAACGCGACACCAATCAAGGCACGAAGCAGTTTATCAAATTCAACACCATCAGGTAGGAACAATGGCAACATCACAGATGACATGAAGAGCACTGTAATGAGCGGAATACCGCGCCAGAATTCGATGAAGATGACACAGACCAATTTAACCGTTGGCATGCTTGAACGGCGGCCAAGCGCCAGCAAAACACCAATCGGGAGCGAGGCCACGATACCGACGACAGCGATTACCAGCGTTACCAGCAAACCGCCCCAAACTTCGGTCTCAACATGTTCAAGACCAAACGGTGCTGAGATTACAAACATGACGACAGACAAGATTGCCATGCCAATCAACACATTCTTGATGCTCGGCATCGGATCAGAATCAGTCCCCTTCGCAATGAAATAGGCAAGAGCTGATAACAGCCCCGCCAAAATCACCATATCAATCCAAAACGCAAGTGCTGATTCACCAAGGATAGTATTGGCAATCAAAAAGCCGTTTAGTTCAACATGACCACCTGTCAGCAACACAAAGGCTGCAACAGGGAAAATACCGAACATAAAGATGATATTTTCACGCTTGTACGGGATGCTTGGAATAAGAAGACCAAGGGAACCAATCGCAAACATGACGTAGACCCAATTGACGCGCCACAATTCTTCCACGGGATAACGCCCGTAAATGAAGAGCTTCAAGTTGGCGCTTACATAAGGCCAGCAAGCGCCAAACCAACCATCTTCTTGTAGACCGCCTTGTGCAACTGTTGCGCAAGCATTGCGATCTACACCAGACCACGTGCTGTTAAACAGCGCGAAGTCTAGGAATGGTGGAACGATTTTATAGATTATATAGATTGCTAAAAGCGTCAAAAATCCATTGATTGGATCAGGAAATAAGTTCTTCCTGATCCAGAAGATTGGGCCTTTAGTACCCGAGGGTGCCGGTAGCTCTTCGAGCATTTCTTGGCGAACATATCTTGTTGACATCTTATCTCTCCACCAAAGCCATACGGTTGTTGTACCAGTTCATAAATGCTGACGTGAGCAATGATAGAGCGAGGTAAGTCGCCATCGTAATCATGATAATCTCAACTTCACGCCCCGATTGATTAAGCGCTGTTCCTGCGAAAATTGACACAAGATCAGGATAAGCAATCGCAACGGCGAGCGATGAGTTTTTGGTAATATTCAAATACTGGTTTGTCAGCGGCGGAATGATAACGCGGAGCGCTTGCGGGATAATCACAAGGTTCAATGTCGGCTTAGCACGAAGACCAAGCGCATAGGATGCTTCCGTCTGCCCTTTGTTAATCGCAAGGATACCAGCTCTCACAATCTCAGCGATAAAGGCTGAGGTGTAAATGGTGAGCGCGAGCAACAAAGCAATAAACTCTGGGAAGATTGACATGCCACCACGAGCACCAAAGCGAGCAAGCTCTGGATAATCAAACGAAAGAGGTAGACCGGTAATCAAGAACATCACCAAAGGCGCACCAACAATAAGACCCAGTGCAGTAAGCCCCATCGGGAACTGCTGACCAGTCGCCATTTGGCGTTTCTTTGCCCATCCAGAAATGAAGATCGAGGCAACAATACCAGCGACCACCGTCAGGCCAGTCAGCCAAAGAAGGTCGCCCGCAATTGGTTTTGGAGCAATCCAACCACCAACACTCAAATA
>CAZXXY010000260.1:0-2025 GCA_964644755.1 uncultured Hyphomonas sp. | reverse complement strand
GGCGACCAGAGGATCGGGTGGCGGCGTTGATGGGGGGTGATGTCTATGGCGACATCGGAATGGCTTTTGAGCTTGTGCAGAACATAGTCCAGCCCGCCATCAAAAGTGAAGGCGGCTTTAAGGACGCGCAATGCGGTGGCCGGTTTGCCGACCCAGCGGCGTGTTGCCCAACGCCAGCGGGCGCCTTGGCGGGCAAAACCGGACGCGGCAGGCACATGGATCAATCCGGCCTCATCAACCCCGCCAAACAGCGCCGCGCCAAGCGCGTCATAGCGGTCGCCATACCGGTCAACGATTTCGCTGGCGCGCTCGAGCGGACGTTCGGCGCGCAGCTCGGTGCGGTAACTTTCCGCCAGAGCGCGCGACCAGAACGCACGCGGCGTCATTTTTCCCGCCATGAGCGGGCTGGCCTGATCGGCGAAATGGATCACCGCGCGGGCAAGATTGCCGATCAGCTCTTCGCGTAAAGCTTCACTGACGCAGGACATGATCAGGCAAGGCTGGGAGAACCGTGCCCAGATCATCGGCTCTCGCGCACGGCCGGAGACGCGCCGCTGGAAAGCCGGCAGCGAGACAATAGAATATTTGCTGTTCATCGGCTGACCATCGCGGTCGGTCGCTTCGAGATAGTGTACGCTCGGCGGCAGGGCGAAGCTCGCAAAGGCTTTGGGGCCAAAGCCGTGGACATCCTGATAGCGCTTGGTCAGCACATAATAGTCGAGCATTTTTCCGATATTGTCCGCTTCACGCAAGCCCGAGCCATAGAAGACAAAGGCCTGCACCGTGTCGCCATGTTTGGCTCGAATGGCATCGGCCATATCTGTCGCACGCGATGGTGGAGGCGCGGCCTGTTCAGCAGCAATGATCGCGCGGATGCGGTCAAAGCGCTCCGTCATCGGATGAACACAACAGGTTGCGTCACCGTGACTTTGAGCTTGCCAGACGGCGGCGGGCTGAGAAACTCGCCATCAAGCACGAGATCTCCGGTATAACCCAGAAGCGCCTCGTCAATATTGAAGCTTTCCATGCCGCGCTTGCTCATTGTCTTGGCGCCCGCCTTGGTCAGGATACCGAGCATGGCGCGGATCAGGCCATTGGCAGGCCATGTCGCATGGGTAAAGCGCAGAGGCTTGTCTTCAGTGCCCCAGAACGGATCAATGCCGAGATTGAAGCGCGGCAATGTCGTCGCCAGCGTGAACAGATGCGAGCCCGCTGCGTGGAAGACGTCGGTCTCAAGCGCCATATCACTGGCGCGCATCACTTCGTTGCCCTCGGAGCTGCGCGGACCGAAGATCAGGCGAGCCAAGGTCAGCCCGACCGCAATCGAGCCGCTCGCCCCTTTCGAATGCAGCGCGCGGCGGCAATAACGGATGCCATTCGGCAAAGCACCCGTCGACAGGAAGAAGCCGTAAATCGGGTCCGCCCCTTTGGCCAGGCTGATCGAGAGCAAGGGGATGTTTTCCTTATGGGTCTCAATATTGCCAGCCCGCAAATCATCCAGAAGCGCCCGAATGCCGCCCTTGCCCGCATCGCGAACGCCCATGACTTTTGCAGCCAAATTGGTCATCCCGCCCGGCAGCAGGGCAATCGGCGTGTCCGCTGGCAATCGGCAGCGATCGCTCAGGATTTCGGTCACAACCGCCATCGCCGTCCCGTCGCCGCCTTCAACGAGGATGGCATTGACCCCGCCCTCGGCAAACTGGTCAAGACAGCGCGGCAAACTCTCGAACACATCCAGAGAGTGGAACATGGCATCCGGCTCCCGTGCAGCCGCTGCCGCAAGAACCGATCCGCGCTTCGACACCGAATGGCTGCGCGGGTTCGAGATCATGCCGAACCGCCACGTCATCTGAGCATTTCCTGATCGAGCCAAAGGTAGAGTCCTATGCCTGCAAAAAGAACCGTAACGCCGAGCGCCGCCGGCCAGTCCGGAAACGCCCCCGCCGCCCCCATTGTAATCATAATGCCGTCAAAAATCATAAACAGGAAGGTCATGCCGATGCCGGAGATCAGAGCAATCGTGCC
>CAZXXY010000259.1:0-2030 GCA_964644755.1 uncultured Hyphomonas sp. | reverse complement strand
CAGATCAAAAATATCTGGTCTGGCATAATGTCCAGCGCCATCCATATCAAACTTGCCGCGCGGAATGTCATCCATATCAATCGCAGCGGTGACAAGCTGGCTTTTGCCATAAACCGGCTCCGTCAGAAGCTCCCCCATAGGGGAGACGATCACGCTGCCGCCATTGATCAGCACGGTTTCCGGCGTGTTCCCCTGCAGAGCATCATAGTCTACGCCATCGGCGACATCGGCGCGGGTCATATATTGACAGGCTGAGGCGACGAAACACCGGCCCTCTAGCGCAATCATCTGCATGCTCGGAATCCAGACAGGCCGGTCGTCTACGGTCGGCGCTGTATAGATCTGGGTGCGCTGCTGGAACATATGCGCGCGCAAAAGCGTCATATAGTTCTCCCAGCAAATGCATGCCGAGACGCGGCCAATATCGGTTTGAGCCACCTCCAGCGTTGAACCATCGCCCATGCCCCAAATGATCCGCTCCATAGCGGTGGGCTGGAGTTTGCGTCGCCATCCGACAATGTCGCCGTCACGGTTCAGGGTCGCTGCAGCGCAATGCAGCGTGTCTCCAACTTGCTCAACGAGGCCGACAACAACATTGATTTGCGCGTCTTTGACCATAGACCGGACTTTGCCAAAGACATCACCATCCCGCGTCAGTGCCGTCTCGTAATACAGCCGGAACAGTTCGCGGCCCTCCGGATTGCGCGATCCGACCCGCGCACCGAAATCGACCCCCTTAGGGTAGCCGCCGAGAAATGTCTCGGGAAAGACAACCAGATCGGCGCCCGCCGCCTTCGCTTCTGCAAGCCAGTGTTCAAACCGGTTCAGCGTTTCGGCTGTGTCAAACAGAACGGGGGCTGCCTGCACTGTCGCGATTGAAAATTTCGTCATAAGTCCTGTGTCTCTTGCCTTTCCCCTAAGGGAGCAGTTGATCATATGGGCTAATTATGAACCATAAGCTGTGAACTGCAAAAACACATTCAAGGGAATTTCGCCATGCCGGTTATGAATTATCTCAACACATGTATCTTTGATCATGGCGCCATTGAACAATTGGGCAAGACGCTCAAAGGGCAAGGGGTGACAAGGCCCTTTATTGTCACCGACCAAGGCATCAAGGCTGCCGGCCTCCTCGATAAAGTGCTCGGAGCTCTCGGGACAGAACCCGCTTATGTGTTTGATGAAACCGTGCCCAATCCGACCGAGACACAAGCAATCCAAGCCGCTGCGCTTTATAAGGAGAGCGGCGCGGACGGTATCGTTGCGCTCGGCGGCGGCTCGTCAATGGACAATGCCAAGATGGTTGGCCTTATGGCGAGCCATGACGGTCCTTGCCAGCAGTTCGCCGCTCTGGTCGGCGGCGCGCGTCTTATCGGAAAAATCCCGCCACTGATCGCCATTCCGACCACCTCGGGAACGGGGTCTGAAGTCTCCGTCGGGGCTATTCTGATTATGGAAAATGGCCGCAAGGAAACCTTCGTATCGCCCAACCTCATACCGGTTGTTGCGATTTGCGATCCTGATCTGACCTTGGGCTTGCCAGCCCATTTGACGGCGGCGACCGGCATGGATGCCGTTACCCATTGTATCGAAGCGGTTTTGTCGCCTGCGCTTAACCCGCCCGCTGAAGGTGTTGGCTATGAAGGCGCCTCGCGGGCTTTACGTGATGGCTGGCTAAAACGCGCAGTGCAAGATGGCTCGGACGCTGAGGCCCGGTGGAATATGATGATGGCAAGCTATGAGGGCGCGCTAGCATTCGTCAAAGGCTTGGGCAGCGTTCATGCCCTGTCACATGCGGCCGGACGTTTGCATGAAAAGCGCTTGCATCACGGCACGCTCAACGCTGTCTTCCTGCCGCATCTATTGCGCGAGAACGAAGGCGCAGCAGAGGCAAAGTATGAGCGCTTGCGCTATGCAATGGGGTTGCAGCCGGACGCGGACCTTGGCGATGCAATTGCCCGCTTGAATAGCGAGATCGGCATACCGGAGAACCTCTCCAAAATGGGGCTGGAAGCATCAGATGGCGACGG
>CAZXXY010000258.1:0-2031 GCA_964644755.1 uncultured Hyphomonas sp. | reverse complement strand
ATGGTTTTCGTTTTGAAATGTCCCCATTCTGATCGTATATGGCAACAATCCTGAGATAACGATTTTAGAATCGAATGAAAGTTGAATGACGGTGATTAATGCGTTGAGTGCAACACCGATGAAAACGAAATTGATGAGAGATTGCAGACTATCTGCGCCCAAAGTAGCTAGGTATAAAAAGAAGCCCAACAAAACAATGGATGTGATGATTAAGTTGAAGCTTCTTGATGGAACCGTGGTCAAAAATTGACTGCCATCATTTGATGTTTGATACTCGGGAAGGTTTTTAATTATATCTACCGGCAGAAATTGCGCGGCGAGAATGGCTATAATTGCAACACAGAAGCCTCTGGCAATAACTCCTAGCCTATTTTCAAAAAAGTTGGAAAACCCTATTATTACGGCTGGTATTGCCAGCACATATAACAGGCTATCAGACCAAATACCTTGCTTTGTCGTTCCTCCAAAAAGGATCGCAAACAAGATCAGACAACCAGCATAATTACGTTTAGTGAATTCGTCCGAATAATGCATGATGCCTAACTAGTCTCCCACTTTTTCAATGGATACATCGTGAATAAGCAGGCTTCCTGTTATACGGTTTGTCCAGCTTTTGGAAAAATTTCCATTATATACATTTATCACTTGCATCTTGCAATCATCGTTCGGCACGAGCACTTCAACGTCAGTTGAGTTTTGCTCATTTTTAGATTTTAGCAACGTCACTTCACCGAGTAATCGTCTTGGTTTAAAGCATGAGATACCCATAACAACTGGTTTTGGACTCTTTAAATTTTGATTTGTATAGCTAACGTTCAATCTAAAACGTCCAGGTGGTAATCTAATATGTTGAATCAGGTTGTTTAAATTTGTGGGTTTGCCGAGAAAACGTATTTCAAGGGATGTATCATCGGGTGACTTGATTGCTGTTTTCTTAAGTCTAATATCAACGCCAGCTTGCTCTAAAATTAGCCAATCAAATGGACTTGTTGTCGGTTTAAAATCAAATGAACTGTTAAACACGAAGCCAGCTTGCTCGCGTTTCTCATCATTCAACGTCAGCAAAAACAAAATATAAGCATTAGAATATTTTTCGGCCCTGATTAGAGATTTGCTGGTGTATGCGATGAGATGCTCAAGATTTTTCACCCCCGAATTGTGCCAGTCAATAACAAACCGATATGCCAAATCTTGACCGCGATCATCAGCATTACTAACTAAACTTTTAATAAGATTTGTTGCCCCAAGTTTGTATTGCGTGAAAAACTGGCTTGCTGATTTGTAAGAAGCTTCATCTTGAAATAGTTCAACCAAGAATGGTTCGATAAGTGGCCAACGACTTCGCCACCTCAAATAGATCAACTCGGCAAGTTCCGTTGCCTTGAGATATTCTCCTTTTTTGAATTGATAAACAAACCTTCGCATTAAAGCATATTGCTCTGTCTGGATAAGTTTGCGGGCGTGGGTGTAAAAACTTTGAGCCTGTTCTTCCCTGCCCTCACTTTCCTCAAGGACACCAAGAAGGCTATAGAAGCGGCCATCATAAGGGTCTTTCTTCAATCCTTCTAATATAATTGGTTTCAGTTCGGAAATATCGCTTCCAGGTTCAGAAGACGCCAGATACTCATATATGAATGAGCGTCTGGCTTGATTGTTCAAGGGATTAATTTCAAATGCGAGGCGTTTATCAAATTGTTGAACAAATTGGCTGGTCGAGCTCAATAAAATCAGACCGCACAAGAGTAGTGAGACTACAAACATTATCTTTTTCAATTGAAATCACGCCTTAAATTCAATTCATCCGAAACAAGCCATTTCTAACATTCTCATGCCAAGGATACCATATCTCATTCATTTTTTATAAAAAGGCGCAAGTGATCATTGCATGCTAAAGATATGCTCTCGTGAAGTATTTTGAAATTTTGGTCATTACAGCTCCCTCCTCCTAGAACATCGTCTATATTTTGAGGAAGTTGCGGCAATGAAATATGATGTTAATGCCTATCACGCATTGAGCTGCAAAGGTTTTTA
>CAZXXY010000257.1:0-2039 GCA_964644755.1 uncultured Hyphomonas sp. | reverse complement strand
AGACCAACAACTAAAACGCAGTACTTTTTACTGGGCGTCAAATTAAAACACCTGTACTTTACTGTTTTTACTTTAGTCCGCGACCCTGTATTTGATCGATGCTGCCCTGATTCGATTTTTGTTCACGAAACTCTTTTTTGTATTGCCATGACAATGATTTTGAAAGCCCGATTCGATCAAGAATCTCTTGCAATGAGATGCCTTGATCGGCGCGGCCGGTAACACCCAGTACTCGAAAAACAATTGCATCACCAGAACAAATCAAGCATTCTTTCTGCTGCGAAAAAAGCCAAGCCAACGATTCAAGCTCGCCAGGATCAAGATCCTGAGCATAATTCTGGTCAAAACGTTGCTGGAAATTCGTGACCTGCGACAGACTACATTGAAAAACACTAATTCGTGACTCCGCAATATCGCCGCTCAAATCAATTGGCTGACCATGCGGTAGGTCGTCGGTAGGACTGTGAAAACTGGCTTCTTGGTCGGCAACCACTTTTGATAGGTGAACATCGCACTGTTTCACCACTTGGTCCCACACACCCAATTCGAATAGCTTTATCACTATTCCAGCATCAAGAACAATCAAGCTGAATTTTGGCACGCTCTCCTCCTCCTTGGACAGCGTAGACCTCGTTCTCTATCTGCTTCATTGCAGCCGCGCGACTGATGCCCATGAACTGGGCAAACTTACCAGTTGATATCAATCCTTTTTCAACTGCCTCTAATGCCAATGCTTCAAAACGAACTGGACGCAATGGAGGTGTTCCACTCTTACGGCGATCCCAGATGGCGACCCGCATTTGAATCGATTCGATAATCTCCTTAGCCGCGTCACGAGTAATAAATCGCATGTCCACCAATCGCCAGACGAGCGCGAGCGCCGAAACATCAAACTGCCGGGAAATCTCAAACAAATCGTCGTAGTCTAGCTGGAAATTTTCGTCAGATTGAAAATTGACCGCCAACGTCAGTGGCCCTGTCGGCATCAAAAGACAACTGGCAAACTGGTTGGCTAACGATTCTTCTTTGGGGGAAGTTTCTGCAACTGCGTGCCCCTTGCGAAAACTATTCCACGTAAGCAAATGAAAGAGCTCATGAGCTAAATCAAAATTGCGACGCCAACGAATGTTATTGCTGTTCAGCAAAATAGCCGCCCCAAATTGTTCACTACGCGTACACGCTGCAGTACCCGGGGGTTCGAAATCTAAATGAAAGACCTTCACCCGACAGTATTCCTCCAAAACCGATCTCAAGGAATTAGCCGGTCGACTGCCAAGTGAATGCTTCTCCTGAAATTTATGTGCTAATGCACAGGCCGTGGTCCGATTGAACTTGTCAACCGGAATATTTGATTGCTCCAGTTTACAAGGACGCGGATCGCCACACAGTTGCTCAAGTCGCTGATACTGTTTCGCCAGCGATAGCAGTTTGTTTTCGATGTCGCCGGCTTGTTCACTACTTGGCTTCTCACGCCAGAGCACCACTTCTTTATCTTGAAGCGGCTCTTCACTCAAAAAGAAACTGACGTCTTTTGAATATGCACTGGCCAACGACGAAAGCTGCGAAAAACTCGGCTCTCGTTTACCGTTCTCCCATTCTGACAGGGAAGATGCCCCAATACCGGTTTCCTTGTTAACTTGTTGCGCCGTCAAGCCAAGCTGATCACGGACGTGTTTAAGTCTAGTGCCAAGTTGTGGTGCCATCGACAATCCTAAGAAGTGAAACGCTGCAAGAAGGGGATAACCGCGTAAGGGGCTTCAATAAGGCCTCGTTCCTGACAGAAGTATATTGCTCAGCATTCGACAAGAACAGCCCATCAATTTCTGAATTTCAGAAAAAAGCACGATTTTGCTAGCGATTTCAGGTGAAACGTGGCCATTTGGCCACCAGCGGCACGCCGCCGGCAAAAGCTGCTAGTTTGCAATGAATGGCAAATCGACTTCCCGCGAGTTCCCCGAACCTTTCTCGATTGGCGTGCTCTTGCCTACGCCGATCGGTTAAAACGTACTGATCGTTACCCTCTTTTTCAAATCAAACTT
>CAZXXY010000256.1:0-2047 GCA_964644755.1 uncultured Hyphomonas sp. | reverse complement strand
GGCACACCAAGACGCGAACACGGGCTGCATGGATCATAGCGCGCGACAGTGCCTTCGCTATGTTGCGGATTGATACGCAGGCCGATCTGCTTTCCAACCGCCCGCACCTCGGCTGCATATGCGCGTAATTGCCCCAGAGAATTAAAAAGAACATGATCGCTCAGCGCCGCTATGCTCGCCATGTCTGACGGGCTGTAAGCTGCTGAAAATGTCGCTACCTCGCCGCGCGTCGGGCAGAATTTTTCCCGCCCCAGACGCGCCTCATGAAGACCGCTCGCACACACGCCATCAAGATATGTCATAATCAATGGTGCGAGCGAAAACATCGAGAAGGCTTTGAGCGCGAGAAATATATGCGCGCCCGACTGCTGCTTTATGTCCGCCAGCACTTTCAAATTGTCTTCAAGCGCGCACGCGTCGACCACAAAGCAAGGCGACGGCACGCGTGACAGGTCAAAGCGTGCAAATGCGCGCGGATCGCCCGATTGCGCCATGAGAGATGGAGCCTCTTGCGCCACCCTAGAAGCTCACAGGTCCGTCAAGCTCGCTCACCTGCCAAGGCAATCCATGCACATTCAACATGTCCATGAAATCATCCGGATCGAGTTGCTCCGTGTTCCACACGCCCGGCGCACGCCAATTGCCCTTTAGGATTTGTGCTGCACCAATCATGGCCGGAACGCCTGTTGTATAGGCAACCGCTTGCGAACCCACCTCGGCAAAGCAGGCCTCATGATCGCAAATATTATAGATGTAATAGGTCTTCTCGACACCATCCTTCAGGCCCGTTGCGATATCACCGATACAGGTTTTGCCCTTGGTCAACTCGCCAAGGTCTGAGGGATCAGGCAGGACACTCTTCAAGAATTGCAACGGCACAATCTCAACGCCCTCATGCATGACCGGCGCAATCGAAGTCATCCCGACATTCTGCAAAACCGTCACATGATTGATGTAGGCATCGCCAAACGTCATCCAGAACCGCGCGCGTTCAATCTCGGGAAAGTGCGTTTTCAGGCTCTCCAATTCCTCATGATACATCAGGTACATATTCTTCTCGCCAACGGCCGGAAAGTCGAACGGAACCTTTGTGCTCATGGCAGGGCTTTCAATCCAGTTGCCGTTTTCCCAGTGACGCGCAGGCGCGGTCACTTCGCGGATATTGATCTCCGGATTGAAATTGGTCGCAAACGGTTTGCCATTGTCGCCGCCATTGCAATCGAGAATATCGATCTGGCGGATCGTATCGAGCTTGTGCTTTCTGAGCCACGCTGCATAGATTGACGTGACCCCCGGATCAAAGCCGGATCCCAAAATAGCGGTCAGCCCTGCGGCCTTGAAGCGGTCCTGATAGTCCCATTGCCAGGAATATTCGAACTTGGCGACATCCTCCGGCTCGTAATTGGCCGTATCCATATAATGAATGCCGGCTTCAAGACAGGCATCCATCAGCACAAGGTCCTGATAAGGCAATGCGAGGTTCACAAGCAGCTCTGCACCTGTCGCCTTTATAAGTGCGACCGTCGCACTCACATCCATCGCATCAAGCTCTGCTGTTTTGATCTCGACGCCCAAGCGTGTCTTAACCGCCTTGGCAATATCATCGCATTTGAATTTCCGGCGGCTCGCCAGCGTAATCTCGCTGAAAATATCAGGGTTCATCGCCATCTTGTGAACCGCAACAGAGCCGACACCGCCAGCCCCGACAACCAAAACCTTAGCCATGCTGGCCTCCTATCTGATCTTCCAGAATTGCAACCGTATGCGTTGAGTAAAACCCGTTAAATTGCGTCGCCAGCGCTTGTCCGTAGGCGCCGATATGCTCGACCTCGATCCAATCGCCCTCGCCAATATCGGCGGGCAAATGAAAGGGACCCGCCATAATATCCGTGCTGTCACATGTTGGGCCGAAGAAACGGAATGGCGCCATATCCGCAGTCCCGAAGCCCCCACCCTGCTTGTGCAATCTAACCGGAAATTTCCAGCCAAATTGCCCGGCATCAAACAGGGACCCATAGGTGCCATCATTCAGATACAGATCGCCGCC
>CAZXXY010000255.1:0-2067 GCA_964644755.1 uncultured Hyphomonas sp. | reverse complement strand
GATGCCGTGTCATTGATCAATACGGTCAACTCGATTGTCAGCGTTGATCTGGAAAAAATGTCCCCGCGGCCGAGTGTCGGAGGGCGGGGTACCCATGGGGGCTATTGCGGTAACGCGGTCAAGCCGATTGCTCTGCATATGGTCGCCGAGATAAAACGTCATCCGGACACTAAGGACTTGAAGATTTCCGGGATTGGCGGGATCTCAACATGGGAAGACGCCGCCGAATTTATTGCTCTTGGTGCAGATGGACTTCAGGTTTGTACCGCCGCGATGCTTTACGGTTTCAGGATCGTTGAGGATATGATCGACGGCCTGAGCGACTTTATGGACGCTAAGGGGTATCAAACGATTGAAGACTTCCGCGGCATGGCGACCCCTAATGTTGTCGACTGGAACGATCTGGACATGAATTATGATGTCAAAGCGAAGATCAATGCCGAGGCGTGCATTGAGTGCGGCAAGTGTCATATTGTTTGTGAAGATACATCGCATCAAGCCATTGCCATGAATGTTGATGCGGCGAGTGGAAAGCGCAGCTTCGCTGTTATCGAAGATGAGTGTGTTGGGTGCAATCTGTGCGAGATTGTCTGTCCTGTGCCTGACTGCATCACAATGGAAGAGGTCGACAATGGCTTGCCCTATCTGAACTGGCCGAACCATCCGAAAAATTTAGCGAAAGAGGCGGCTGAGTAGCACTTTTTTTGCCGTGAGGGACCCCTCAGGGGGCTTGTAAGAAAGGACCATGCTGATGGGTGCGATACAGGAAATTGAAGACAATGAAGTGACGCGCGAAGTTGATGAAATCATGGCGCGAGCGCGAGCGGCCCAATCGGTTTTGAATGGGTATACCCAAGAGCAAGTCGATGAGTTGATCGCCGCGATGGTCTGGTCTGTTTCAAGGCCTGGTGTAGCTGAGAAAATATCCGAGTTTGCCGTCGAGGAGACGGAGCTTGGAAATTTCGAAGGCAAATATGCCAAAATTTATGGCAAGGCTCGCGCGGCGCTTCTCGATATTATTGATGATGTTTCTGTCGGGATTATCGAAGAGGACAAAGAGCGCAAGATTGTCAAAATTGCAAAGCCCGTTGGTGTGATTGGCGCCTTGTCACCGACAACCCATCCTGAAGTAACGCCCGTGGTCAAAGCAATTCATGCCGTCAAAGGGCGGAATGCTATTATCATTTGCCCGCACCCACGTGCAAAACTGACGAACAAGATGGTTGTGGACCTGATGCGCGAAGCCATTGTTAAAATGGGTGCGCCTGCCGATATCGTCCAAGGCGTTGTTGCACCGACCTTCGATATGACGAAGGAGGTTATGCGCCAATGTGATCTTGTGCTGGCCACCGGCGGTTCGGCGATGGTGCAGACGGCTTATTCGTCCGGGACACCGGCTTATGGCGTCGGGGCAGGGAATGCCGTCATCACTGTAGATGATACGGCTGATCTCAAAGAGGCTGCGGAGAAAATCAGAATTTCGAAAGTGGCAGACTTGGCCGCGTCCTGTTCATCGGACAATGCCGTCATCGCTTTTGGCTCTGTTTATGATGAACTTCTTCAGGAACTGATTGGGCAAGGCGGTTATCTGGCCAAGCCCGACGAATATGAGAAAATTGCGTCTGTGCTGTGGAAAGAGGGCGGTCTGAACACGCAGCTTATTCTGTCCACGCCGCAAAAGATTGGCGGCATGGCTGGCATTGATGTTCCCGAAGACCGAACCTTTATCATTGTGCCTGAGACCGGCACAGGTAAGGAGCATCCATTCTCCGGCGAAAAGCTTTCGATTGTTCTGGCGTTGTATAAAGTACAGGATATGAATGAGGCCATTGCGCTGACCAACGAAATCCAGGCCTATCAGGGCAAAGGTCATAGCTGCGGTATTTATTCGCATAATGAAGATCATATTATGCGGCTCGCGAACGAGACGTTCACGTCACGCGTGATGGTCAATCAAGCCCAGTCCGCCTCAAATGCTGGCGGTCTGCACAATGGCATGCGCCAGACGAGTTCTCTGGGGTGTGGAACCTGGGGCGGCTCGATTACAAATGAAAACATATACTGGCG
>CAZXXY010000254.1:0-2085 GCA_964644755.1 uncultured Hyphomonas sp. | reverse complement strand
GCCCCGCCTAAACCCGCTTCTCCATGGCAAACCTTGGCAACCATATTTGCTCGCCCTCTGGCGTCATCCTCACGGTCTCGGGGGCCACAAGATCAAACCCCATCGCTGCAAAGGCGGGCTGGGCATGCAGGCTGGCATGGGTGTAAATCCGGCTGATGCCTTCGGCGCATGCCTGTCCTTCCAGCGCCTCGTAAAGCTTGCGGAACACACCTTGGCCCTGCCAGTGCGGCAAGATGTAAGCGCAATCGAGATAGCCGTTCATCTCCAGCGTCATGAACCCCGCCGCCCTGCCGTCGGCCTCGGCCACCCACACGTTTTGCCGTGTCATGCGCAAGGACCAGTCCGGCAAGGCTTTCACCGCAGGGGACCACGCCGCACGCTGCGCCTCGGTATAAGCGACGGCGCCCTCGCGCACAGCAATGTGAAATATCTCAGCCAAGCTTGCCCAGTCGCCAGCATCGCCCTTCCGGATGTTTACGTTCTGCATGAAAGCCCCCTCTCGCCTGCCACAAACCTGCCGCCTCAAGCTCATGCACAAAAAAAGCGCCCCCGTGAAGGCGCGCTTTTCCTTGTCTTGTCATATCCTCTAGAGGAATTTTTTGGCCATGCCGCCAAGCCCGCCAATCGAGCTCATCAGTGACCCGCCGCTGCTGGCCTGATCGACAAGCTGGGGCAGTGCCTCTTTGAGACCGTTGAGCAGCGACCCTTCATCCGTGCCAAGTTGGGCCGCCGCTTGCGCCACTTGCTCGCTGCCTAGAACTTCATTGAGTTGCTCGGACGAAATCTCGGCATTTTCACCATCGCCAAGCCAGGATTGTGCAACATCGCCAAGACCTTTTTCCTGAAGACCACTCATCAAGCTGGCGAGATTGACGGTATCGCCTTCCCCCAACAAGCCGCCAACAACGTCACCAATTGCGCCGCTATCGCCGCCTATTTTGTCGGCCAACATGCCTTTAGCGAGGTTCATAAAATCCATGGATGTCTCTTTCTCTAGTGGTTGATACGCCCACTCTATACGGCTTGATGTGAACAAATGCTGACCAGCGCTCCATTGCGAATACTGATAGTATTCACTATGCCACCCTGACTGGTACCAAAGCGCATTGCGACCCAAGGATATTGCCCATGACACATGCAAACACTGCCCGCCCCCGCCGTTCAGTCCTGTATATGCCCGGTGACAAAGCGAAAGTGCTGGAAAAGGCCAAATCGCTGCCAGCCGACACGCTGATGATCGATCTGGAAGATGCGGTTGCGCCCGATAACAAGCTCATGGCGCGCGATGCCGCCGCCGCAGCGGTCAAAGCGGGCGGCTTCGGCCAGCGAGAGCTGATCATCCGCATTAATGGCCTGGACACGGAATGGGGACAGTCCGACCTTGAAGCGGCCGTCGCAGCGGGGCCGGACGCGATCCTCGTGCCGAAAATCGAAACGGCTGCCGATATTGACGCGCTCGATGCGGCGCTGACCAAAGCCGGCGCGCCGGACACATTGGCGCTCTGGGTCATGATCGAAATGCCCAAAGCCATCTTCAACCTGCATGATATCGCCGCCGCCTCCGAGCGCACGCGCCTTGCCGCTTTCGTTATGGGCACCAATGATCTCGCCAAAGAGTTCCGGGCCCAGTCGACGCCTGACCGGCTCGCCTTCCAGACCGCGCTCAGCCTCACCGTGGCGGCGGCGCGCTGTTATGATCTGCTGGCCATTGATGGTGTTTACAATAATTTTCAAGACCCTGACGGCCTGCGCGCTGAATGCCTGCAAGGCCGCGTGTTCGGTTTTGATGGCAAAACGCTGATCCATCCGGCCCAACTCGACATCACCAATGAGGTCTTCTCCCCTGCCGAAGAGGACATCACACAAGCGCATGCCGTCATTGCTGCCTTCGCGCTGCCCGAAAATGCAGGCAAAGGCGTGATCAAGGTCAATGGCAAAATGACCGAACTGTTGCATCTGGAAGAGGCCCGCCGCACCGTCGCTGTGGCCGAGGCCATTGCTGAGCTGGCAGGTTGAAGCGCGAGGTCGGCCCTGCGCGGCGGCCAAGGCCGCATTTTTTAGCTTGAAAAGAAATGGTGGAGCCAG
>CAZXXY010000253.1:0-2086 GCA_964644755.1 uncultured Hyphomonas sp. | reverse complement strand
ACCCCGAGCATTGTTTCGCTCCAGGATGAAACTTGTATCAATCTCTTCGACCGACCGAACACCCATAAGCGCCATATCGCGGGCCACAGTTTCGGTCATGAGCGTTAGAGCGCGGGCGACACCCGCCTCTCCTCCGGCCGCAAGCCCATAGAGGTAAGGCCGTGCAAAACTGACCGCTTTTGCGCCTCTGGCAAGAGCTTTTAGAATGTCTGTGCCGCGACGAATACCGCCATCAACGATCAGCTCGGCGTTGGCACCAACCTCATCAGCAATGGCGGGCAAGGCATCAATGGGAGCAGGCGAATAATCCAATTGCCGCCCGCCATGATTGGAAATCATGATCGCGTTAAAACCAAGATCAACGGCGCGACGCGCATCATCCGCCCGGACCACGCCTTTGATCACCGCCGGACCATTCCACTCACCAAGCAGCCACTCGGCGTCCTTCCAGTTAAAACCTGCGTGCAATTGATCCGCCACAAACTGATTGAGGCTGATGGCGGGCGTATCGCCTGCAAGATTAGCGTATTTGATCGGTGGACCGAGCAGGAAATCCCATGTCCACATCGGCGCTCGCAACGCTTCCCATGCCTGGCGCAGACCATAAGTCGGCGGAATCGTAAATCCATTCCTCGGGTCGCGTTCGCGGTTGCCGGTAATCGGGAAGTCAACCGTCAGGATCAATGCCTTGTAGCCAGCAGCCTTGGCGCGGGCCAGCATCTCTTTGACCAGTGTGCGATCTTTCCACACGTAAAGTTGGAACCATTTAGGGCCGGCGGTAAGACCGGCGATCTCTTCCATTGAGACAGAAGACAGGGTTGAAAGCGAATAGATTGTGCCCGCCGCTGCGGCAGCTTTTGCGACCGCGCGTTCACCTTGCGTATGGAAAAGACGATTGCCCGCCGCCGGAGAGCAAAAGAATGGAACGTCCAGCTTTTCTCCGAGCAGCGTGATTGAGGTATCGACGGTCTCGACGCCAGTGAGAACCTTGAAGGCCAGATCATATTTGTCGAAGGCAGCGGCGTTGTTCTGAAGCGTTCTTTCATCATCGGCGCCGCCATCAATATAGTCGAACACCATCTTGTGCGCACGGCGCCTCGCAGCACGTCTCATGTCTTCAATATTCAGACACTTATCGAGCGAGCCGGCAAACACGGCTTACGCCTGACAAACAGTCTGACGCTGTGACCCCAAGCCTTCAATCGACAGATCCATCACATCGCCTTCTTTCAAATAGACTTGCGGGTTCTGCCCAAGGCCAACACCCGGCGGCGTTCCGGTCGAGATCACATCGCCCGGCTCCAAGGTCATGAACTGGCTGAGATAATGCACCAGATGAGGAATCTGATAGACCATCGTCGCGCTTGAGCCGTCCTGATAACGATGGCCATTAACGTCGAGTGTCATATGGAGATTGTGCGGATCAGCTACTTCATCCTTGGTCACGAGCCACGGGCCGAGCGGTCCAAACGTATCGCAGGACTTGCCCTTCACCCACTGCCCCGAGCGCTCAAGCTGGAAAGCCCGCTCGGACAGATCATTGAAAACACAATAGCCAGCGACATGGTTCATCGCATCATCTTCACTCACATAGGAAGCCCGCTCGCCGATCACCACGGCAAGTTCGACTTCCCAGTCCGTTTTCTCCGAAGCGCGCGGGATATAGACATCATCATTCGGCCCGATGATCGCACTTGTTGCCTTGAAGAAGATCACAGGTTCGGGCGGCACCTCCATGCCGGACTCAGCTGCATGATCTGAGTAGTTGAGCCCGATACAGATGATTTTACCAACCCCGGAAACGCAAGGTCCAAGACGCGGGGTGCCCTCGACAATCGGAAGATCATTCGGGTCAATCGCAGCCAGTCTTTTGAGCGAGTCGTCCCCGAGAACGGCAGTATTGATATCGGATACAATACCCGACAGGTCACGAATTTGTCCGTCAGCCCCCAAAATGCCAGGGGCCTCAGCACCCTTAGGCCCATAACGTAGTAGTTTCATATTCTTTACCCTTCAGAACTGGAGATTTCTGGCGTAACTCTGCGGGCAATCCGGCGGCCAAACAAGGCAACAATCAGAAAACAAA
>CAZXXY010000252.1:0-2103 GCA_964644755.1 uncultured Hyphomonas sp. | reverse complement strand
CCCTCCTAGAGAATCCTCAAAAGGGAGTGTGCGGATTGTTCCATGCTCGTAAGCAATATATTTTTTATCTGCTAGCAAAGGCCAAATTCCATCGGTGGAATAAGCCACAACAACATCATAGTATTCAAATAGCGGCTTCATTTGCTGCGCTAAACCCTTATATGGAATGAGCTCTTCATCTATTATCACAGCGTATTTATCTTTACTTGGGGCATCCAAAATCTGAGTATCCGTACTTGCTTTTCGATTTTTGGGGCTATTTATATCGTCAAAATTTACCTGAGGCACCGCCTTTTTTAAATGGCTTATGGTTTGCACGTCCTCTGACACAACTAGAGCTTCTTCTGGCATTGCTAAAGTATCAGTACTTTTCAATTCATTGATAGTCTCGCGCCGCATCGAATACCAGCGCTTCAAACTAGTATAAAGCGGCATAGTAAAGGAATTACTCCGCAATAATGCAGCGGCAGAGCGAATCGTTATTCGGACAAACCAATACCTTGTTAAATAGAAAGTATTTTTAAGTCGCCAAAAGATGCGATAAATTACATTTTTTAATTTCCAAAAAACTACGTGACGGAGTTTCCATAACAACTGATTAGCAACTATCCGCTTTATTTTTTGAGATGCTTTATTCGGATTACCTACAGCGTTAACCATTTTCGCAGCTGCTTCGTTCGCCGCAAAACGCTGAGAAAGCTTTAAATAAGTCCAATAAAATTTGGCTCTCATTCTGTGACCTTGATTACGATGCAAATGGTATTTAATACAGAGTTCCCACGGCCCCTGCGCTACCCATAGAGGCCTTTGAAAGCCATTGGTAATTTTTACTTTGTGCCAACTCGGATAAAATTGATCACCAATATCGCCTTTAAACTCGGCATCTTCCCATTCTGGACAACCTGCAAAATGATAATAAGGGCCAACTATTAAATCACTTTTAACACCAGCCTGATTAAACAGGTTTGCAATGTTGTAGCCGTTGTTAGCAATATTACCTATATGCAATACCTTCAACTTGCTCGCGTCAGGATGAACAAATTGATCTAAATCATCGCTTTCATTCATTGAGACTTAAACTGCATATCACGGTCGTTGATCAAACCAACTTTGCGCACTCAATAGCGACCATATCAGTAAGCGAGAGTTTTTAGCTCCGTTAAAATGAGCACCTAACTCGTTGGAAACTGCATCGTAATTTAAATAATCGTAAATACCAGAATCCTTATCGAGCAAGCGGGTTTTAATGTAACCAGCACTCTCATTCAAAAACCAACTCGCGTCAGGGCCAGAAAAACCCTGCTTCTCTCTCTTAGAGGTTTCCTTGGGCAATAGGTTTTGCATTGCATTTCGGAAAATCATTTTACCGTCTTTAGAACGATGAAAATAAGTTTCGATATCTTTGTTTCGATTATTTTTAGCCAGATCGACAATCTTATCTAGACTAGACAATTTGTACCTCGCTGGAATTTTCATAGCAAAATCCACCAAATCATTATCGAGAATTGGCACTCTAGACTCTAATGAATGAGCCATGCTTAACTTATCCTCAAGCACCAATAAACCATGCATAAACGTCTTGGCTTCAAAATAAAGCGATTCATTAACATAGTCTTCAGGAGTTTTTGCTGTATTCAAGGAATCAGTGTAAACACTTTCAAAAGTATCTCGAATTGAAAAATCCTTAATGTCGCTCCAAATAGGTGCGAAAAACTCACTCTGCTGACCCTCAGGCACTAAGCGTTGCCAATAAGCAAAGTACTTATCAAGGTATTCTTTCGAATTTTTATTGTGAACGGCACGGTAGTAACGCCAAGGGTAACCAGCAAAGAGTTCGTCACCTCCAGCGCCAGACAACACTACTTTAACCTTTGATCTCGCTAATTCAGCTGCATACAAATTGGGGTAGCTTTGACCTACTCTTGGTTCTTCTAGATGCCAGGCGATCTTTGGAATAGCATCTTCCATATCGGAGTGCTTAACCATCACTTCATGATGTTGAGTACCAAAATAATTAGAAAAATCTCGTGCCTTCTGGCGCTCATCAAAGCTTTGTTCATGATCGCTGGCAGAGGACATATCAAAACCGCAAGTAAATGTATG
>CAZXXY010000251.1:0-2110 GCA_964644755.1 uncultured Hyphomonas sp. | reverse complement strand
CCAATGGTCCGTTCAAACCTATTCGCCGGACCGCAAAACTAGCCGGGCTTTTGCATGAAGCGAACACAACCTTCATATCTGGCTGTCAAATTGACCCGATATAGGACGAAACGGACGGATTGTACGCGATGGCAACGACGCAAACCCTGCTGGACACATTGACCGAAATGGCCACCGAGGCCCCCGAAGACGGTCTGTCTTTGCGCGAGATTATGGATCGGCTCGACCGCAGCGCCTTTGGAGCCCTGCTGATTGTGCTCGCCATGCCGGTGAGCATCCCCTTTCTTTACGGCGTCCCGCAAATCGTTTCGGTGCCCATGATCGCGCTGGCCGGACAAATGGTCATCGGCCGCAAAGAGCCATGGCTTCCGGCAAAGCTTGCCCAGCGACGGCTGTCAAAATCCGGCCTGACCCAAATCGCCACCGGAGGGCGTAAATGGTTTGGCTGGGTCGAACGGCTCGCCCGCCCGCGTCTTCAATTCCTCGCCAGCAAGCCTGCCGAACGGATTATCGGTCTTCTGCTCTGCGTCTTCTGCGCGTCGATCCTTTTGCCTCTCCCCCTGACCAATACCGTGCCCGGCATCGCGGTCGCCATTGTCGGCTTCGGTCTTTTGGCTCGCGACGGTCTGGTCATAATTCCCGGATTGCTTCTAGGCGCTGGATGGGTCACAGGGCTGGTCATCTTCGGCGAAGCGCTGACACGAATTATACGCGACTTTTTGAGCGGGGTTTTCTAGGCAATGCTCTCAGTCCTCGACCTCTTCCGCATCGGCATTGGCCCGTCAAGCTCGCACACAGTCGGCCCCATTCGCATCGCCGCCCGTTTCGTCCAGCGCCTTGAACGCCAAGGGCACTTGGCAAATACCACCAAAGTCAGCGTCGACTTACAAGGCTCACTCGCCCTCACCGGCGCAGGCCACGCAACCCCCAAAGCCGTGCTTCTGGGGCTCATGGGCCTTGCGCCCGAAACGCTCGATCCAGCTGAAGCAGACAAGCTCGTCACACTGGCCCACACAGACCACACGCTCAAACTAAATGGCACCCGGCAAATAGACTTTGTGCCCGAGACCCACATCGTCTTCGCTTATGATGTGCTGCCAAAACTCCACCCCAATGGCATGAAGCTCACCGCATTCGATGCAAGCGGCGACGTGCTCGAAACACGCACCTATTATTCAACAGGCGGCGGCTTCGTCGCCTCCGAAGCACAATTACTCAAACCCGTCACCGATGATCTCGTCGCAATCGACGAAGATGTCCCCTACCGCTTCGGCAGCGCCGCTGAACTCCTGGCCCATTGCGACGAAAACAAGCTCGACCTGCATCAGGTCATCCTCGCCAATGAAGATACCAAACGTCCGCGCGCAGACACCGACGCTGCCCTCGACCGCATTGGCGACATCATGATGGCCTGCATCGATCGCGGCCTCGAAACCGAAGGCATTCTCCCGGGCGGGCTCGAGGTCAAACGCCGCGCGCCCGGCATCTGGCAAAAGCTTCTCGCCGCCCCGCAATCAAACGAACGCGAGCAATTGTTTGACTGGCTCAATGTCTATGCCATGGCCGTCAACGAAGAAAACGCCGCCGGCAATCAGGTCGTCACCGCGCCGACCAATGGCGCCGCCGGCATCATTCCCGCCGTGATCCGCCATTACTGCTCCGGCGAGCTTGGCCAGAACGTCAATCGCCGCAAATTCCTGCTGACCGCAGGCGCCATCGGCATGCTGTACAAACAGCGCGCCTCGATCTCCGGCGCAGAGATGGGCTGTCAGGGCGAAGTCGGCGTTGCCTGCTCAATGGCCGCAGGCGGTCTTGCGGCCGTTTGGGGCGCCACCCCGTTGCAGGTCGCCAGCGCCGCAGAGATCGGCATGGAACACAATCTCGGCCTGACTTGCGACCCTGTTGGCGGACTGGTGCAAATCCCCTGCATCGAACGCAACGCCATCGGCGCCGTCAAAGCCGTCAACGCCGCACGCCTTGCTCTGCACGCGGCAGACCAGATGAAAGTCTCCCTCGATCAAGTCATCGAAACCATGCGCCAGACCGGCCTCGACATGTCCTCAAAGTACAAAGAGACAAGCCAGGGCGGCCTCGCCGTCAATGTCGTCGA
>CAZXXY010000250.1:0-2120 GCA_964644755.1 uncultured Hyphomonas sp. | reverse complement strand
GAAAATCTGAGTTGAAGTATTCAGAAATTTATCTTTGACAGTACCCAATAGAGGCCTTAATGCGCATCGCCCCAATTGCCCGCCGCTTGGGCTTCGACAACGAGCGGCACTGACAAGGCACGCGCAGGGGCGGCAGCATTTTCCATGGTTTCCTTGACGAGCGCCACGGTCGCCTCGGCTTCGGCTTTGGGCGCTTCAAAGATCAGTTCATCATGGACCTGTAGTAACATACGCGCCTTCAGCCCCGCCCCGGCAAGGGCAGCAGGCATGGCAATCATGGCGCGCTTGATCACATCGGCGGCTGAGCCTTGTATCGGCGCATTGATGGCCTGACGTTCGGCAAAGCCGCGCGATGGGCCTTTGGCATTTTTCAGATCAATGTTCAGCTTACGGCCAAACGCGGTTTGCACATAGCCATGCTCGGTGGCGAAGGCTTTGGTGTCGTCCATATATTTTCGGATGCCCGGAAATTTCTCGAAATAGGCTTTGATATAGTCACTCGCCTCCCCGCGCGGGATGGCGAGCTGGCGGGCGAGACCAAAGGCGGAGATGCCATAAATGATGCCAAAATTAATCGCTTTGGCGCGCCGCCGCATCATCGGGTCCATACCCTCGATCGGTTCGCCGAACATCTCGCTGGCCGTCATGGCGTGAATATCGTGTCCGGCTTTGAACGCGTCGCGCAAAGCGTCGATGCCGGCGATATGTGCAAGCAGGCGCAGCTCGACCTGACTATAATCCGCCGAAACCAGCACATGGCCCGGCTCGGCAATAAACGCATGCCGGATCTTGCGTCCTTCTTCTGTCCGTATCGGAATGTTTTGCAAATTCGGATCAGAGCTGGAAAGTCGTCCCGTTTGCGCCGCCGCCATGGCAAAGCTGGTATGGACACGGCCAGTGTCGGGATTGATCGCAGCCTGCAGGGCTTCGGTATAGGTCGAGCGCAGCTTGGACAGCGACCGCCATTTCAAAATCGTCTGTGGCAAATCATGGCCTTGGGCAGCGAGGTCTTCGAGTATCTCCGCGCCGGTTTGCCATGCACCTGTCTTGGTCTTCTTACCGCCCTCAATCCCCATCTTGTCGAATAAGATTTCGCCAAGCTGTTTCGGGCTGCCCATGTTAAACTCTTCACCGGCCTGACTATAGGCTTCAGCCTCATATCCTGCCATGCGCTGGGCGAAGTCGGATGAGAGTTCGGACAGGACTTGCCGGTCAACTTTGATGCCTTGCTGTTCCATATTCGCAATCACTGGCACAAGCGGGCGTTCCAATGTTTCATAAACAGTCGTCACCCGTGCCTGAGGCAATTGGCGTTTGAACACGTGCCAGAGCCGCAGCGTGATGTCGGCATCTTCTGCGGCATACTCTGTCGCCTTGTCGAGCGGAACGCGGTCAAAGCTGATTTGCGATTTTCCCGTACCGCACACGTCTTTATAGGCGATCGGTGTATGGTCGAAATAGCGTTTGGAAAGCGTATCCATACCGTGATTGTGTGTGCCCGCATTGAGCACGAAAGATAGCAGCATCGTGTCATCAATCGGCGAGACATGTATCCCGACACGCGCCAGCACTGTCAGATCATATTTGATATTCTGCCCGATCTTCAAAACCGTATCGTCTTCGAGCAAAGGCTTGAGCGCTTTGACGGCGTCGGCCAGCGGGATCTGCTCTGGCGCGGCCGCTTCGAACATGTCCCCCGCCCCTTCAGGATCGATATGGGCAAGCGGGATATAACACGCTTCATTCGGCGCGGTGGCGAGGGAGATGCCCACAAGCTTGGCCGCCACCGCATCAAGACTGTCGGTTTCCGTATCAATCGCAAAGACGCCCGCCTCTCGCGCCCGTTCGATCCAGTTTTCGAGATCGGCCAGTTTGGTAACCGTCTCATATTTCGAGCGGTCAATGCTCTGTTCCTCGGGCGCCTCCTCTTCCATCACGCCTTCAAGCTGCAAGGATTCGCGCACGCGGCGGGTGATGGTTTTGAACTCCATCTTTTCGAGAAAGCCGATCAGCTCTTCTGGCTCGGGATCAGCAACGGCCAAATCTTCGACAGGGACGGTGAGCGGCACATCGCGTTTGAGCGTGACAAGATCGCGCGAAATACGCACCTGTTCGGCATT
>CAZXXY010000249.1:0-2121 GCA_964644755.1 uncultured Hyphomonas sp. | reverse complement strand
GCCAGAGTTCAGGGGCCCAGCGGTATCGCTTCCCGAAGTCGGGCGACTTCGGCTACGGATTGTTTCCGTTTGGTTAAGCTAGTCTAACATCGACTTCTCCACGCCTTGATTGAAAGCTTGGTAATCGCAGATATACTGAATCACCATGTCAGCTGGCATTGGCTTCGAGAAATGGTAGCCTTGAAACAAAACACAGTTCATTGACTTCAGCGTTTCTATTTGAATCTCGTTTTCGACCCCTTCGGCGACGACTTCGACGTTCAGCGCATCAGCCATTGCGACGATCATTCGCACAACCGCGTTTTCATTATGCTCGTTCTCCAGTTTCTGGACAAACGACCGGTCGATCTTCAAAACATCAACGGGCAACTCGTCTAAGTAATTCAACGATGAGTAACCGGTGCCAAAATCGTCGAGGTGCAACTGAAAGCCAAGCTTCTTGATCTTTCTTAAGGTTTGAATTGCTTTCTTTGGATTGCAAACCAACAGCGTTTCTGTGATTTCAATACAAACTCTCGACGGCGAGATGCCAAACGACTCAACTACACTACAAATTGAGTCCACAAACCGCGGCTCGAGAATTTGAATCGGCGAGAAGTTAACACTTATGTTCAAATCTTTCGCTGCATCGCCAAGAATCCTATCCCATTCAGCGAGTTGCCGACAGGCAGTTTCGATGATCTGATGGCCCAGCGGCACGATTAAGCCGGTTGCTTCGGCAACGGGAATGAAATCCCCCGGCAACAACAACCCTCGTTCTGGGTGCTGCCACCGAACCAATGCTTCAAAGCTACGGATTTTACCGTCACGCAAATTAATAATCGGCTGATAGTGCAACACGAACTGCCGCTGGTTGATTCCTGACGTGATGTGACTGCGAATAGCATTTTCAACATCAACGGCGTCTCGGAGCGCCGAAGTAAAAAAGCAATACCGACTTTTACCCTGTCGTTTCGCCGCATACATTGCTAGATCAGCATCGTTGACCAAGTGATCACTGTTTTGATAGTCATGAGAATCGCAGTAAACAACACCAATACTTGCCGCAACAACGATCGGCTTCCCTTTAATCTCGATTTCAGCGTTTAATCTACGAAGAATTTCTTCACACACGCCGGCGAATTCCGACCGTTGATTTATGTTGCGCATCAAAACAAGAAATTCATCGCCGCCGAAACGTCCCGCAAAATCGTTGGGGCCAAGGATTGACCTTAGGATTTCGCCGACGCCGACCAACAACTGATCACCAGCGTCATGCCCTTGCGTATCGTTGATGGGCTTGAAGTTATCGAGATCAATGAACATCAACGCAATATTTTCACTATCCGGCGTGCCAATTACTTCGTTAAGTTGTTGCACAAATTGCCCACGGTTCAAGAGTCCGGTTAGCATGTCGTGATTGGCTACATATTTAATTTCACGTGTTCGTTCCTCGACTCGCCGCTCAAGTTCCTCGTTATTGCGTAGCAGTGTTTCTTCTGCTTGTTTGAGGCGAGTGATATCGATGTAGCCGCCCAGCACCCCGATCACCTCACCGGCGTCGTTGTATAACGGAGCCTTGTTAGTTTCCAACCAAGTTAATTCTCCGTCGGCATTTACCTGTGATTCAACGATTCCAATTTCCGCATCGCCGGATTCCATCACCCGGCGATCGCAAGTTCGATAGAATTCAGTCTCTTCTTTCTCCCAAGGCAAATCGAAATCACTTAATCCTACGATTTCCCTTGGACTGGATAGACCGGCGTCACGCGCAAACAACTTGTTGCATCCAAGATAATTTAGTTCCCGGTCTTTCCAGAATACGCACTGAGGAATCGTATCGAGAACTTTTTGCAACAACGCGGTGGAACCGCCAGATCGGTTTAAAGAGTCGCCAATTCCGGCGACAAATTCCGAATCTTCCGAATTGAGTTTTGAAAAAGGCATATCTTGAAGATGAGAACAAAGGGGGCAAAACAAGGTCGCCCATATAACCTTCCAGCGGATTATAAGAAGCCCCTAGGCAGTTAAACCTAGTACTACAATTCTCACCAAGCGAACAAATTGCTGAGGCCAGATCGATTTCCAATGAGATCCAGCATCCTCATCACCCCAATCGCTACAACTGGGTGTTCGCTTGCG
>CAZXXY010000248.1:0-2123 GCA_964644755.1 uncultured Hyphomonas sp. | reverse complement strand
GCCGGGTTGAGCTTGTCGACCTCTTGAACCATGCCGACAACGAAGCTGTGACCGCTGCCATCTGGATGGTGAAAGGCGGCCAGATTGTGCATTGCAAAGACACCGATAAGGGAGCGGACCCTGTTTGGATTGCCAAGATCAAAATCGGGGTGGGCGCGCAGGGCGACAATATCATCAATTGTGCCGCTACGCGCTTGCACGGCGAACCATTTATCCATGACGAGCGGATTGTCTTTCCATTGTTCATAGAAAGCCTTGAGGGCAGCCTTTCCGCCAGAGGGGGAACTGACCAGTGCGCTCAGGGCAGCCAGCTGCTCGGTCATCGAGCTTGCGGTGTCGTATAGGCCCGGTAAGCGGTCTGCCAGCGTGTCATGATGGGCCGCCAGGTCCATAAGGCTGGCGCGCAAGGCCCGAATGCCGGCTTGCGCTGCATTCGGATTATAGGGCGCAGGGGCAGGCTCGCTAAGGCGTGCGTCTATGACATCAGTGAGTTTGGCAGCCAGTGATTTTTTAAGCTGGTTTTGTGACTGCGTGAGCTGTGCCGGGTCAGCGGGCTTGTGCGCCAGAAACAGGTCGGCTGTGCTTGGCAGGCGAAGCAGCAGCGCACCAAACGCTGGATCGGTCTTGCTGGCGGTCACGGCTGCGTTTGCCACGGCATCTATCAGCGCTGGATTGTCGCCAGTGCCGGAATAGGCTGCGCCGAGGAGCTGTGTCTTGAGCAGGTCTTGCAAAAGATCCCAGCGATTGAACGGGTCGGTTTCAGCATCGGCGAGAGCAAGTTGTTCGTCCTGCGTCATCTCCCGTTCGATGCGGATCGGCGCACTGAAGCCGCGTGCCACAGACAGGAGGGGACGCGGCGAGCCTTCAGGGAGCGTCATCCCTATGGTTTCGGTTTCCGTCGCCAAAACCAGATCAAGGTTTTGCAGGTCTGCGCCATTGCCATCGAGCAGAGCGGCGGCCAATGGGATCGGCACGGCTGATTTGTCAGGCTGGTTGGGCGTTGCAGGTGTGGCCTGGCTGAAGCTGTAGGTTATTTCCGAGGCTTCGCTGTCCCAGTCTTCTGTCACGGTGATCACAGGCGTTCCGGCCTGCGCATACCAGAGGCGGAACTGGGCGAGATCTTCGCCGCTTGCTTCTTCAAAACAGGCATAGAAGTCTTCAATCGTCGCCGCATCGCCGTCATGGCGGTCGAAATAGATGGTCATGCCTTTTGCAAAAGCTTCGTCGCCGATCACGCGCTTGAGCATGCGGATCAGCTCGGCGCCTTTCTCGTAGACGGTGGCGGTGTAGAGGTTCTCAATCGAGCCATATTCGCTGGGGCGAACGGCGTGGGCGAGTGGGCCGGCATCTTCGGCAAACTGGCGCGCGCGCAGGCGGATCACATCCTTGATGCGCTGGACCGGACGCGAGCGCATATCGGCGGAAAACTCCTGATCGCGGAAGACGGTGAGGCCTTCTTTCAGGCAGAGTTGGAACCAGTCGCGACAGGTGATGCGGTTGCCGGTCCAATTGTGGAAATATTCATGCGCGACGATGCTTTCAATCGCTTCAAAGTCGGCATCTGTGGCGGTGGCTTCATCGGCGAGAACATAGGCCGAGTTGAAGATGTTCAGCCCCTTATTCTCCATCGCGCCGAAATTGAAGTCGCGTACGGCGACAATGTTGAACACATCAAGATCATATTCGCGCCCGAACACGTCCTCGTCCCATGTCATGGACCGTTTGAGGCAATCCATGGCCCAGAGCGCGCGGTCTGCTTCGCCCTTGTCGACATGGATGGCAAGATCGACATGGCGGCCTGATTTGGTGGTGAAGCTGTCCTTGTGGATGTCATAGTCCCCGGCGCAAAGTGCAAAGAGATAGGAGGGTTTGCGGTGGGGGTCGTCCCATTCGGCATAGTGGCGGTCAGCGCCGAGCGGACCTGTCTTGCCCGGCGAGCCGTTCGACAAAAGGATCGGATAGGTTTGCTTGTCAGCTTCCATACGCACGGAAAAGCGCGACATCACATCAGGACGGTCTGGCCAATAGGTGATGCGGCGAAAGCCAACCGCTTCGCATTGGGTGCAAAAACGCCCGCCGGACATATAAAGACCGGACAGGGCGGTGTTGGCTTCGGGGGCGAT
>CAZXXY010000247.1:0-2141 GCA_964644755.1 uncultured Hyphomonas sp. | reverse complement strand
GTGGCTGCAAGCCGACCGGCCAAATCACCACGGAGTGTTTCTAGCGAGGATAGGCATTGGCGTCAATTATCTTGAATTTTCCATAAAGCTCTCACCAAATACACATATTCCGGACGTACACTGATCGGGAGTGAGGAAGGCGAGGGTTCAGGTATGCGGTATATTTTGGCAGCGGTTTTTATGTTGGGCGCGCCCATGGAGGCAGGAGCGGCTGTTGCCGATCATTGCGATGGCAAATATCTTCATGCGGCCGGCTTGGTCGATGCGGCGTACAGAAAATACGGCACGCTTTACTCTGGCGGCCTGCATAAACATCGGACGGATCATGTCGGCGCGACGCTCGATCTCTACCGGTTATGGCGCGGTCTGCCGGACCTTGGTTTGCGAAGCACGGACGTTGTCGGAATCCGAGGTGCATATGAGGGGGCCGATAATTATTATAACAATCCCGCCGTTTCCCTCGTCTGGGCGCGCGCCAGATGGGCCGCACAAGCCGAAGGGGCGCCTGAAGAAGAGCGTGCACACGCATTTGCCGCTTACGGGTTTGAGCGGCTGACCGGCAGGACGTCAACGCTTGACGCATGGCGGCGCGGCGAGGTCGAACCGCAAGAGGATGGTGAAGGCTGGCCGCGGGCTGTCGCGCTGATGGCAGAGCACGCTTCGCTTGACTGGATGCAGAGCGTCGCTGTTGCTTCAACCGCGGAATACACTTTTGAATGGCACCTCGATGTTGATATGAGCGAGGAGAGCCGCGCAGCACATACGAGGATTGCGGAAGCAGACTGGGAGCGGTTCCGGGCAGGGGACGGGATTGAGTGGGCTGTCTCGGCGGCCTTGCACACTTCTGATCCTAGCCAGCTTGAAGGGTTTGCAGAGACAGTCCGGAGCTGGAGCGATGGGGTTCGAAATTGCGAGGCAAGCCCCGGAGACTATGCCGCGCTTGCCAGCACTCAAGCGGTGCTTGGCCGATTTCAGGCCTATGCATTCCGCAGGCCGCGTAATGACACAGGCGTCGATCTGCTGGCTCAGATGCCGGTGAAGATTATTTCTACGATACAGTCGCGTCGTTTTCGGCGAGGCTTGTTGGGACTTCCGAGAAGATGCACCCAGAATTCAGACGATCCGCTCTCTGATGGTGTGTCCGTTGAATGGGTAATGAAGCGGCTCTATGCGGCTTGCGAGATTGAGCATGTCCCGCTGAGCGAGAGCGCCTATGCGTTTCGGGCCTATAATTTACTGTCGGCTGATCACCTCGCAGCGCTTGGTCGCAGAGAGGGCGCGCCCGCCGGCTTGCTCCGCGCAGCGTTTGCCAGACATGTGGCGCTGGGGCATTGGCAGAGTGCCGAAGCCTTGCTCGAAGACCTCAAGGCGGCAAGTCCGCAGAGCGCCGAACGGATTGATGCGGAATGGCAGGCAACAGGTCGCCCTGAACCTCTCCGGCTGGCGCGCATTATTCTGTTCACGCCGAATTTGAGCACGATGGTGGCGTCCACAAAAGACAGCGAGCCGGGGATGAGGCTGCATGTCTGGAATGTTCTGGGAGGTGTTGACGAAAGCGGCAGCGTTGCAGGCATACGCAACTTACTGCCTGAATATCTTTCTGATGAAATCCTTCAACGAGACTATGAGGTGATGTTGCGCCTCCCTCATCGTTGGGGCGCGTTCGCCGGCAGCCGTTGGGGCTATTATAATTCCCCAATAGGTCGAGCAATGCGGCGAGGGGAAAGATATCGCGCCTTCGCCCAAAGAAATGGCAAGCGGTCGGCAGCGGCCGGTTGGCGCCGGATCGGGCGGCCGGGGAGTCGGGACGGGGTGCCCTTCATCCAGAATTTGACTGATGCGGCCGAGCTGCAAGACCTGTCAGGAGACGCAGCGCTGATGCGCACAGTGTCCGATATTATTCTCGGCTGGAGCGAGGTGCAGACAAGCGGGCGCTGGGCGCGCTGGTTTGGCAATCATGAAGACGATGCCGAAGCTCTGGCGCAGCTGATTGAACTGTGCCGCTATAATGAGTGCGGCGCCTATGCCGGTACACCGCAGGCCGAACGAGCGTTTAAAATACTGAAATTACGCATGGGCAGAACGGACGCCGCAAAAGCTACGAAATACTGGTGGGCGCGTCGGTCTGATCTTCGATAGGC
>CAZXXY010000246.1:0-2175 GCA_964644755.1 uncultured Hyphomonas sp. | reverse complement strand
CAGTCAATGACCTCGTATTGGGGTTTCGTAAATTCAGAGTTGCATGGCACCTTGCGTGGCGCGAGTCCTTCCTTCCCTACAAACTGGGACTGCTGGGGCCTATATGGATTACATTGCAAACAGCGCTGTGGGTCCTTGCAGTAGGGCTGTTTATCGGGCCAAGCATGATTCATGATTCCCCGCACTATTTCGCCTATATCGCTATCGGGTTTTCTGTCTACAATATCTTCACAGTCCTATTTACCGAGGGAGCCAACGTCTTCATTCGGTCTACAAGCTTCATTCTAAACATACCCAACCCGTACACAATTTACGTTTTGAAGGTCATCTTTCGCGGTTTAATTCAAGTCGCCATGGCTCTACCAGTAATCGTCGCATCCATGGCCGCTACAGGCTTGCAACTCCACCCCATGGCCTTACTTGCGATACCGGGGCTGATGTTGTGCAATCTCTTTGGCTTAGGCGTTATTCTCTCATTCGGATCAATATCGGTTAGCTACCGCGACATCACATTCGGTTTGCAAGCAGCCATGCGATTGATGATGTTTGTTACACCAATCTTCTGGATTGCCAACGAAACCGGCTTTCGCTCCCTGATCAGTCAAGTCAATCCGATCTACCATTTTATAGAGATTATACGCCAACCTCTTTTAGGCGAATCGGTTGCTGCCTATCATTGGCTCGTTTGCATCGGCATGACAGTACCCGCGCTCATAATCGGCTTTGCATTTTTCCTTAGCCTTCGCGACAAAATGGCAGTTTGGCTATGAGCAACTCGACGACACCGGATCCGGCAATAGACATGAAAGATGTGGAGTTATTTCTGCCCTCTTCGCGAAAGCTCGCTTCCAATACCGAAATCGAATCGACACCCATTGGCGGGAAGATTGTGGCTCGCGGAGGACGACACTACGTCCATGCGCTTCGCAATGTGACCCTATCAATCAAAGCGGGTGACCGGGTTGGCCTGATTGGCCACAATGGAGCCGGAAAAACCTCGTTGATGCGCCTGATGTGTGACATCTATCAACCAACATCCGGGCAATGTGATATTCGCGGCTCGGTGTCCGCACTGTTCTCGAGCACTATTGGCATGGACGTGAATGCAACCGGGCTCGAGAATATTCGTTTTGCCGCAACGCTATACGGAATTCCAAAGGAAAGAATTGACGATGTCATCGCCGACGTTCGCGAGTTCTCGGAACTGGGCGACTATTTGAACATGACAACGCGTAGCTACTCCGCAGGAATGAAAACGCGATTGGGTTTTTCGATCGTTACCAGTGTTCGTCCTGAGATATTAATTATTGACGAGGTGCTGACCACCGGAGACAAAGCTTTCGCAGAGAAAGCGAAAAATCGTATATTGGATTTTGCCGAGCGGGCAAAAATCCTCATCGTCGCGTCTCACTCATATGGCTTGCTATCGCTATTTTGCACGCGCGGGATCTGGATGAATCGCGGGTCGGTCAAAATGGATGGCGACCTGCTTGATGTGTGGCAAGGATATAGCGAATCTCAAGCCAAACTTCAGGCAGCTGTAAAAAAATAGGAACCGGACTTATCCGACGCATTGGCACGCAGGTTACTCTCATCGTAATCGACCAAGCAAGGAACTCCCGATGTCCAAGAGCACACGACTAAACCTCCCCTTCATCCTTCCCAACCAAGCCCAAAAGCATATCACGCATAATGAGGCCGTTCGAGAATTGGACGCCATCGTACAGCTCGTGCTCGTCTCGGCAGACCTGACGACACCGCCAGATGCTCCCTCAGAAGGAGACTGCTACGCGATTGCCAGCAACCCATCAAACGAATGGGAAGGCAGGCCAGGCGATATTGCTGTCTGGCGCGATAATAGCTGGAGATTTATCACGCCATTGCCGGGATGGCGGGCATTCGACATCAGCGCCAATAGTTTACGCATTTGTCACGAGGCACATGAATGGGTCGCCTATATCGGCAACAGCCCAACTGGCGGCGGAAGCAATGGCGAGTCTACCCAGCTCGGCGTCAATGCCACAGCAGCCGAGAATCAACGTTTGGCTGTTGCCTCCGACACGAGCTTATTCAATCACGAAAATGGCAGCCATCAACTGCTGATCAATCGGCAACAATCGGTCGACACAGCGAGTATCGTATTTCAGACCGGATTTTCCGGCTTGGCTGAAATCG
>CAZXXY010000245.1:0-2191 GCA_964644755.1 uncultured Hyphomonas sp. | reverse complement strand
AAGAACAAGGCACCAATGAGTATTGCAACGAGTTGTTTCATAATGGGATATTAGCGCACGAGTATGTTTTAAGTTTGACCCGAAAGCTGCAAGTTTAAGATAATTCTCCTGATTTCCTGAGCGTTGGACCTTGCATTTGTTCCGAATCCGGTGTCCCTGTCACCACGTCTGAAACGACGGAGTTTTCAACATGGCAGGTGTGGTTGTAGTCGGCGCTCAATGGGGCGACGAAGGTAAGGGCAAGATTGTCGATTGGTTGTCGCATCGCGCCGATGTGGTGGTGCGGTTTCAAGGCGGGCACAATGCCGGCCATACGCTGGTGATTGATGGTGAGGTTTATAAACTGAACCTGTTGCCTTCGGGCGTTGTTCGCGGTGGCAAACTGTCCGTCATCGGGAACGGTGTTGTGGTCGATCCCTGGCAGCTCCTGTCTGAACTGGATGGTATGGAGAAGGCTGGGATCAAGCTGGCGCCGGAGGATCTGCTTCTGGCCGAAAATGCGTGCCTTATCCTTCCATGGCATCAGGATCTTGACGCCGCCCGCGAAGGCGCGGCGAAAGAGGGCGCCAAAATCGGAACAACCAAGCGCGGCATTGGACCCGCTTATGAGGACAAGGTGGGCCGCCGGGCAATCCGTGTTGCTGATCTTGCCGATGAAGCCGCGCTCGACATGAAACTGGCACGGCTCATCGCCCATCATACGCCGCTGCGTGCTGGCTTGGGGCTTGATGCGCCAGATGCGGCGGCCTTGAAAGCCGAACTGCTGAAGATAGCGCCTCGCGTTCTGACCTATGCGGGGCCTGCCTGGAAGCTGCTCGGGGAGACCCAGAAAGCTGGCAAACGTATTCTGTTTGAAGGCGCGCAAGGTGTGATGCTCGATGTCGATCACGGTACTTATCCCTTTGTCACGTCGTCAAATGTGGTGTCCGGTCAGGCGTCCGCTGGTAGCGGTCTTGGCCCGAAAGCGGTGTCTTACGTGCTGGGTCTGGCCAAAGCCTATACAACACGCGTCGGGGCGGGGCCGTTTCCGACCGAACAGGACAATGAGATTGGCGAGCGGCTTGGCACGGTTGGGCGCGAGTTTGGCACTGTAACAGGGCGCAAAAGACGATGCGGCTGGTTTGATGCGGTTATGGTGCGCCAAGCCTGCATGGTGTCCGGTGTAACGGGGCTTGCCTTGACCAAGCTTGATGTTCTGGACGGTCTTGAAGAGCTCAAGATTTGCACAGGATATAAGCTGGGCGATGATGTGCTCGATTATCTGCCCGCCACAGCGGCGGCGCAAGCGGCGGTCGAGCCGATCTATGAGAGCATGCCCGGATGGAGCGAGACGACGGCTGGCGCGCGCAGCTGGAATGATCTGCCAGCACAGGCGGTCAAATATGTCCGCCGGCTGGAAGAGCTTGTTGGCTGCCCTGCGGCACTGGTCTCCACATCGCCAGAGCGGGAAGATGTCATTCTGATGAAAGATCCGTTTGAGGGGTAGCGGATCGTCAAGCTGCCAAATGGTTTGCGCATTAAAAAGGCCGACGCCCCGTTTGGAGTGTCGGCCTTTTGGCGTTCAAAGAGGCAGAGGCTTAGGAGCCGTGTGCTGCCGCAGGAGCTGGTTCAGGTGTTTCACCGATGACGCCAGGCCAGGCTGCGTCCGCTGTTTCGATAAATCCAGCGCGGTCTTTGTCCCAACCTTCCTGAACTTCGGCATTATAGTTCAGGTAGAGTTTGCCATCGACAATGGCGTAGATCGCAGGATCGCCCGGATAGGCTGCTGCCTGTGCTGCACCCCAAGCGCAATGTCCGCCATATTGAGGAGCGTACTGGTCTGGATTGCCAAGGAATGTGTCGAGGTTTTCCTGATTGGCAAACTGGAAGACGGCGCCATTATACTCAGTGGTGAAATCGGCTGATCCTTCGACCGGGTCGCCGGAGAAATAGGACACAGTATCAAAACCGCCAACGGCAAGATTGCTGTCTTCCGCTGTGTATGTCAGCGGGGCCTTCTCAGCCATGGCTGGCATTGCAATGAGGGCGGGGGCCGTTGCGAGGGCGATCGCAGCGAATACGGTGCGTAATTTCATAGTAAAACTCCATGTTTGAAACGAGCGCAGACCATCAAATGCTGCCTGCTTGCTATCAGATGGGACCAAGCGGGACAAAGGGCCACCTACAAGTTGATCACTGCCGGTCACGGCTT
>CAZXXY010000244.1:0-2207 GCA_964644755.1 uncultured Hyphomonas sp. | reverse complement strand
TCCAATTTTCTCCTACATCAGTTTCTGGTAGCTTTTTACTCGCCGATCGCCTAAGCACTCTAACATAGGGTGGCAAGCGAATGATTCCGACTTGCTGTCAGGTAACCATGGAACGGTTGATAACAACTCGATCTACCGTGTACTGGTTTGCGAAAGCCATGAGACACATTGTTGATTTTGTCAGGTCGTGGCGACTAAGACATGGCCATTATTCGATCGCAGCGTCAGCCGTTCCGAACGTACCCAAAAGCAAAAGGCCTTTCGTTATCCTGATTTTGGATGCCGGCAGGCCTTGTGGTGTCACATAAAATGTATGCCAAGTGTCAGCGGCACCAAACTTCGACAGCTGGCACCACTGATCGGCTCAACCTTTTCCTGAGGTGCATTAGTTAGAAAAACCAAGATTGTCGATAAGGATGAACGCGTCACCAAGGACGGAAACCGTTCCGTCGAAGTTGAAGTCACCCAGCGAAAACGACGTTACATCGTCGCCCAAGTTGTCAATCAGAATGAACGCATCTCCAAGGACCGAAACCGATCCGTCACAGTTCGCATCTCCGAGCGCAGTGCCCGTAACGCCATTCGTGGTCACAACCAAGGTGGCGATGTGTGTCCCAGCGTCACCGGCACTTAAGGTGCCGTCGCCGTCAATATCCAGCTGAGCGAGTGGACCTGTCGCAGCGGCACCAATGTTACCAATGTTACCAACGTAGCCATCCAAGTCGTCACAATCGACGACACCATCTCCGTTGAAGTCACCGGCAGGGGTTGTCACTGGGTCAGGGAACGATAGGTTGCGGACCTGAAGCTCGTTTCCTTCAACTCGCATTTCCCATCCAGCGGAAACTGCAGCGGCACTCAAGTCAGGCAGACCCGTCAACGTGCCTTCCCAGATCATGACAGTTGTCCACGCATTGTTGGCACCACCGGCGTCGAACGGATCAAGAATCGAACCGGCTTCGAAGGTTGCATTGCCCTCGGCACCCGCTCCGTCGTCGTCGAAATCGTCAATCAAAATAGGGGTTAAACCACCGGCGTCAAGTCCAACGCTCAATACACCACCTGTCTGCTGGAACCAAAAACCATCGATGTTACCTTCCGATCCAATTCCAATCTCAGTTGGAGTGCTACCCACTACGTTAAAGGTTGAGTCCCCGCCGATCGCGGCGCCTATGCGAGTTCGAAGAGTACCAGCGGTCACGTTCACAATGCCTGTCCCGTTTGGGGTATCCAAGGCGTTATTAATCCCCAGCTGAAGATTCGAGCGTCCGACGATAAACGTTCCGCCCATGACGTTGATCGTTGCAACAGCGCCGGTCCGACCACCGACCTGCGTCCGTGATGCGGTGTTGACTTCGCCGCTGATCATGTTGACCGTCGTTTCACTATTGGCACGCCCGCCAATGATTGCCGAAGTTGCATTAGTTTGCAGGATAGTCCGAGTCTGTAGGCCAGCGGGGTCGCCGAAATCAAACGTGAGGGTGCAAACTCCAAATGGCCCTGCTCCCAGGTTCTCGTTGATAATAAAACGTTGTACACGGTGCTGTGTCGCCGATTGAACAAGCGTGTTGACTGTGAAGCCCGGGTTAAGCGGATTATCAACCGCTTGGTTGTTTGCTTGCAGGAAATCCCAAGTGTCCGTGTCGTATAGAACGTTGAAGGCGTTAATGTTGGTGTTGAGGGACTCGAACTCCGTGCCTTCATCGTTCAGTTGGATGTTTCCAGCCGCGTCAACAATGATACCGTTGTCACCCGGAACCAAATCCAACTCCCAGTTAGCGGCATCTTCCCACTTCGTTCCCGTACCGTCTCCGGTAGCAAGATCACCACCGCCATCGAAATCGTCCGCGTTCGCACCGCCACAGATTGCAACAATCGTTACCGCGCCGGTCAAAGCAGCGCGACCAATCATTCGCAATCCAAAATTACGTGTAGTTTTCATCTTGTCGCTCTCCCAATTTTCGCTGTTAAACATGAGTTTTCGAAAACAGCTGATCAAAAACGTGCGTTGACGCCGAAAAACCAAAATCGGCTTTAGAGGCAGAAAGGAAAACACCATGAGTCCGCAACGGGTCCTCTGGGCGCTCAGTCATTAGTGTAATCATTCTCATGCCTGACAGCAAGCGATTAGAACCGTGCTTCCAGCAATCATTTAGGGTTTGCTGTTTTAGTGAACGTACTGGGTTTTGATTTAAAAATGCCGCGGT
>CAZXXY010000243.1:0-2211 GCA_964644755.1 uncultured Hyphomonas sp. | reverse complement strand
GTCATTCCCAATGCTGATAACAGTTAGATGCCCAACTTTTGAGTCAATCGATCCTGAAGTAATTTGGGCTTCTCTCTTCTACGAACTGACCTAAGATTTGATCAGCTCCCTAAGAGGACGCGGCACAGAACGCTGTACGTTTTCCGAGGTCTGCGGCGATTTTTTTCTGGCTTGAATATCAGGCATAGCCGAATGTGCAGAAACTACAATTTGTCAGGATTTCGCATTGCATAGAGCCATGCGATTTGGCCGCTTGCATTCGGCATGACAGTGATCACAGTGTCAATTTTTCCATCTATCCGTCGCACCAAAGCGGGCGCACCATTTGCCACCCCAAGCTCTATCGATCCTCCAGTTTCCTGGTTGGCTTTTCGCATGATGGCGGCCAAGACCTGCAAAATATCCTGAGGCCCAATGAGTGGTCGCCGCGCCGCGCGTGCTTTACGCCCTCCATCTGTTAGAGCGATGGCATCTGGAGCGAGCAATGACCGAGCCACCTCGAAGTTTTCGGCGGCTGAAGCGGCGAAAAAGCGAGCGAGTAATTGGCTGACATCTTCTTCAGGCGTGTCAAAGCGTGGACCACTTTCCTGTAGGCGTTTATGGGCGCGACTTACCAATTGACGGCAAGCCGCTTCTGACTTGTTCAGTGTGGTGGCGATTTCATCATATCCCGCGTCAAAAGCTTCGCGGAGAATGAAAGCCAGCCGTTCCGTTTCGTTCAGTCGCTCCATTGCCCAGAGTAGAGCCAAGCTACATTCCTGCGCGAGAATAAAATCCTCCTCAACCGTTCTTCCAGCCGCTTCAATCAAAGGCTCGGGTAACCAAGGGCCGACATATGTCTCTCGCCGCGAGCGGGCAGACCGTAATGCATCAATCGCAATGCGGCCGGCAGTTCGACGAAGCCACGCGCTGTGGTTTTTGATGGCGGACCGATCAGCGTTTTCCCATCGAAGCCATGTGTCCTGCACGGCATCTTCAGCCCCAGCGCACTCACCTAACATCCTGTAGCATAGCGCCGTCAGCTTTGGCCGCTCGGCTTCAAAGATCGTGGTAAATTCGTTCATGTAGCTGGCCTGAGCGGAACATCAACGCCGCCGATCGTCAGCATAGAGCAAGTCGCTCCGTGGCCCAATGCCCGCTTTAGTACAGGATACATCCGGCCAGAGGTGGCTGCAAAGGCTGCCGAAACGGCTGAGCGCGGTCCGAACTTTTGTTCGATCTCCTGTCGCAAATCATCTGTCATTAGATCACCTAGGATTGCACTGCGCGCAAACTTAAACCCGAGCCCAACATCGCCAGCCGTCTCTTCGTGACCTTCAAGGCATGCCTTCAATCGGGTGCCGTCGATTCCGGCTTCGCAGGCCATGTCTAGAACGAGCTGGGCACATGGGCCGCAATCACCATCGAGGGTGGACGCAAGCAGCGCACCGGCCCAAACCTCCAGAGCCTCCGGTGGTCCGCGATATTGGCTCATGAATGGAAAGGCTGAAAGCCTAATGCCCGCGGATAAGGAGGCATCAGTTACTTGATGCATGTAGGTCGCATCATAATCGTAGCGTTTTGAAAACTGTTTTATTCCTCTGCGCAGCAACCAGCGTATCATTTTCCAGCCCTCATAGCTGTCATCTTGAGGGCGCAAGCCATTGCAAACCAAGCTGGCACCTGAATGCCAAGCAAGTTCGTGACTGCAACCGTGTCAATCGGGACACCACGCCCGAGCCAGATTGCAATGTGGTAAGCGGCATGCAGGCAGGGCCAGGCCGCGCCGAGCACAGCCGCAGTTTTATCATTCTTAAATCCGCCCCAAGCAAGCGCGCCAGCACTCAGAAGAAATACAAGAGCGATATCTCGGATGAAGTGCAGATTGAATGGCCCCATCATCGCGACACCGGGCGTTATCTCATACCACGATTGCGGTGCCGCCCACATGTAGACTGCCGTTGCCAGATATAGGCCTCCAGCTAAAATTAGTCCTATTCGCCACATCGTGCTCTCCTGTGATGCTTGGTGATATCTATTACAAGGACGAGACAGCATAGGCTTTTGTGACAATAAAAGATAAACGGTGTTCAGCATTACCTATAGCGCTGCAATGAAAGAGATAGGATATAAAGGCCATAAGGGGCGGCGGTCGCCATATGAATAATCGGGCAGAGAATTCCCACCTCCCCTTCAGGCGACGGGAACGCGTTATGCTCAGGTTCAGGCGAA
>CAZXXY010000242.1:0-2223 GCA_964644755.1 uncultured Hyphomonas sp. | reverse complement strand
CCTGGCCATTTCATACCTTTCAACAATATGGGCTGCCCAGTCGGGACACGAAAGATCCGATCTGGCTCACCCCCATTATGACAAAAGCCATACTCTGTTCCAGGACCTGAGTAAGTGCAGATTAAGCGGGCTTCAACATTGTCGGTGTGAAACTTGCGGCAGGCGTCATCTGTTATGGTTTCTATGCGTATACGTATGTAGGAACTCTCAAATGTACGACCTAGCTCACCGGCAAGCAAAACAATATCATCAATCAGCCAGCTGATCCCTTGATGGGAGGCGTGTCCAGCCTCCGTAAAAAGTTGCGATATGCAGCTTCTGATATCTGCCAATTTGAGAACAAACTGCCCTTCTGGCATGTTCCCGTCAGTCAGCTTGTCGAGCAAGTCCTGTATGTTTGATGATAGCGTTCGGGTCCAGATGATCGCTTCTGTCGTTGCATTTTGGATCGCATCGATCTGATCCAGATCTTCAATGGATCGAATGATGGTCCGCTGTACTGGAGTATCAACGAGAGTCATGAGCTTGCTTCCTGCTTACGCCAATGTGGAAACGGATCGGAGAGATCAGACCACGTATCGAAATCGATCATCTCAACATCAACATCTGGCACCAGGGCTTCATCCAACTTTGCAGTTAAAGCAGGCCAATCGATATCAGCGCCAATGAAAACCATTTCCTGACGGCGGTCTCCCCAAGGTTCCTGCCAATGCGTCTTCAAATACTCCTTCAAATCCTCACTTCTCGGCCAACGTTCAGCAGGTACCGATGCCCACCAGGTTCCAAGCGGTGAAATACTGGAAAGCGCCCCGGCAAGCGAAAATTCAGCCAGCCAGTCCGGACGTGTTGCCATCCAGAAATGTCCTTTCGCGCGAATGACACCCGGCAAGGGGCCGTTTAGGAGAGCGTGGATCGCTTGGGGGTCGAACGGGCGGCGTGCACGGTATACATGTGAAACGACTCCATATTCTTCAGTTTCCGGAGTATGATCAGCAAACCCATAAAGCTCTTTGGCCCACATAGGATGGGTCTCGGCTTTGGCGAAGTCAAAGAGCCCAGTATCGAAAATAGCGTCTCCGGAGACATCAGAATAATTGGCTTCTATGATTGCCGCATCGGCGTTCAAACTGCGGATGATTTTACGCGCCGCATCGGATTGGGAAGGGCTGGCATCATCGACTTTATTGAGCACCACCACATCAGCAAATTCAATCTGATCGGTAAGCAGGTGTACCAGGGTTCTTTCATCTCCCTCACCTGCAACCTCACCACGATCGCGCAGAAAGTCGTGGCTTGAATAGTCCCTGAGCAGGTTCACGGCATCGACTACAGTAACCATAGTGTCGATCCGAGCGACGTCGGATAGGCTGGCACCTTGTTCATCGCGGAAATCAAAAGTTGCCGCAACTGGCAATGGCTCGGACACTCCGGTGGACTCAATCAGAAGATAGTCAAACCGGTTTTCACTCGCCAGGCGGCGTACTTCGGCGAGCAAATCATCGCGGAGCGTGCAGCAGATGCAACCGTTTGACATTTCAACAAGCGTTTCATCTGTCCTGCTCAGCTCAGCCCCGGCCCGGACAAGATCAGCATCTATGTTGACCTCCGACATGTCGTTTACAATCACCGCAACTCTGCGGCCGTCGCGATTGTTGAGAACGCGGTTCAAAAGAGTTGTCTTGCCCGCCCCTAAAAATCCAGACAGGACGGTTACAGGTAGGCGGTGGTCAAGAGTAGCAGCAGTCGTCATGAGTTAAGTGTCCATTATAGTTGAGTGGGATCTGCACTCACGCCAACCTTTGAGACCAAATCCTCCATCAAGTGGAAAGTCGGGATCATGACCAACAAAATAGGATAGCGCACCATTCTTGGTTGGACGGAAGGTTTTGTCTCCACTTGCCATAGTGGGCTTGAAGATAACTGGCCCCAAATTGTAGCCGTAAGCAGCGTCCAGCGTATCGTTTGCAATTGCCCGCGCGCCATCTATTCCGTCCGCTTCATACGCCTTAGCAATATCAATAAGGGCATTCCCCCAGTTGAGACGAGCTTGATCGGTTTCTGCTTCCGTTATTGGCATATAAGCATCCTACCCGAAAGAAATGATATGAGATAATATTACACATTCAGTTTGAATTAATAGCGCACCCAAATTTCATTGCAAGCCTAGGCGATCGCTTTTTGTCTATGGAATGCGTCCACCTGGCACCCAAGGGGCGTTCGCAG
>CAZXXY010000241.1:0-2232 GCA_964644755.1 uncultured Hyphomonas sp. | reverse complement strand
CGGCACTGCAACATTGGAAGCGGGTAATTTTGGCCAGTTCGGCTTCAAAGGCGCGGTAAACATTCCACTTGGCGAGACTGCGGCGATCAAAATTTCGGGTTTGACCTTCGATCGTGACGGTTATGTCGAAAACATTCCGACCCAGTTTCCACTCGGCTCATTGCCGGGAGTGCCGCCGGAAGCCGGCTTTCTGTCTCAAGGAGAGGGCAGCGATTTTGGCGGTGTAGATCGTCAGGGCTTTAATCTGGACTTTGCATGGCAAGCTACGCCGCAAATCCTCGTCGAATATGGTTTTGACACGTCGCAATCGCTCAACGAGCCATTTTTCCAGCAACTGATTGAAAATCAGGAAGGTGGATTTGGAACATTTCAAGCGGGGTCACTCGCTGCAGGCTTACCATTGGTTCCATTTACCGATGATGGTCGTCAGGATGAAGCCGTTTCGACCATTCCGATTGAAGAAACGCGGACGGACGTCATTGGCCACCGCATTTCGGCTGAATGGGATTGGCATGAGAACCACAGCACAAAGATTCTTGGCGCTTATCGCCGGTCCGATGTTGATGCGTTTGCGAGTTTCTTCCCCGAACTGAACCCGTTTGTTTTGCAAGGCTCATTGGGGGCGGGCACCGTTGATCCGACAGCGGCGGCAGATCCTCTGACAAATCCCTCCCTGCTTGACCTTGTCGGTGGCGCATTGCCGGGCTTGCTAACAAGCATTGACCCGCTTCTTGCAAATGATCTGACGGTTCGACCTGATTTTGCGGCAGCGTTTACAACGCCTTTCGCGCTTCCATTCTTTCCAGGACCTTTCGCAACTTTCGGCAGCTCACCCGAGGGCGGTTTCCCGTCTCTCGACAATCACGAACAATTCTCGATCGAGCTGACCCAGTCAGGCACGTTTGGCGACCGAATCACCTATACGGGTGGATTGTTCTACTTTGATGAAGACACAGCCGCCGGTAGCTTCGCCGATCGGCAGGGTGATGCGCTTAGCTTGCTGCAGCTTTTGCCGACTTTGGGCGTTTTGCAGCCAATTGGCGATATCTTGCAGGGACCTGCGGGCGATCCGGCAAATGGTTTGATTGGGACGGGCGCGCAGCTTGAAGGCATCGGGGCAGCCTTGGCAAACCCGCTAACGCCTGCGGCAGCTCTTCCGGGCTTGTTGGCACAGTTGGAGGCTTTGCAGGCCCAGCTTGCGGGATTGAACGGTCAGCTTGATGCCTTGGCGGGGGCCGATTCGGTCTTGGTCGAGATCCTGACCGATGCCCGCTCGCCCGGCGCGCGAATCGAACTCGATACGCAAGCTTTCGCCGCATATGGGGAAGTGACCGTCGAGCTTACCGATCAGTTCAGCGTGACCGGTGGTTTGCGCTATTCTCGTGACGAGAAAGGGGCCTTCCAGCAAGGCATCAGCCCATTCTTCAATGACACCACCGATTTGCTCGGCAATCCGATCCCGGCTCTGATCGGAGACGAGACCTTTGACAGTCTCGATCCGAAAGTTGTTGTAGAGTACACACCGACCGAGGATATCTTGGTTTATGCCAGCTATTCACAGGCATTCCGCTCGGGCGGGTTCAACCAGTCAGCCGTCGATGTTGATAGTTTCGTGTTTGATAAAGAGCGTATTCGCTCAGGTGAGATCGGGTTGAAATCTGACTGGTTCAACAATCGCTTCCGCCTGAATGCCAACGTGTTCGCCAGCTTTGTCGACGATCAACAGATCACCTTTATCAACCCGGCTGTTCCCGTTGCGCGCTTTGTTGCCAACAATGATGCCGAATTTATTGGTGTTGAAGTCGATGGGCAGTTTGTTGTTGGCGATTATCTAACCGCAAGTTTCTCTTACGCTTTCCTCGATGCTGAAGCGGATGATTTCATCAACCCGTTCACAGGCGAGATTGTTGGCGGTGTCGACAATGCCCCTCGCAATTCTTACGGCGTCAATCTCGACTACAACCGTCCTGTCGCCTTCGGTGAGTTTCAGGCCCATCTCGGCTTCAACCACAAGGATGCAACCACTGTGATCGGTGTGCCGCGGACCAGTTCTGACCTGCTCGATGCCCGTCTGGCTTATACGTTTGGCGGAGATGAGGGGCGTAGCGTGACCGTATTCGCCTACGGTCAGAACCTGACCGATGACGAGTTTACCATTGATGCATTCGATGGGTTCGGTGCTGTTATCGGATCAAGCACCGTCTTCGGACAGCCGCGCACCTATGGTGGCGG
>CAZXXY010000240.1:0-2232 GCA_964644755.1 uncultured Hyphomonas sp. | reverse complement strand
GCGCTATGATTTTGACAATAATCTGGCGGATGTGCCGGGCGATGCACGGCTTCAGGTCGAAGACCGTGTGGACACGTTCGACAATTTCAGTCCGAAAGTGCGTCTCCTATGGGATGTCACCGGAACCCAGCAGCTTTTCGCACGCTATGCCCGCGGCTTCCGGACACCGCGCGCGAGCGAGTTGTATGAACTTGAAGCTGATCAGACGGAATTTGAACTTGATGTCGAGACCTTCGATAGCGGTGAGATTGGCTGGCGGGCGAACTGGCTGGACGGGCAAGTATCGACCGAACTGATCGGTTACTATCAGGTGACACGCGACGGGGTGGTGACACTGGCGCAGACGGGGGCGGGAAACATTTCGATCAATGCCGGCTCGTCACGCTTTGCGGGCATTGAGGCGGCTGTGTCTGCGGACCTGCCATGGGGCTTTGATACGAGTTTGAGTTTTGCGTGGCAGGATTTCGAATATCGGCAATTTGGTGCCGAACCGGGCAGCGTGTTTGATGGCAATCAGATCGAGGAAGCGCCAGAGACAATTGGCAACTGGACACTGAACTGGACGCCCGAGTTTTACGAGCATGTGACGGTGACCAGCCGCTTGCGGCATTTGGGCCAGTGGGCGCTAAATTCGGCCAATACTCTGTTTACAGATGACGAGTTTATCTGGACGCTGCTCGGAGAGTGGCGGGTCACGGAGAATGTGGCAGTTGAATTGCGGATTGAAAATGTGACGGACAATAATTTTGCGGTGTTTGCTGATGCGCCGGTGTTTGCCCCGGCAGGGCGGGCGCGCCCCGGACAACCGCGCACGGTCAGCGGCGGGATCAAACTGGCCTTCTAGGAGGCTATGTCTTTGGCCGTATTGCCCATTGTATAGCGCGGTCCTGCACCTTTGACGGCAATTCTGTCGTCGGGATTGTAGAGCGCGCACTTTTTTAAGGACAGACAACCGCAGCCAATGCAGCCATCGAGATTGGTTTTCATATGCTGAAGTCGGGTGATTTGCTCATCAATTCGTTTGTGTAGGCGCGTGCTGATCTTTTTCCAGTCTTTCTCTGTCGGGGTACGCCGGTCTGGCAGGCCGGACAGCATGTGCGCAATTTCGGTCAGCGTGAATCCCTGTTGCTGGGTGATCATGATGAAGGAGAGGCGGCGGATATCAGAGCGCGCAAACCGGCGCTGGCCTCCTGCATTTCTATCAGGCGTGATCAATCCTTTAGCTTCATAGAACCGGATCGCGCTGGTCGACAGTCCGGTTCTGGCCGCCAGTTTGCCAATAGTGAAATCATTCATCTGCGTATCCTGAAAAATACCTTGACTTAAAGTTAGGTTTAAGAACTACACCAATTCGATAGAAGGATCAATTCCGGTCCTTTGCTTGAGGAATAGGAGAAACAAAATGACACAAGGTCGGTTGGAACATGTGAATATTTCGGTGCGGGATCCGAGCAAAACGGCTGCGATGCTGGGGGATATATTTGGTTGGAAGGTGCGCTGGGAAGGCGCTGCGATGGCAGGCGGGTATGCGGTACATGTCGGCACGGATGACGACTATATTGCGCTTTACAGGCCAGCCGATCCGGATCAGATGGCCGAAATCGATGAGGGGCGTGCGAGCCAGACGCGCGGTATGCTCAATCATGTTGCAATCCTTGTGGACGATCTCGACGCGGCTGAGGCACGCATTCTGGCTGCGGGATTCAAGACCATAAATCATGGAGATTATGACCCCGGGCGCCGGTTCTATTTCTATGATCTTGATAGAATTGAATATGAGGTTGTGAGTTATAGCTGACTTGCCGTAGCGGGAGGCTTGAAGTTGGTAGGGGCATGGGTCAGTCTGGCGGCAGATAAGTCGAGGACATATTATGAAACTGTACCAAGCACCACAAGCGCCAAATCCGGATCGGGTTATCTTTTTCCTGCGCGCCAAAGGGCGTTTGGATGATGTTGATCTGGAGGAGATCTCGATCATGAAGCAGGAGCACAAAACGCCGGAATACCGCGCCATCAGCCCGATGAGCCAAGTTCCGGCGCTAGTGCTCGACGATGGCCGGACGCTGACCGAAAGCCGGGCGATCTGCACCTATTTTGAAGGCATCTGGCCAGAGCCGAACCTGTTGGGGGCGGACCCTTTCGAGAAGGCCGAGATAGAAATGTGGGAACGGCGGGTTGAGCTGATGTGGATGTTGCAATTTGCCTTCTGGTTTCGCAATGCCCATCCGATGA
>CAZXXY010000239.1:0-2238 GCA_964644755.1 uncultured Hyphomonas sp. | reverse complement strand
TTCTGGCCGTCTTCGCCTTCCCATTTCATGGTCAGCTTGCCTTTGCCCGGGACGAGGAAGTCAGTGGCTTTATACTGGTCACCAAAAGCATGGCGGCCAATCACGACAGGCTGGGTCCAGCCGGGCACAAGGCGCGGCACATTCGAGATCACAATCGGCTCACGGAAAACAACGCCGCCGAGAATGTTGCGGATCGTGCCGTTCGGGCTTTTCCACATTTTCTTGAGCTTAAATTCTTCAACGCGCTGCTCGTCCGGCGTGATCGTCGCACACTTAACGGCGACACCGAATTCCTTGGTGGCGTGGGCTGCGTCATGCGTGATCTGATCATCTGTTGCGTCGCGGGCTTCAATGCCGAGATCGAAATACTTCAAGTCAACATCAAGATAGGGGTGGATCAATTCGTCCTTGATCATCTTCCAGATGATACGGGTCATTTCATCCCCGTCCATTTCAACGATAGGGTTTTCAACCTTGATCTTCGCCATGAGTGCAGTTCCTTTATAATAATGCGTTGAGACGCCTATAGCAGAGCTAGGGGTGAGGTCAAAAGCCTGCGGGCGGATTCTCTATAAATTCAGCGATTTTCACTCGATTGTGTTTGACGGGATAGGGGCAGTTGCGGCACTTGGACGAGATGACTGATCTGCCAGACCAAGCCCCTGCAATCCTCCTCCATACGCCCCAGCTCGGTGAAAATATCGGCTCGGCGGCCCGTGTGATGCTGAATTTCGGGCTGACCGATCTGAGATTGATCACCCCGCGTGACGGCTGGCCCAATCCGGCTGCGGACACTTTATCGGCGGGGGCTTTTGCATCCGGTGTCACTGTGAGCGTGCACGAGACCCTCGAAAGTGCGCTTGCGGGTCTGACCCATATCTATGCCACGACGGCGCGGCCGCGCGGTATGGAAAAACCGGTTCTGGACGCGGCCGCTGCTGCCGGTGCCTTACGGGCGCGAAGCGGGCAGGGGCTCGGTCAGGGCGGCGTCATGTTCGGTGGCGAATCCAGCGGATTGGCCAATGAAGCTGTGGCCCTGTGCGATGCGATTGTCACCTATCCGGTCGCCAAAGGCTTCACCTCGCTAAACCTTTCAATGGCGGTCGGCATGTTTGCCCATGCATGGGGCGTCGAGATGGACACAGAGCGCCCGGTTGCACTGGCAGACGAGATCGGCGGGGTCGGGGCGCCTGCCAGCCGCGATGATTTGCTGCGGATGTTCGATCACTTCGAAGGTGAGCTGGATCGGGCCGGGTTTTTCTACCCGCCAGAAAAAACGCCCGTCATGAAACAGAATTTGCGTGCAGCCTTTGCCCGCGGCGACTGGACCTTGCAAGAAGTGCGGACTTTCAGAGGTGCGGTCAAAGCGCTTGCCATCGGGCGCGGCAAAGCGCGGATTGCGCGTGAGGACTAGCTGTCCGGCGTTTCGCTATCGTCTGGCCTGTCAGAATACATTTCATAGACATTTTCGTCATAGCCATTGCGCCGGCCCCAGATTAGCGCGGCCGTCAGTCCGCCGCCCAGCAGGATAGAAATTGTCACACCAGCAATCAGCGCTCCCCAACCATGGCTGGACATGCCCGCGTCAAAACCGCCAGCCATTTGCAACACATATACAATGAGCGCAATGACAACCAGCACACCCAGAATGACATAGAGCCATAGATATTTTGGAAGGGGGCGTTGGTCCATGGGAGAATCCTTACGAGCCTGACCAAAAGTCTCGCATATTTTCAGGCTTGAGGGAAGACGCGATGACAGGATCAGGTGCGGCTATCGGTGAGGGGCCGCTGGGGGGAGGACATCACCCGCCATCGCAACTTCTAGCTATATACCAGAGATTACAACTCTTCCGGAACGGGCCATTCATCTTCGCGTCATCTTTCTCAGGACAGCGCACGTGTTGGGAGCAAAAGAGGAAAAAGCGATGGCGGGGGCAACGGTTCTAGGTGAGGACCGTTAGGAGGGAGGAGCATCCCGCCATCGCTTGATCTATCACTACGACAATTGGTTCGAATACGATCCGAACAAGCCATTCATCTCGCAGTCATTTGTATGAATGAGGTGTATATAAGAGCCTTCCGGGGCGCTGCGTGAGCTTTGACTTGACGTCCTGTGAGCAATCGGCTTTAAGCACGCCTTATCTATGGGTCGGTGCGGAACCGCCATTGAAATCGTGGGTGTGAATAAGCTTGCCCACCGGTCCGCGTCAAAAATGAGGTACTACCATGTCACGTC
>CAZXXY010000238.1:0-2254 GCA_964644755.1 uncultured Hyphomonas sp. | reverse complement strand
TTGTAATATCAATCCAAATAACTGACTTAAGACTTATTAACTGACTTAAGTCTTACATAGTAGATTACATTAATCAATAAGAAAAGTATTTACAACTGAGCCAAAGCGATACCTTTCTTTACAATTACTAGGACACACCTTCAAGGAAAGTTATGCACCTAGCACGGAATCGATTGATAAGCTGACGCATACTATCGCCACACGTATTGGTGCTTATTTAGAAAGGCAAGGCTTGCTCGAACGTGATGTCGAGAATAGTTATCTTACAGCGCCAAGCACACCAGACGAAGATGACCCATTGTCACATATGCTGTATTCGGTAGCAAAATAACTCGAATAACAAATTCCTCGGCATTGGACAGCGGCATCATTAAAACACTCTATAGTACTGTTCAAGCATGGAACGCAGACGAATCATTTATGCTGCTGTGGCACAGAGGTGAAGGCCATTTTTTATACAATGGCCAGACTTACGAATTAATTGAGCAGCTCCCCTTTACACCAGCCGACATAGAACAATTATTTTGGAGTAGCTCCAACCCTGACTTGCTCTACTACCCGAACACAGTAGTGGGCAGAACAGTCGAAAGCACGCAAGGCAGTTATCTCCTCCGGGGAAACGAAATAATGAGTTATAACGTTCGCTCAAGACTTTTTACGGTTATAAAAGACCTTAACAGTGTATGCGCAGGACGCAGAATTAGCGCAGGTAACGATGCGCAAAACATAGCCTTTAATGATGATGTATTTGCATTACGCTGTGGCACACAAGGGTTCAGTTATCGCATCTCAAACGACACAACAACACTGATGCAGTCTTCGGCTGGTGTTAACGCGCCGCAGGCTTTCCCAAGCGGTGAGTTGTTTTATCACGATGGCAATATTTTAAATCAACAACTCGTTCCGCAACGCGCGCTTGACTTAGCAAGCGTTAACGAGCATTCAAACTTAGGCCGTTTAGAAAATGGCAACGACGCGTACTTTGCGGTAGCGTTTGCTGCTAATTCAAAAAACAGCTGTGGAGACGGCGTTGGTAGCGTGGTGGTGCACGATGTTACTGACTCAAGTTGCCGAGTATTAGTTGGCCCCGCCAACGATTATCCTTATACACTATCTGGCACGCACATTAGCGCCTTAGCAAAACAACGTCCCGGTTGGGTAGCGGTTTCAAGTATTGGCTATGGCACAGAAGGCGATACAGCACTCGAGCAAGAAATCTATTTAGTAAATACCGACCCACAAGAATCTGAGGTATGCAGAATTGCGCATCACCGCGCAACTGGCCGGCTAGGCTCAATTGGATACTTTGCTGAACCTCACCCTGTACTCAGCCCCAGCGGAACCCGCATACTATTTAGCTCAGATTGGAATAACAGCGGCAAGGTAGACACCTTTGTGATAGAACTTGCGGGCTTCCTTTCTGGCTCTTAAATGTCACTTATAGTTCAAGTAAGGTTGACGCTTATATGTTTTTTAGCGCCTTAAAAAATAGACTATGTGCTAAGGAATACCCAACGCTAGCTTTTATCACCCATTTGTAATGGTTTTTTTTAATTATTATAAAGCATAAAAAGAAAGTTCACGATTGAGTTGGTACCCAATCATTCTAAGATTGAACTAACATAATTGGATTAAAATATTACTAGTAAAAATTCCTTGACTACTAATTACCTCTTGCACAAACCTAGTTACTAGCGGCGGCATACGCATAGATACAAACCCGACATTAACTACCATTGATGTTTTTCCGAGCTTAGTCTTGCCCAGGAGAGTATTACAATTGAACGTAATAGTGCGCTACCTAGCATCGACGGATTTACAAGTTTAAGTTCTGCTGAACTTATATCGATTAGTCGTAATAACATACTCGCCGCATTTTAGGTTTTGATTCTCTGACTACAGACGATGTCTTTCGGAATTTTATCGACCATAACCCTCAATTGGTCTGCCCAAGCAATCACCAACTCTCTATGCTGGTTATTACCGCGTTTACTGACGCCGCCAAGTTTGACTTTGCCTCGTGAAATAAAAAAGGGAGGTATTCATATATGATCCCTTTAATTCGACCCCTTTAATTCAAAACCCGGTAATTAACTTAAGTAAATGGATAACATTCTTATATTGGTATTGTTATTTTGAATGTTGGTGCGCGATAAAGGCAAAATAAAACCGAATAAGGTAAAGAAAAACTACATCTACAAGATTGTTCAGTTTGTTTAGTGGCAAAGGTGAACACTCACGCAAAGCTAAGTGC
>CAZXXY010000237.1:0-2273 GCA_964644755.1 uncultured Hyphomonas sp. | reverse complement strand
GTTGCTGTTGAACCATCAGCATCTGTGGTAGTGGCGCTAACTGTTAGGACAAAATCTTGATCATCATGTTCATTTGGCGTTGCTGAGATGCTTGCCAATGTATCGAGAACATCTTGAGCGGTGCCACCAGAGATCGTCAATGTGCCTGTAGCGGGATCGTACGCTACTGTGGCGCCGCCAACATTGGTGAAATCGAATTGATCTTCACTTGTAAATGGAAAACCAGAAACGGATACACTCAGTGTTTCTGATCCATCTTGGTCGATTAGGCCAATATCAATATCATCGCCCAATGGGAGGGGTTCATCTTCATTGATTGATGAGCTGCCAGATACAGTTGGCGCATCAGCTTCAGCTTCGATGGTAACCGTTATTGGTGATGTATTGCGTGATTGCTCACCTGTTGATGTCTCGGTTGAAATCGCTGTAATTTCAAATTCAAACGTGCCGTCTTCGTGCTCAGGCGGGACAAAGGTTAAACCTGCTTCAATTTCTTCAGGCGTGAAGGTCCAAATGCCAGTTGCAGGGTCGAATGTCCCTGCCCCATCAAACGAGGCCCCTTCAGGCACATTGGCCAATTCAAAGATGAGCGTTTCAGACCCATCCTGATCGACCAACTCGCCACCAAGACCTGTGAGAACAACAGGCACATCTTCATCGGTTACAAACTCGCCACCAACGACGGTTGGCTGGTCAGCAACTTCAACAATTATCACAGCGTGATTGGCTGTTACTGTTTGGGTACTTCCATCTTCTTCTGTGGCTGTTGCAGTGATCGTTACAACAAAATCATCCGCATTGTGTTCTGGCGCATCCAAAACAAGCGTATCTAGAACGGCAAGAACATCGGCAGGTGTTCCGCCGGACAAAACATAGCTCCCGTCTGGCTGTTGAACCAGCGTTACATCGCCTTGTGTTGTGGCTGAAACCAAAACATTTGACGGAATACCAGTAAGCGTGATTGCTAAGGTTTGCGAACCATCGGTTGCATCTTCTGTTGTGATATCAATATCTTGCCCTAAGGGAATTGTGTTGTCTTCATTGACTGTCGTTGATCCATCTAAAAGGACAGGGACATCCAAAACGGGCGTGACGTTAATTTCGATCACTTCAATGCGCACACTGCCATTGTTTGGGTCAAAGAATTCAATCTCAACCACCTGAACACCTGAAAAATCAGGATCCGGTGTAAAAACAAAACTGCCGTCATCATTAAAGACAATCGATCCGTTTGATGGAGGAGTTAGAATGTTAGGAACAAAGCCGGTTGTTAGGGTGGCAAACAATTGCTCTTCCAAAACACCGTCTTCTGACGTGCCGTGAAGGCTAAGAATCTCGGCGTTCGGCTGCACAGGATCAACATTATTGGTGCGGTCAATTGGAAGAATGTCGTCGAAGGGGTTGGTTTGTATTAGGCGCTCGATGCTTTCGTTTAACAAAGGCGCCAAATGCGGTGGTGCAAAGGCAATAGATGAAAACGGTCCTATCAACCCAGCATTAGAAACTGACGATAAAAAATCACCAGTAAAGAAACCTGTCGCGCTGCCTTCGTAAAATGGGGTGAAATTCTGCGCTTCAATTGTATCAGCAATATTCTGAAACAACATACGCTCGTTTCCAAGCGCTTGTGACAAATCCAGATCATCTGCCAATGCCTGCTTAATGGCGCCGAGTAGTCTGTTTCCACCAAACGCGCCACGCCCATCAATGCCACCATCACGAAGCGGAACAAAGTCTTGCTCCGCAACTACAACAGGGTTTTGATCGAGAGGTTTTGCCGGTGTATCATCTGCGCGATCACCCGAAGGAGGTTGAGGCGTTGCCGCTTCTAACTGTGCAAATAATTGATCCAAGCGCGCTTCAAGCTCTTGCTTAGCATTCGACGCATTTGTATTGTCTGTACTAACTTGTTTCATACTCACCACACAAAAAAACATTTAGTTGGTGATTAAGATAAATAATTATATCTAACAAAATAATAATTTTTGTTTTTCATTAGCGCATATGAAACATTTTTCTTGAATTGATACAGTAGAACTTCTGGCTCATCATAAGCTCCTTGAGCAATATGATGAGACAAAAATCATCCCTTAAGCAATAAGCCTACCTAGACCCATAGGCGCTGAACCCGAACAAGCACGAACCCGCAACAAAAAACGCGGCCTCGTTACAAGGCCGCGTTTCATTAAAAGAGATTTTTGCCTCTCTTGGCTATTCCGCTTTTTTCTTTGCCTTACGTTCCGCGCGCTTTGCTTTGCGGGCTTCGCGGGCGG
>CAZXXY010000236.1:0-2278 GCA_964644755.1 uncultured Hyphomonas sp. | reverse complement strand
CTGGTCGGTCGAAAACGGCGAATTGGTCAACGACGGCAAAGGAAAGTACCTGACGACCGATCGCGAGTATGGTGATTTTGAATTTTGGATTGACTACAAGGCAGCACCTAAATCCGACAGCGGAATCTACTTGAGAGCCAATCCGCAAGTTCAGATTTGGGACTTCAATGAAGACAGCGGGCAATGGAAAAACGGCTCCGACAAAGGCTCAGGTGGCCTGTGGAACAACCGCCAACCTAACAACGGCAAAGACCCGCTCGTACTTGCGGACAATCCGATGGGACAATGGAACCGCTTGCGAGTCCGACAAGTCGGCGCCCGCACCAGCGTTTGGCTCAACGGCAAACAAGTCGTTGACCATGCGATCATGGAAAACTTTTGGGACCGTAAACGAGCGCATTTCCCTACCGGCCCATTTCAACTCCAAACTCACGGTGGAGAAATTCGCTGGCGAAACATATTTATCAAGGAACTGGATTCTGAAGCTGCCACTAAAGTCTTGAGCAGCCAAGCTAACGATGGATTCAAATCGATTTTCAACGGGAAAGACTTCACTGGGTTCGCTGGACCAACCGAAGGTTACGAAATTGTGGATGGAGCTTTGCGATGCAAACCCAAACAAGGCGGAACCATCTACACCGAAAAAGAGTACTCGGACTTTGTCGCGCGATTGGAGTTCCGTTTGCCAGCAGGCGGCAACAACGGGCTTGCCATTCGCTACCCCGGCAAAGGCGACCCGGCTTACGCGGGCATGGCTGAACTTCAAGTCTTAGATTCGGAACATAAATCGTACGCTAACTTAGATGCGAGACAGTACCACGGATCTGCCTACGGCATGGCCGCAGCTACACGCGGCTACCTGCGCCCAACCGGGCAATGGAACTTTCAAGAAGTCACGGTCAAGGGTTCGACGATCAAAGTTGAACTTAACGGCAGCGTGATTTTGGATACGGATCTGTCAAAGCTGGATCCAGCCAAATTCAAAAGTGGATCGAAACATCCTGGCAAGGATTTGACCAAGGGCCACTTCGGACTTGCCGGGCACAACGATCCCGTCGAATTCCGTAATCTGAGCATCAAAGAATTGTAGGCAGAATGCGGCCAACGAAAGTCATCAAGACTTTCGTTGGGCTGCCGGGGCCTGCCGTAGAGCCAAGGGCCATCCGAAAACGTTAGCTGTCTTTTTTCTTGGTCTTTTCAGCTTTGCGAGCTGCAGCTTTTTCTGGATCGGTAATATGGCCGAACTCTTTCTCGAAGTCTTCGCCGTATTGGTCGTCCTGCAAATTGTATTCGCCTTTGATCTCTTCTTCGAAATCGTCGTCGAATTCTTCATCGAAATCGGAGACATCGAATTCGTCGACGACTTCCAAATCAAGATTGTCCGTAGGCGGCGGAGCTAAATTGTCTTCAAGATCCAAATCAGCTTCATTCTCTGAAGGTTCCAATAGTGGATCGACCAAGTTCTCATCATCAGCCATGTCGATTGTGTCTCCAGATTTTCTGATTTACTTTGGGCAGTTGCAGGCTGGTAAAGGGTAGATAGAACGCCAATATTGTCAAGCCAAGATGGTTAAGTTGATCGCTGGATAATTGAAATCAATGCACCCAGCAAACGGTCGATCCGACAGAGTTACTTTCAACGGATTTTTTTACCAAAAATCATGCTCGCATTGATGTCGAACGGGTTGCGAGGGCAGGGCAGTTAGGCTGGACGCCAGCATTGGCTTGGTTTTCCCTGTCTTTTACACCGCCTTCGGTGATCTACGTTCTAACTGGAGCCCTCAAGGCAAGCGTGCCTCTAAGTTGTGTACTCAGAGTTAAACCGCACGTAATCGACCGTCAAATCGCTGGTCCAATGGATGGCATGGCCGGAGCCGGAGCCAACGACCAAAGACACTTTCGTTTCAAAACTATCTTTGATCGAATCACTGACTAATTTGGCGTCAAACGTGAGCGGTTCACCTTTGTCAAAAATTGCGAAACCATTTAGCTCCAACCGGGTTAGGCTCAACTCCATCGGAACGCCCGCGTAACCGGCAGCGGAAACAATTCGCCCCCAGTTTGGATCGGCACCCGTGATGGCGGTTTTCACCAAGTTACTACTAGCAACGGTTCGAGCAATTTTTTCGGCATCGGCGTTGGAGTCAGCACCTTCGATTTGGATTTCGATCAAATGAGTCGCGCCCTCGCCGTCGGCCGGAATCAACTTGGCTGTTTCTAAACAGACGTCGTCAATCGCTTGCTGCAAAACCGCCAAATCAGATTCGCTGTCGACCGC
>CAZXXY010000235.1:0-2306 GCA_964644755.1 uncultured Hyphomonas sp. | reverse complement strand
TGGCCGTTGCGCCGAGATTGACCACAGCCACGTTCAGCGCCACATGACCTTCATCGGTATATTTGATCGCGTTGCCGACCAGATTGGTCAATATCTGCCGCAACCGTCCGCCATCACCAACGACATATCTTGGCACATCTGGCTGAATGTTCAGGCGAAGATGGAGCGATTTCTCTTTCGCGCTGAGTTGTAGCAATGTGACGACATCCTTGCAGGCGCACTTCAAGTCGAACTCAGCCGGCAAGAGTTTCAGTTTTCCAGCATCGATCTTTGAAAAATCCAGAACATCGTTGAGGATAACCAGAAGCGCGGCTCCGGACCGTTCGATCGTATCGACATATTCGACCTGTTCATCGCTCAGATCCGTGGCCGCAAGCAATTGTGCCATCCCCAAGACACCATTCATCGGTGTCCGGATCTCATGGCTCATATTGGCTAGAAACTGCGATTTTACCGCAGCCGTCTTTTCGGCCTCAACCAGTTTGACATGTGTCACTTGTGAATCCGCAGCATCCCGCAACAAGAGCGCGGCCCGGCGGGACCCGAAACCGAGCAGCATCGTAAATGCTACCAGTCCGAAGACCCTTTCAATTTCCGCCCCCACCAATATTGCTGTTGAGCTGATATAGTCGGCATAGCTATGGGTGATCTCCGGTCCATCCATCATGAGCATGCCAAGCATTGTCAGCCAGGCCACAGCCGAAAGCGCACCTGTCGCAAGTACCAGATGCAAATCGAACCGCATGCCATGCATGACGATGATGACAAAGTAGAAGGAAAATGTTGGCGCTTTAAGGGCCGCTGCTGCAGAGCCATACTGCATGCTGAAGAAATAAATGATCGATGTCAGGATGACAATATCCGCCAGCGCCGATGCCCAGCCGAACCACACCCCGGGCGCCCATTTGTATACATAGGCCAGTCTCAATCCACACAGGATCGGAAACAGAAAAACCGCTAATTCAGTATAGGTGGTATCGAGCGCAATATCGGTGTTCTGTGTCCCGCTGCGATATAGCAAAAACAAAACCAGCGAGAACACGACAGCACACCAGGCAATGATCAACTCGGATTCGTGACGCCAGCGCGCCATCAGGCTCTTTTCGGTGTCCGTCATTGTCTCTTCCGCAGTGCCTCCCGGCAGATCATCTCTCAAACAAGTCCAGCTTGCCAAGCTCACAGAATATTCCCGCACAAGTGGCAAAAATTTTTGTGACCAGTAAAACACAGACTAGGCTAAGTCTTTAGCTATCGTAGAAATAGAATGAGCAACTTACCAACAGATTAAAGGCCTCTGCTCATTGGCAGCCTCGTGACCGTTCAGTTCCTGACCTTCACGCGCGCTCGACGCCGATAGCCGCCATCGCCGACAACTTCAGATTGCACGACTTTTCGAGAGTCAGGGGAAGACCTGCTAGTCTTTTGTCAGCCCTGAAGACTTTAGCTGTTTCCATGCTTTGATCACGCGGTTCAGCTTCTCTTCAGAGGAGCGGTCGCCATCATTGGAATCCGGGTGGAAGCGCCGGACATAATCAGCATACCGCGCGCGAATATCTGCCGCCGTCGCTGTTTCGGGCAGGTCCAGCTCTTTCAGAGCGCGCATTTCGAGCCGTGTCCGGCCACGCTTGCGATAGGAGGCGGTCTGTCCGACACCATCCTCATAGGTGCCGCGCCCTTTCCAGTTCTTTGGATCAAGCTTGGCCGCCGCCTTCTTACCACTCACCGGTCCCGTGCCGACTTTCCATGTCTGCTTGTGACCGTGGCGGGCGGACTCGACAAAGTCCTTGGCCTCGGCATCGGTCATGCCGTCAAAGAAATTCCAGTTCTTATTATATTCGGCAGCATGACGCTTACAGAAATAATGGTGCCCGCCGCCATGACGCGGGGACTTGCAATCTCCGGCGAGATCGCATCCTTTGTGTTCGCAAACCTGATTTTCTTTGGCACGCTGACGTGATGTGTCATCGGCGGGTGGTTTCACCCGCATGTCCATGAATTTAGGCTTGTATGAAAAATCTTCTGACATGGCCGCAACATGCCGGAACATGGTGAGAGAGGCAAGAATTGATGACAAGAGAACTGCGTATCCGAGACATTTTAGCGCGGACCTTCGCGCCCGAAACCCTTGAAGTCACTGATGATAGCGCTCGACACGCCGGTCATGCCGGTGCCGCGCCTGAAGGTGAAACCCACTTCAATGTGCGAATCACTTCTGCCAAGTTTGCCGGAATGAGCCGCCTCGCCCGCCAGCGCGCCATCAACAAGGCTCTCGCGGCTGAATTCGACACTGGCCTGCACGCGCTCTC
>CAZXXY010000234.1:0-2372 GCA_964644755.1 uncultured Hyphomonas sp. | reverse complement strand
GCGAGCACATCGTCCACGGCGCGTTCGAGGTCGCGCAAATTCGCCACGGGAGTCATCACATCGCAATAAGGTTGATAGCGCGGAAGGAGACTGTCGCCGGTGCCCCAAAGTGGTTTTTGCTCAGGTGTGAGCCAGATCGTGCGTTTGGCACGTGCGGTCGCCTCGCGGAAGATGTCGAGCCGCCCGTCGCCATAATTGGACCGGCCGTCGCCCAGAATGATCAGCGTGGTGCGCCGGTCGATCAGATTGAAATGCTGCGTTTTCAAATCCGACCAGGACTGGCCATAGTCGGTTGAGGACATCCCGATTGTCTTGGTGATCCGGTCCATTGCCTCTTCGAAATCGTGAGATTCCAACTGTTCACTGACGTTTTGAAGCCGGCCGGAAAATGCAAAACTGGTGATATCCGGGATCTCTTCCTGAAATGAGTAGAGCAATAAAAGGAGAAACCGGACATATTGCGCCACAGAACCGGACACATCACAGATGGCCATGATCTTCGGCCTGTCCTTGGTTTTCTGTTTCCACGCCACATCAAACGGCACGCCATCAAAGCCCGCATTTGCCCGCAAGGTCCGGCGCACATCCAGCACGCCGACATTGCGTTTACGGCGCTTGCGCGAATGTTTTGTGGCTAGCTTTTTGGCAATCCGCGCAATCAGAGAGCGCATCCGCGCCATGTCTTGCCGCGTCACGCGATCAAGCGCGGTGTCGCTTAAATAGTCATCGCGGAACTGCTCGGTTGCGCCAACGCCAAACACTTCGAAACTGCGCTCGACATGTTCGCGTGATCTGGCCAGCATATCCGCCCGCGCGGCCATCAGCGCCTTGGCGGCCTCTTCCCCTTCGGGTGTATGGGCCTGCAACTGCTCTACGAGTTTTTGCTGCAGCCCGTCCCCGCCCATCGCCTTGAGCATTTTCTGGGCGTAATAGCTCGTCTGCGTCGAAAACCGGATATCGCCCAGACCAACCTCTTCGGCGGCCCGTTCCAGCGCCATGGCAATCGCCGCCTCATCGCCGCTCTCGCTGAGGCCCTGCAAATCCATCTCGTCGCGCGCGGGAGCTGCGCCACCATCATCTTCTGCCCGTTCGCCCGTTTGGCCATGCGGACGCTCACGCTTGAAGAACAGATCGAACAGATGGTCGTGGGTTTCTTTTTCTTCAGGTGATTTGGCAAGCACAATGCCGAGCGTGTCCCGCAAGCGTGTCCGGTCATCAAACCCGACCAGCTTCATCGCGCCCGCCGCATCAATCGCTTCCCCCGTCGAGACGCGTACATCCGAAGCCCTGAGCGCCCTGATAAAATCCGAAAGGGTCCGCGCGCTCATCTTGGCCGCCTATCCTTGCGCCCGTTTGCCTTGGGTACTGTCACGCACGAGTTTGCCAATCCTGGTCTCAACCGCTTCAATATCGCTTTCATGCTTCAAGAGCACATTCAATGTATCGCGCACCATATCCTCGCCCAGCGCCTCGGCATGCATCAGCACAAGCGTGCGCGCCCAGTCGACTGTCTCCGAGATCGATGGCTGCTTGCGGATATCCTCGCCGCGCAAGCCTTGAACGAAATCCACCAATTGCTTGAGCAGGTCGGCATCAATCTCCGGCACCCGCGCGGCCACAATCGCGCGCTCACGCGCCGCTTCGGGAAACCCGATATGCAAATGCAGGCAGCGCCGCTTCAACGCATCCCCAAGCTCGCGGACATTGTTCGAGGTCAACACCACAATCGGCGGCACTTTTGCGCTGATCGTCCCGATCTCGGGCACGGTCACCTGATAGTCTGACAAAACTTCCAGCAAAAACGCTTCGAACGCCTCATCCGATTTGTCGATCTCATCAATCAGCAGCACCGAGCCTGTGTCCTGACGCATCGCTTTGAGCAGTGGCCGCGGCTCCAGAAAGTCCTCGGAAAAGAACAGGTCTTCAAACCCGCCAAGCTTTTCGTAGGACGCCGACAGCGTGTCTGCGCCCTCCATCACCTCGCCAAGTTTTTCCTTGAGGAGCTGCGTGTACAATAGCTGCTTGCCATATTTCCACTCATACAGCGCCTTGCCTTCATCGAGACCCTCATAGCATTGCATCCGCACCAGCGGCAGATCGAGGAAACGCGCCATGGACGCGGCGAGGTCTGTCTTGCCAACACCTGCAGGCCCTTCGATCAAGACTGGCTTGCGCAGATGATGCGCCAGATAAATCGCAGTAGAAATCTGCCGCGTTGAAATATAACCAACGGAGGCGAGCCCCTCGGTGACCGCTTCGATCGAGTTTAGCGGTTCATAGCCTGTCACGGCAGTTGATATGTCATTTCCCATCCCTCTTGGCTACGTGACGCTGACGTAAAGGACAAGATGTAACGATGGGGAAAGCCCCTC
>CAZXXY010000233.1:0-2375 GCA_964644755.1 uncultured Hyphomonas sp. | reverse complement strand
AACAAATTGAGCTGACTGTCCTCCTCCACACTGACGGCTCCCAAGATGGTGCCGCCGGAAACATTCGCCGTGCCACCATCATCAACAAGCAGAGCCAAGATGCCAAAAAATGAGCCATTGGCTTCTAACGATCCACCGGTAAAGTCAGCGACGCTGCCCGAGGAAACGTGCAAATTCCCTAGTTGGCCGTCTGAAATTTCAGCAGTACTCTCGAATAGCGATATAAGGTCCACCTGACCTCCAGAAAGACTGACTTCGCTACCCGAGAATGCGGCGATAGCAGCGAACTCCCCATCAGAAATAGTCACTGTCGAATTCACGACTTCCGCGCCCTCTACGGCAGAGCCCCCCTCAAAGATCAACGTGGCGTCGACGGCAGCGAAGTTGCTACTCAACGCCCCATCCCCCCCTAGCGTAAGCGACTGCCCAGTGCGCAAGCCCGCTGGCGACACATCCAATGCATCGTCTATGACAATCGGTGTTACATCGAGTTTCGGTAACGCCACAGTCTCAAAGGTAACGTCACTCAGGGCGTCGCCTGCTTGAGGTGAAAATACAAAAACAGAACCGTCTTCAAGCGTTCCCGTCAGAACATCGTTTTCAGTTAGCGTTACTTCGGTCAGATCGGCTGGGGCGATCCCATCAAGTAAAAACTCCCCGCCCTGAATCGTCACATCGCTATCTGCGTCTGCAATAAAACCTGAGTCGAAATTACCTCCTGAGATCGTCACCTCGCTATCTGCTGTGGCCTGAGAACCTCCCAGCCTTCCTCCGGTGATCTCGACGCTACTATTGGGTGAAGCGAACAAGCTTCCCACCTCGCCACCGGAAACAATGACCGTGCTTCCACCTTCGGCAACGAAAAATCCCGTGCTGCCGCCTGAAACATTCACGGCACTGCCAGCGTTAGCATCAAAACGGCTCGTCAAAGTCCCCCCGGAGATATTGACTTGGCTCCCTCCATTGGCGTTCGATGATAAAGAAACCAGTGCGTCCCCGGAAATATTCAAAGTACTACCAGCATAGGCATCAAAACGATCAACGGTTCCGCCCGAGACATCCGCTACTGAATCTACTAATTGCAAAGTTCCCCCGATTGTGCCACCAAGCATGTCAAGCGTCGCATTGACCGCCGAAAAATCGCTGCTCAACTCGCCACCGTCTTGCAAAGTCAGTGATTGCCCGGATCGCAATCCACCAAGCGTTTGACCATCCGCGTTGGAAACGACAACCGGAAGCACATTGTTCGCAGGTAACGTGCCCGTTTGGAGCGTAACCCCGGATAAATTGTCTCCGTCAAATACCCCACCTATTGGCGAGAAAACAAATACGGAACCGTCTTCCAGTGTGCCGGTCAAGACGTCAGATCCCGACAAAGTAACCGATGCCGGGTTGGCCGGCGACACACCGTTGAGCAAAAACTCACCTCCGACAAAAGTCACATTGCTTTCCGGTTCGGCTTCAAAGTCAGCTCCAAAGGTGCCGCCAGACACGGTCACTTCGCTACCGGCAAATGCCCCAAACCTATTGCCGACAGATCCACCGGACACGTTGATGACACTGCCATTTTGTGCTTCAAAGTTAAAGCCGACTCTTCCGCTAGATATATTGACGACGCTGCCTTGGTTTGCGTCAAAATTGTTTCCAAGCATTCCACCTAAAACATTAACAACACTACCCGAGTTGGCTTCTGAACTTGTCCCGATACTGCCACCAAAAATGTTCGTCGTGGTTCCGGAATTGGCACTAAAATCGAAATTGACAACACCATCAAAAACGTTGAGCTCGACATTCGTACTATCTCCCAAGGGTGAACCCAGGTCCAAGCCGGATCCGACTTCGAATCGTACATCTTGCACGTCGAACACGTTAAGTTGAGTGTTCGATCCAATCGAACTATTGTTGCCGATTGTTGAGGGCGGGACATTGATAACCGTATTAAACCCCGCCGGATTTGATTGGGCACTCGCGGTAGGCAGATGCCCCGCGATCAGCCAGCCAACCAACCCAACGCATAATCCAACTCGCTTCCAAAAATTATCTAATCTCATCGCCGAACTCCACCAGAAGGTGATAATGGTCATGTGATGTATACAACTGTTTCGTTTAACAAGCCTAACGTGGGACCATTTCAAACAAAAGAGATTTTTCTTGAGGGCAGAATCTGCCGTTTCTTAGCAACAGATTGTTAAACTAGGACACCCGATTGTTAACCAGGGCACTAGAATAAGACAGTTCGGGGGCAACCACAAAGTTAACTATGCAAAAAAACGCTCGAAAACCAACTGGGTCAGACTGGGCAAGATGGCTTCCGGTTTGCGGGTGTCCCGAAAGCGCCGGGTTAAACCGGTTTGGAATAGAGAATGAAAGAGTCT
>CAZXXY010000232.1:0-2386 GCA_964644755.1 uncultured Hyphomonas sp. | reverse complement strand
GAAGAGATGGCGCGGCGCGGCGTCAAAATTCCAAATGATTTGTTTGATCCACAACGCGAGTTCTAGCGATGTTTGACGGCGCTCTCGATACTTTCTTATCCGGGCCTGTTGTAGCGTATGCGCTGTTCTTTGCCGTCGGGTTTCTGCTTGTGCAGACTGCATTTGGTTTGTTTGGCAATGCAAAAATGAACCAGCAGCTCAACGCCCGGCTCAAGGCGCGGGAAAAGGCCGGGTCGGTGCAGGAACTGTTGACCGAATTGCGTCAGCAGCGGGCACTGGACGATGATGGTGAACTGGCTTGGTCGTCAAGATTTTTCAATCGGCTGGTCACCCGATCAGGCATCCGGTTCGAACCGGGAAAATGGGCGATTATGTCGGGAATTGTATCGCTCTTTTTGGGGGGCGTCATCTACCACTTTCTGGGTAATTTGGGCTATGCCTCAATCGCTGCGATTATCCTGTTTTTCCTGCTTCCGGTCATCGCTCTTTCGAGAGCGGGGAAGCAACGTAGCGCGAAGCTCGGAACGCAGCTGCCCGATAGCTTGGCGGTGATTGTCCGGTCTCTGGAAGCAGGGCACCCCGTCCCATCGGCAATTGCCCTGGTGGGGCAGGAGATGCCAGACCCTGTGGGAAGCGAGTTTGGCATGGTTGCAGATGAGATGGCGTTCGGTTCGTCGATGAAAGATGCAGTGCGTCGACTATCACAAAGATCCTTTAATGAAGATGTCGACCTGTTCGCGGCCACCATCCGTTTGCAGGAGAAGACAGGTGGAAATCTGTCGGAGCTTTTGAAGCTCAATGGAGAAGCCATCCGTGATCGGCAGATGTTGCGATTGCGTGTAAAGGCCGCGTCTGCTGAAGGGCGTATGTCGTCTCTGATTTTGTCGGCGGCTCCATTTATTGTCGCAGCGGTCGTCCACCTGCTGAATCCGGACTTCTACGGAACGATTATTCACCGCCCTGTCGTCCAATACTGGCTAGCTGGCTTTGTCAGCTGGATGGCGATCGGAAACTTGATCATGCGCAAAATGATCGCATTCAAGATCTAGGATGTGTGAGATATGCTGACAAAAGAAGATCTTGTTCTATTTGGCGTTGCGATGGTGTTTTCACTCATCGTTTTGCCGATGATGTTTATGAGCATCAGAGGGATTTTGCGGTCCGGAAAGATGTTGTCCCGGCTTGAGCGTAAACCTGCGGGACGACAACTGACTGCCGAAGAGAGACGCACAAGGTCGGTTGGCGATATTGTGATCGACCTCGGCCGCAAAGCCACACCGGGCAACAAGGAGCAGATTTCACATCTGAGGTTCACCCTCATGCGCGCCGGGCTGCTCGGACAGAAAGCGGTATCGATCTACTTCGCAGCCCGACTGCTAATGGTTATGCTTCCGCAAATTTTGCTGCTGTATCTCGTCCCGAGACTTTCACTGATTGACCCAATTCTCCCCCTGTCGGTCAGCCTGTTTTTGGCGATCGCCGGGCTGACCCTGCCAGGGGTTTACATCCGCAAGAGAACGGCGCGCCTCGAAAGGGAATACAAAGAAGGGTTCCCGGATATGATGGACCTTCTCGTGGCCTGCGTCGAAGCGGGCATGAGCATTGACGCCGCGGTCACACGGGTCGCAGAAGAACTCGGGGACCGTTATCCGAACCTGGCACTGCATCTGAAGATCAACGCTCTCGAATTGCGCGCAGGGCGTGCGCGTCAGGATGCCTGGAAGAATTTCTCGCAGCGGCTTGGCATTGAAGAAGCTTCATCCTTGACGACAATGCTGCGTCAGGCCGAAGAGATGGGGTCCAGTATTGGCAACACATTGCGTGTTTTCTCGAAGGATATGCGCCAGAAGCGGATGCTTGCGGCTGAAGAGCAGGCCCTGGCATTGTCGGCGAAACTGTCCTTGCCGCTCATTCTGTTCGTCTTTCCGACTTTATTGGGCGTTTTGATTATGCCTGCGATCGTGCGGGCTTTGGATTTGGCGGCATAAGCTGGCAGGTATAAAACTTGCAGGCGCCATCGGCATTATATTCAATCATTACGTGATACCTTATAGCTTTTGGTTTAAGGATAGAGAATGTCGAGCCGCCAACATAATCAACATGATCCAGTCAGCGATGCGTTTGCTGATATGCGGCGCGTGTTTGTCGGTGTGGCCGGGTTCAGCTTGTTTACCAGCTTGCTGATGCTAACCGGCCCCTTGTACATGTTGCAGGTCTATGACCGCGTACTGGCAAGCTCATCGGTTCATACACTGGTTGCGCTGACAGTGTTGATCTTTGTTCTCTATACAGGATTTGCCATTCTTGATTGGGTGCGCAACAGCATTTTGTCGCGCGTTGGGTCGCGATTTGAAGATGTCTTGGGCGACCGTACGCTGATCGCAAC
>CAZXXY010000231.1:0-2403 GCA_964644755.1 uncultured Hyphomonas sp. | reverse complement strand
GCTATCGCCCGTTTATCTACTTCCAGTTCTAGAGCGCGGAGCTATTGCACCTCCGGCTCGTCGAGCTTGCACACACCGGCCTGATAATTGCCAACGGTGCGGATGACGATATCTCCCATCGGTTCGACTCTGCGTCCGAGCACAAGGCTCTCAAGCACGCGTTGCACAAGGCTGTTGAGCGGGGTGACGATATAGCAATCGACCGTAGGTTCGGCATGGGGATTTCCAACACCGCTATCATCGGTCAGAAACAGATAGCGACCGCCGGTCAGCTGCCCCATAGCCCGCATGAGAAATTCCGCTGTCGGGTCAACACCGCTTGCGGCAAGCGGCACGGTGTGAATGCCGCGCACCCGTGCATGCAGGGCCGTTTCCCATGTCGCTGTGATTTGGCTGTCATGGGGCGGCGCATCGGCCACGAGCAAATTGACCTTGATCGCATCTTCGCGCCAGCTTAGGCCCAGCCCCCGCTCCATCGCAGTGTGCATGGCTTCTGGAAAGTCGCCCCCGCCATCTGCTTCCTGCTGGGCCAGCGTGTTTTTGAAAGCATCGAGATCAGCTGTAAAATCGAAATCACGGATGACATAGTCGTCCCCCTTGTCGCGATAGACGATCAGTCCGGCGCGAATATCAAGCTCGGGGTTTGATCGCTCCATTCGGGTCATGATCGAGGTCAGCTCGGTCTGCAAATAGCGCATTTCATCTGTCATGGAGCCTGTGGCATCAAGCGTCAGCAGGACATCGAGCTTCTGGATTGGTGCGGCATCCGCCGAAACAATGAACGGCATTGCGCCGCCTTCCTCAAGCAGGTTTTCCGATAAGGATCGGGTTTGCGCCTCGCCGCCATCAACAGAGACTTTGATCTGGGTTCCAGCCTCAAGCCCATCAAAAGCCGGATAGAGATAAACCGTCCCATTTGCGCCTGTGCGCAGCGGAAACATTGGCTCGCCTTGCGCGCTGGTCAGCTCGATGTCAGCAAATGGCATCGGTTTCCCAAGCCGGTCGGTGACCTGCACGGCGATCCGGTCTGCGGCATCGACAAAGGGAAGGTCTTTACGTCCGGCTATGCCCTGATCCTGCAGGGTCTTGTCGAGATAGGCTTTGTAGAGGTCCGGATTGAGCACGTCATCATAGTCACCAGCCGTCAGCAATCCAGATTGCGGCTCCGGTTGAGGGCGCGAATCTCCAGGTGGTGCAATACCCGGTGGGGGAGCAGACTTACTGAAATCTGCGGAGCGCTCGGCGGCAATGGCAGAGGGCAGAGCCGGCGCGGCATCAGGTGCCGAGACGGCTTCATCGGTTCTTGTACCTGTTACAATGACAGTATCGACAACCGCCGTGTCTTCGCCATCTGACAGAGACTCTTTCCTCTCGGTCGTCTCGCAGGCTGCCAGAACAAGCGCCAAGCTGGCCGCTCCATAAACCAAACCCGTTTTAAACCATGACTGTTCGCGCATGCTGTCCTCCATGTTTCTTTAGAACATAAAGGCGGCAGACTAAGGCGAGAAAATGCCCTGTCTTGGTTTCTTCCAAGGCAAGTGGTCAAAATGTAATGGCGCTAGAATATGCCGAGAAACTTCTTACGGCCCTGCTTTGGCGGCGCTTCGGCCTCTTGCTCCAGCTCAATAACCGGAACAATTGGCGCAGCGCCCATCAGCCGTTGGCGAATAACCTCCGACACGCGCAAGGCATTTGCCACAAGGGTCAGGGTCGGGTTCACGGCGGCTGAAGAACAGAAGACACTCGTGTCAGTGATAAAGAGGTTGGACACCTCATGCGCGCGGCAATTTTTGTTGACGACGCTCGTCGCCGGGTCGTCTCCCATGCGCGCCGTACCGCATTGATGCGCGGTGCCATAGATCGGCAATAGCGAGCTGACCTGATAGTGATGGTCCCAAATCTTGTGTTTCTCATCGGCAAAATTATCGAGCGCATTGTCCATCTTGGCGACGAGGCGTTTATGCCCTTCAAGATTATTATAAGTGTATTCCAGATGGATCTGTTTGCCGTCCCAGCGAATGCGGTTTTCAGGCAAAGGCAGGTCTTCGGACAGAACCAGAAAGCTCAGCATACGTTTGGCGATATTGCGCGAGAGGAAACCCGGGATCAGCCCCGTCGGCACCATCTCTTTGATCTGGCCTTCAATGGTTTCGCCCTTCATATATTCGAGCGTCTGGACATGGCCCATCGGATAATCATAACTGCCGTCGGGATCGCCCCAATAGAAATCATTGACCCCTAGAGTTTTAGGAAAGTCCGCATCCACCGTATGCGCCGTCATCGAGACAATCGCTGTCATCGTGTGGAACATGTAATTCCGGCCAACCTGATCGGAGCCATTGGCCAATCCGTTCGGGTGTCCCTCACAGGTCGAGCGCAGCAAGACGGCCGCCGTGTTCGCCG
>CAZXXY010000230.1:0-2442 GCA_964644755.1 uncultured Hyphomonas sp. | reverse complement strand
CCCGTGGAGCATGTGGGTTAACGTTGGTCTTTCCGTGGCAGGAGAATTGCGGCCCTTACGTGATTGAGATGCAGACAAGACTCTGGCGAGAGCGCACTTGGCGCTGGTTCCCCCAAAAATTCTTTTTTTGCTTTGCGCCCTGCGCCGAACGCCTCTAATTTATCCGCATAGAGAGAGGGCATACCAAAATGACAGAAGAGAATCCGTTAATTCCGGGCGTTGATCCAGTAAAACAACCCCATAAATCACTGCTCAAGCGGATTGATATCGGCTTGCTGACGGCCATTCTGGCGCTGCTGATTTCCTTTATCGGCATCATCACGGCATACGCTGCGCACCAACTTGAAGAGAAGACGCAGAAGGCAGAAGTCCTGCCGATCATCGACATTGATCTGGGCTATCTTGGCAAGACCGATGCGGGCGGAGACACGCGGCAATTCTTCGAGGTGAGCCTGAACAATGTCGGCGCGGGGCTGGCGCATGTCCAGTCTGTGACCCCGACTGTCCATGGCGAGACGGTGACCGATTATACAGTGTTTGACGAGACGATCATGACCGGCCGGATGCGCAGCTGGGCGACCCTGACCGAACGGCCCGCAACGGGCTATGTCCGCCCCGGCGAAGCCCTGACGCCAGTGTCCTACCGGATCGGCGGGGCTTCTGGTGATCTGACGGCGTATCTGCGCGGACAGTGGGGCACGCCGATGGACGGGCTCGATGTCAGCGTGTGCTATTGCTCGGTGTTCAAGGATTGCTGGACAGTGAATTTCCTCGACCGCAAAGAGCCCAAGCCTGTCAGATCATGCGGGATCACGGACTCGACCATCGATGTGTTCCAGGACTATATCGACCAGCGTCTCGCCGCCCGGCAAAGCGCCGAGTAGGGAACGCGCCGAGTAGGGGCGCAATGTGTCTTCATTGCGCGTCGGCGCGGCGCCTTTCGGGCTTTTGCTCGAGATCATCTGGCGTCCGGCGCGGCCTCGCATTCGAGACAAGCTCGTCGATCAAGGATTGGGGGAGTGTGCAGGTGCCAGCGGGCGCAAGGCATTCGGCAAAGCAATCACGATGTGGCGCCGGTCCACAATCTTTGATCAGAGTGTCCCAGCCAACGCAGTCCCCCGTGACATAACTCCGATAGCCCGGTCCTCCGCGCGAGCCGCAGCCAAATTGACCGGGCAGACATTGCGGTCCATTGGACTTGAATGTTCTGATCCGTCCAGCAAGCTCGGTGTCGGCGGTAAAGCAGACGCGCGGCTCGTCCGGTTGCCCCACGCCAAAACTGCGGGGCAGTGCGATAAGACAGATCATCAGGAGGCCAAACCGAAGCATATCGAAGTATAGGCTTAACCGGCCGGCTTTAAAATCACTTATCTACCTATGAGTGTACTCAGATAGGCGCACATGCGGCGTCAGACAGTCCTTCATCGGTTTCGATGATCGCGCAATTGTAATGCTGGCCGTCTGGCGTTGTCGCCGTGTAATCGGTGCGGTTGAGGTCTTCATAGATGTTGGAGACCGTCACATGGCGTCCCCGCGCGCCGATCTGGCGTCCGGCGCGGTCGGCAAGCGTCCGTTTGGATATGCGCGGATTGTCAGTCAGCACGGCACCGACCCCGCGTGCCCCGAGTTTGACCGTGCCAACCGCCGCCTTCGCCGTTACCCCCACGGCGGTCGTTCCGACTTTCGCAACGGTGCCAACCGCTGTCCTGGCAAGACACCCTCCGAGAAACGAAAGGGCACAAGCGGCTGCAAAATATTTGAGATAGAGCATGGGCAATGGGTCCGAACACTTGTCTGATGAGTGGCAATTTGACTTCAGGTTTGCGGCCTCATCATGGCGGGCAAGTCTCAACAAAGGAACAATAGACGATGGCAATGAAACTCGATGACATTCGAAAGGCCGAGGCCCTGCGGGCGCTGCAACAGGCTTACAAATCGGTGATCGAGGAGGATTTATCCGACTTTCGGGCTGAAGCCTTTCTCGACGCGGTGCTCAAAGCCATCGGCCCGACCGTTTATAATCAGGCGGTTCAGGATGTGAGGGGCCATATGCAAAGCCAGCTTGATGACCTTGAAGGCCTTGTCCGGTTTGACTAGGCGCAAGACAGACTAAATGCCAAGCGCGGCCTGAACAGATTTCGACCAACCGACATGCACCTGTGCGCCGTCTTCGATCACGGGCCGTTTGATCAACGTCGCATTGGCCACCAGCAAGGCTTGCGGGTCAGAGCCGCGCGCGGCCTCGTCGAGCGTGCGCCATGTTGTCGAGCGGCGATTGACCAGAAGGTCGGCGCCTGCTGCCTCGAGCCAGAGCGGCACTTTGGCAGCAAGGTCGGTCTCGGCGCGGATATCGGTAAAGCTCACTGTTTTGCCCGCAGCTTCAAGCGCTTTGACCGCTTTCTTGCAGGTGTCACAGTTTTTCAGGCCATACAGAGTGAGAGC
>CAZXXY010000229.1:0-2487 GCA_964644755.1 uncultured Hyphomonas sp. | reverse complement strand
ATTATAGATAGGTGAAGCTTGGAAACTTTGCGGTGCCTGTTGGACTAGATTATTTGTGTTTTGCAAATCCAAGCTGAAGGTTGAACCTGCCCCAGTGTAAGGACCGACGTCATAAGTCTGGACACCGGTAAAACCAACGGCACTGCCGGATAATGTGTACGCCCCAGGAGCGATGTTAGCGAACGAGAACGAGCCGTTTTCGGTCTGTACAGCTTCAATGACGACGCCGTTCTTTGCCAAGGTTACCTTGGCATCAACTGGTATTTCTTCGCTGGCGACTTTTGCGTATACCTTACCTGTCAGACTGCCATCTTCGTTGATTTCAATCCTTTCAACAGAGGGTGTCATGATTTCGGTTTGCTGAACGGTTGCCTCTTGAGCAATTATTGGTGCAGCTACAAGAGCGAGCGCTGCACATCCCAAAAAGAAATTCTTCATTTTAATCGACCTCAGAGTGTGATTCAAAAAAACGAGCTTTTGTTTCAGCTGCCCGTTTTCCTCAGGGTGCTTCACCATTCATCTGCAACTCACAGATGAAAGCTCGTAACATAGGAACGCTCAACACAAACAACCTTTTCTATCAACCTGAATAATCAGGCGACCAAATTTCTTAAAGGTAATCCTTCGTGCTTCGCGCTATTTCGTACATCCTTGCTGCAGCGGTTTTTACGACGCCTTGGTTCATCGGCGGGAACTGGCCCTTCACCCGACTAGTACTGCTGGGGCTTGGCGCAGCCATTCTATTCGTGACCTTCACAACCCTTTTGGCCTCAAAACCAAGTAGATCGGGGGGGAAAGACCCGAAAATCAGCCTCCCCCTTATCTGGTTGGTACTGACCGTCGGTTGTCTTTTCACCGCCTTTCAAGCCAGTAGTACCAGTAGCTGGTTGCAGCAACAATTCGGCGCCGCCAACCCAGCCATTTCGCTCCATCAAACGATCAACCAGTCGCCTAACCCGACAGCAAAAAACGACAACGATAGTCAGACCGCACAGACAGAGGCGACTGATTCTGAAACGCCCTCTAGCAATACGCTGGCGACGACGGTAGTTGAAAAATCGACCAAACGACCGGTGTCGGTCTATCCCGCGGCTACCCGCGAAAAATTGGTTGATTTGATCCTAGCAGTAGGTGTGTTTTTCTTAGCCACTGTTGTACTGGATCGTCCCAGTCGTTTGACCCCAGTTTTGGTTGCCTTGGCAGTGTCTGGGGTAGCAGTCAGTTTCGTCGGAATCTTACAACGGCTTTCCTACAATGGAAAAGTACTGTGGCAGTACGAACTAGTTGGCGGTGGAGCCCCATTTGGCCCCTTCGTCAACGGAAACAATGCAGCGGGGTTTCTCTTAATTGGCTTTAGCGCAGCGATGTTTTTTATTGCCTACAAACTACACGTTTGGGACACAGATCAAGCTCCAGCAAACTTATTCCTAGACGGAAGTGGCTGGGGTTCAGATGCCAGGCAAGGTATTCTCTCTCGAATCATCGAAGCCGTCGCGCGGATGGAATCTCGGCACCTCTACTTTTTAACCGCACTGACCACGATTGTTGCCGGGATATGCACCTCTTTTTCCCGCGGCGGCATGCTGTCGCTGGCTTGCTCAGGCATGCTGGGCTGCTTCTTAATCACTAGGACCAACCGCTTGGTCGGGATTGCATTGACACTCGCCATACTTGTGGGAGGACTGGCACTCGTAAACTACACTGACCAGTCAGATAGCATTGTCAAAGAACTTGACTCGTTAGGGGACTTGTCAACTGCCGCCGGTCCCCGGATTCAGCACTGGACCGATGCGATTCCGTTTGCCCAAAACAACTGGTTGCTAGGCTGCGGAAATGGAACCTATCGTTTGGTATCACCGTCGTTTGATAGCTTCTTTTCCACAAAAACGTTCGCGCACGCAGAATCGGTCTATATCGAGACACTGATCGAAATGGGCGTCGGTGGTCTACTCTTACTGTTGATTTCTTTGTTTCTTTGCATCGTAGCATCGATTCGGCTAATCTATCGCAAAGACGCCTATCATCGCGCCTTGGGAATCGCGGGAGTAATCTGCCTCGTCGGGCAAGTTTTAGCGGCGGCTTTGGATTTCGGGATTTACCAACCAGCCAATGCAATTGCGCTGGCTGCGTTAATGGGTGGTATTATAGGACATGCAGCCTCTCCGGCCAAAAAGTCCAATTCCCGAAAAACCGAATCAGACCAGCAGGACATCGCCAACCATCCATCCTCAATTCAAAAATTTGCAGTGTTGGGGCTGCTATTGTTGGCAGCAATAGCAACCAGTTGGGCGTCGTATGAGTCATTCGCGATTGAGTCGCGACGAGCAGGCACTCGTACGGTAAGGCTATTTGACGAGCTCCAAATTCGTGGGCAGAAGGCTCCATTGCTGAGCACACTAGAGCTTGCTGAGCAACAGCTCAAAACTGCGATCAAGATCCGCCCCGACGATGCCAATGCAAATTTCTATCTTGGTGAACTTTCGGTAA
>CAZXXY010000228.1:0-2493 GCA_964644755.1 uncultured Hyphomonas sp. | reverse complement strand
CGCCCAGAAAAGGACGCCTAGTATAAGCCGAAGGAACTAATTGGGAGGTGTAGTCCAGGCAGCGACGGAGAGTGGTGGTGTGGTTACGGTCGTTTCATCCCGCTCTTCTGTTTCTCGTTCATAAAGGACGTCTGGATCATATTTGTCAGCGTCAGGATCGCCCAACTTCTTCGCTAAAGGCAGAACGGATTTGAGGGCTGCTAATGGGAGCGCTAGCGATCTCGGTCCGATCTGTGGCGGAGCATCACTTGCGATCCCAATTGCACCATACTTCATGAGTATACTTGGGAGGCGGGTTCCCATATATGTATGTATGCCTGCATCGATCATGATTTTGCCAATATACTTTATTGCATCTGCAGTCTCATTGGAGACGGGTGGCCAGACATGGCTTCTGACATCTTTGAAGAGGTCCATTTCCAGAAATCCGAAGCGCCCATTGGCTGCCAACCATTTCGAAACCTTCTCAATGAGTACGTCCGGGTCTTGGACATAGATGAGGACGTACCGGCCAATAATCACATCATATAACCGTGGTGGTGCATAATCGTTGAGTTCACTACATACGAATTCGATGTTTGTTACACCTGCGTTCTCCGCATTTTTCCGGGCTGCGCTGAGTTGCTCCGGATCTCTATCCACGCCGGTGACGGACCCATGAGGCCCAACTCTCTGAGCAGCAAGAATAGACAACCCGCCCGGTCCACACCCTAAATCTAAAACGTGCTTTCCTGCTTCAACACCAACGCCTTCTAGCAATTTGATAGAGAGAGGTTCGATCGACTGGCTTTGTGTTGACAGACGCCATCTCTCTAGCTCGCTGCTATTCAAGGGGTAATCAATCATGTTTCCGTATCATTTTCCGTTTGTTTAAGGACCAGCCGACACCTTACAGCCTGCGAAGACGTTGTCATCTAAACAGTATTTGAGCGGCTTATTCTCGCCCCACAACAGACACTCGGCATTGCTGGTATGGGCGCAAAACTGGACATTAGCGTGCGGCTTAAATCGCCCACTTTAAGACACTGATAATCTAAACAGCCGCGAGAGAAATAGAACAAGTTATGTCCATTGCTAGACAAATAGCAGCGGACTTCTTACCTCTATTTTATGGGTGAGACTTTTACATTCTTTAGTGATGTTTGGGCGACGTTTCTTAAAAAAGACGCAGTTGATCAAATTGCGATTGCTGCAACGATACTATTCCCCCTGATGATCCCAATCATAGGCTGGTTCCTTGGAATCCGAACCTGGCGCACCCGTAAACGCTTGCTAGAACAAGAAAATGACTGACTGGAGATCGCCAGGGCGGCAGCTGAAGACGATAGAGACCGAGCAGAAAGTGAATTGGCTGACTGGATGCCTAGCGCCTGGCTTGAGAAGGCTGAAGTTGAACGCAGCGATGGCAATCATGAGATCGCGCATGCTCACCTCACAGAGGGCCTAGAGCGCGTCAGCCCTGAGCTTAGCCGTGTCAGCATTGATCTTGCAGGCATCTATGCTGGATCTATTGACCTTAAGGATCAAACGCCACTCGCATCTGCGATCCGGTTTGCACGCCTGGCAAAATCGCTTGATCCCGGTAATGAGGAAGCGCTGGCGATACTCGATGAGCTAAACCTTCTCTGGGGGGATGCGGCTACGTCTGATGTAACCGCTACATTGTCCGATATGCGCCTGCCGCGCGACACTGCCGATGCGATAGCGTTGATGAGCGCAATAGTGGAGGTTCGTGAAAAAGCGTTTGTTAAAGGAGCCTACCGCGTGTCTGAGCGGCTCGATACCAGATGCGTCTTGGTCGCCAGCCGTTCGGGATTATTAGAAGAACAATCAGGTCTTGCTGCGCGATATAAACAGGCGCAATCATATCTCTTTTCCGGTCAATCCGCTGAGGGTCTGAGCAAGGTGCAGGCGCTCCTGCCGGTTCAAGAACGTGTACAAGGAAACGAACATCCAGACGTTTTCTCAACGCGAAACCTAGAAGCGCAGCTGCTTTATTCGACCGGCCAATTTGCTAATGCACTGAGCAAGGTGCAGACCCTTCTGCCAGTCCGGGAACATGTACAAGGAAATGAGCATCGAGACGTTCTCTCAACCCGATATCTGGAAGCGCAGTTGCTTGATGCGACAGGCCAATACGCTGAATCACTGAGTAAGGTACAAGCCCTCCTGCCAGTTTGGGAGCGTGTACAGGGAGACGAACATCCATCCGTTTTCGCAGCGCGACATCTAGAATCGCTATTGCTTTATGCGACGGACCAATCCGCTGAGGCGCTGACTAAGGTGCAGACGCTCCTGCCAGTTTGGGAGCGTGTACAGGGAGACGAACATCCATCCGTTCTCGCAGCGCGACATCTGGAAGCACAGTTACTTCATGCGACGAGCCAATCCGCTGAAGCACTGAGCAAGGTACAATCCCTCCTGCCGGTTGAGGAGCGTGTCCTGGGAGACGAGCATCCATCCGTTCTCAAAACGCGACATCTAGAATCGCTA
>CAZXXY010000227.1:0-2494 GCA_964644755.1 uncultured Hyphomonas sp. | reverse complement strand
GCTTCAAGCGCATTGGCCTGAATGAACTCGCGGCGTGGTTCGACAACATCCCCCATCAGGCGCGAGAACATGTCATCCGCCTCATCGGCGTGATCAACCCGCACACGCAGCAAAGTCCGCGCATTCGCGTCCAGCGTGGTTTCCCAGAGCTGGTCGGCGTTCATTTCGCCAAGACCCTTATAGCGCTGGATCGAGAGGCCCTTCCGGCCCGAGGCGAGGATGGCCTCGAACAGGCTGGTTGGCCCTGTAACTTCGATATCACCGCTCTTTTCGTGGCGCAGAATGGATGGTTCGGGATAAATTTCGCGCACGGTCTTCGCCCGCTCGGCCAGACGTTTTGCATCCTGACTGGCGAGCATCTGCTCATCAAGCACGGCTTTTTCATCGACCCCGCGCACAGTGCGCTTCAAAATCAGGCTGCCGTCTTCAAACTGGCCTTCCCAAGTGTCTTCGCCTTCTTCCGCGATCACGTTCAGCCGTGCCGCCGTGGCCGCAGCTTCGTCGCTACCGGCTCCCGCAGCCAGCGCGCCGGCAATGGCGGCATGCTCGACCAGAAAGCCCGGCGCCCGTAGCGACATCCGCCACATGGCCTGTTTGAACAGGGCCGCCTCGCGCACACGGCCACGCAAATCTTCCCCGGCAATCTGGGTGCCATCGGCCAGAATCAGCATTTCGCCGGTCGTACCCTCTTCGATGAGATAGGTTTCCATTTCCGGATCGTCTTTGAGATAGCGCTCGGAGCGGCCTTTGGACACTTTGTAGAGCGGCGGCTGGGCGATGTAGAGATAGCCGCGCTCGATAATTTGCGGCATTTGCCGATAGAAGAAGGTCAAAAGCAGCGTCCGGATGTGCGCGCCGTCGACATCGGCATCGGTCATGATGATGATTTTGTGGTAGCGCAGTTTCTCGATATCGAATTCGTCGCGGCCAATGCCCGCGCCCAGCGCCATAATCAGCGTGCCGACCTGATCGGAGGACAGCATTTTGTCAAAGCGCGCCCGTTCGACATTCAAAATCTTGCCGCGCAGAGGCAAAATCGCCTGATTTTCACGCGACCGGCCCTGCTTGGCCGATCCGCCCGCAGAATCACCCTCCACGATGAAAAGCTCGGATTTGGACGGGTCTTTTTCCTGACAATCGGCGAGTTTCCCCGGCAAGGAGCTGATGTCCAGCGCCGTCTTGCGCCGCGTCAGATCGCGGGCTTTGCGAGCCGCTTCGCGCGCCGCAGCGGCCTCGACGATTTTCATCATGATCTGCTGGGCTTCTTTGGGATGCTCTTCAAACCATTCGGACAGTTTCTCTGTCATCAGACTTTCGACCACGGGACGAACCTCGGACGAGACCAGCTTGTCTTTGGTCTGGGACGAGAATTTCGGGTCAGGCACTTTGACCGACAAAACACAGGTCAGCCCCTCACGCGCATCATCGCCCGTGATCGAGACTTTCTCTTTCTTCGCAACGCCGCTTTCGGCCGCGTATTTGTTGATCACACGGGTGAGCGCGCCACGAAAGCCTGCCAAATGGGTGCCACCATCGCGCTGGGGGATGTTGTTGGTAAAGCAGAGGACATTCTCGTGATAGCTGTCATTCCACTCCATCGCGGCTTCGACCGTGACGCCGTCTTTCTCGGCGATGGCATAGATCGGCTCGGGGATTTGCGCGGTACGGGCGCGATCGAGGTGCTCGACAAAGGCTTTCACCCCGCCCTCATATTCGAGCACAATCTCCCAAGGCTCGGCTTCACGCAAATCGCGGAACAGGATTTTCACGCCGGAATTCAGGAAGGCCAGCTCGCGCAGCCGGTGTTCAAGCGTTTTGCGGTCATATTCGACCATTGTGAATGTGCTGTCGGAGGCGAGAAAGCGCACGGCGGTGCCGGTATAGACGCCTTTGCCGTCTTCGCGCTCGGGGCTGTCGCCCTTTTCGACCAAGGGCGCTTCGGTGTGGCCGCCATCGACAAAACGGCAATAATGCTCTTTGCCGTCGCGGTGGATGGTAAGGTCGAGCCAGTCAGACAGAGCGTTCACAACCGAGACGCCGACCCCGTGCAGGCCACCAGAGACTTTGTAGGAATTGGAGTCGAATTTTCCGCCCGCGTGCAGCTCGGTCATGATCACTTCGGCTGCTGACCGGCCTTCGCTTTCGTGCATGCCGACCGGAATGCCGCGTCCATTGTCGGTAATTTCGGCTGAGCCATCATCATGCAGGGTTACGGTGACAAGATCGGCGTGTCCGGCCAAGGCTTCATCGATCGCATTGTCCACGACTTCATAGATCATATGGTGCAGACCGGACCCGTCATCGGTGTCGCCAATATACATTCCAGGCCGCTTGCGCACGGCTTCAAGCCCTTTCAGAACCTTGATGGAATCGGCGTCGTAAGCGGCGTCCTCTCCTGCGGTTTCAGGGGTCTCTTCTGGCTGCTCTGGAGCATCTGACATTCGGGCTATCCCATCTTCTTAGAATCAGCCTGATTTATAGAAGATTTTGACCG
>CAZXXY010000226.1:0-2498 GCA_964644755.1 uncultured Hyphomonas sp. | reverse complement strand
CCGGCGGCCGTATCTGCACCTTCACTTTAGGGAATTGGGGGGGCAGTGCAGATATTCTGTATCAACGCAATCTAGCGCCGGACAATGACGCGGTTCGAGCGCACAGGCGTAAAGCGCGTCTTCGCAACGGCTCTACGTGTCGGCGTTGCAACAACCTTCAGAACAGGCGTGGAAATGCTCAAAACAGGCGTCTGTACGATCACTTGCGACCGGCGGTTATTTGCCCGCGCAAAGCGGCGGTTTGACGTAGAGACAGCAATAACAGGCGCGACAGTCTTGGTCACAACTCTCGTATTGTGGGCGCCATGCGCAAAAGCAGCCGGTGTGGCGAGGCCGACAAGTGCGGCAGCAGCGAGGAAGGATTTTATCATTTTTATTCTCCTTTTTTCTTTCTGGGATACAAGTTTAACGCGCCGGTTCACAAAACCTGTCGCACCAACTGCGAAAAAAACATAGCCGGCCCGCATTGACCTTCTGCGCGGGGGCGGGTTTTCTGCAATTTCTAGCTTCTGGGGGCAAATCAATCGCCCCTGACCCAGAAAGGGAAAGGACCCTCCTAATGAAAACCAGAATGATGACCAGCGCGGCTATGCTCGCTGCCTTCGCGCTGACAGGCTGCGAAACCCTGAACGAAACATTCCCCGGCCTTGCCAGTGTGACCAATCCCGCACCGGCTGCGGTCGAAACGCCAGCAGACGCGACCGCTGCAGCAGTGGTTGTCGCAGAAGAAGACACTGCGCCGACCGTCGAAGACGCCATGGCCTATGTCGAAGCCGCTGAAGCCGAGCTCGCCGAGCAAAGCGAATATGCTGCGCGTGTTTTCTGGAATCAGGCCACGAACATCACCTACGACACAAGTTTCCTCGCCGCCCGCGCAGGCTCGGAATCGACGCAAATGGCGGTCCGGCTGGCCAATGGCACCAAACAGTTCGAGGGCCTCGACCTGCCCGCTGATCTCGCCCGTAAAATCCAGATCCTGCGTTCAGGCATCACCATCCCTGCCCCCTCCACCGAAGGCGCCGCCGACGAGCTGGCACAAATCACCACACGTCTCGACAGCACATATGCCACGGGCACATTCAACTATAAGGGCGAGGATTTGAACCTCGACCAGCTGTCCACTATCATCGAAACGTCGCGCGACCCTGAAGAACTGCAAGCGGTTTGGGAAGGCTGGCGGACGGTCTCACCCGTCATGCGTGACGAATATGCCCGCATGGTGGACATTGCCAATGAAGGCGCAAACGAGCTGGGCTTCGATAATGTCGCCGATATGTGGCTGTCCAATTACGATATGGAGCCGGAAGCCATGTCCGCCGAAGTTGAACGCCTCTGGACGCAGGTCGAACCGCTCTATGAAGAACTGCATTGTTATGTCCGCGCCGAACTCAATCAGGAATATGGCAATGAGGTGCAAGCAGCGGATGGCCCGATCCGTGCGGACTTGCTTGGAAACATGTGGGCCCAGAGCTGGTCGAGCATTTATCCTCTGGTCGCACCTGAAACGGCTGGCGAAAGCTATGATCTGACCGCGATACTCGAGGAAAAGGGGTTTACGCCGGTCTCGATGGTCGAACAGGCCGAGGGTTTCTTCTCATCGATTGGCATTCGCGAATTGCCGGAGACCTTTTGGGAACGCAGCCAGATTGTTCGCCCGCGCGACCGCGAAGTGGTCTGTCATGCCTCGGCATGGGATCTCGACAATGAAGAAGATATCCGCATCAAAATGTGCACCGAGGTAAACGCCGAGGACTTCTTTACGGTCCATCACGAGCTTGGCCACAATTACTATCAGCGCGCATATAAGGATCAGGATTTCCTCCATAAGAACGGCGCGCATGACGGGTTCCACGAGGCGATTGGCGACTTTGTCAGCCTCTCGATTACGCCGAGCTATCTGAAGCAAATCGGGCTGATCGAGGAAGAGCCATCGGCAGATGCTGATCTGGCGCTGTTGATGAATACGGCGCTCGACAAAATAGCGTTCCTGCCATTTGCAATCTCGGTTGATAGCTGGCGCTGGGGTGTCTTGCGAGGGGAAACGCCGGTTAGCGAATATAATCAGAGCTGGGTCGATACGCGGCTGAAAAATCAGGGCATCATTCCGCCGGGACCGCGTCCTGCCGATGCATTTGATCCGGGTGCGAAGTATCATATTCCCGGGAATACGCCGTATTTGCGCTACTTCCTGAGCTTTGTGATGCAATTCCAGTTCCATGAAGCGGCCTGTGAAATGGCTGGCTGGGAAGGCCCACTGCACCGCTGCTCGATCTATAACAACAAAGAAGTTGGCGAGCGGTTCAATGCGATGATGGAGCTGGGTGCAAGCCAGCCATGGCCCGACGCGCTGGAAGCCTTTACCGGCACCCGCGAAATGGATGGCTCATCGATTGCGGCCTATTTTGATCCGCTGGTGACATTTCTCAAGGAAGAAAACGAAGGCCGCACCTGCGGCTGGTAGGCGTTTGCCTTAGCCAGATAACACTGCTGCCGGAGGC
>CAZXXY010000225.1:0-2513 GCA_964644755.1 uncultured Hyphomonas sp. | reverse complement strand
TTGGTTTTGCACCACAATTTGGCAATGAAGCCGATTTCGACGAGGTCACATGGGAAGTCTCGGCTACTTATAATCTGACCGATAATCTCAGTACATTCGCAACTGTTGCCCGCGGCTTCCAGTCAGGTCAGTTCCCGGCAAGGCCGTTTTTTGCAGCCTTTGCAAACGACCTGTTCGCGGCAACCGATCCAGTCATCGCGACCAATTATGAAGGCGGCATCAAAGGCGAGCCTTTCGAGTGGCTGCAAATGTCGCTGTCTGGTTTTTATACGGAATATGATGATTTCCCAGGACAAGTCAGTTTTACCGACGCGACCGGCTTTAACACCGCGACGATTACTGCAGACTCACGTGCTTTCGGTTTTGAATGGGAAGGAAATTTCAACTTTGGGAACTTTGTACTCAACACGTCTGTCGGCTTCATTGATGCTGAATTTACCAATGTACCTGTTCCGATTGGAGCGGTTGTTGATGCAGACAGCTCTATCAATGACGGCGATACACCAGCCCTCACCCCGCGCTGGACGCTTGCAATCGGCCCACAGTACACCTTCAACTTACCAACCGGCGACCTGACCGCACGGCTTGATTATTCGTTCCGGGACGATATCGAAGGGGCGCCGAACAATAGCGAATCAACGGCGATTGACAGCCGGGATCTACTTGGCTTCGATGTCACCTATTTCTCGAACGAAGGCGATTGGAGCTTCGGCATCTATGGTAAGAACGTAACCGATGAACGCTATGTTCAAGCCGCGCTCGATGTCGGGCCATACATCCTGAACATTCTGAACAATGATGTCAGCGAGTTTGGTGCTAAATTCTCTAAAACTTTCTAAGCATCAGGTCCCTTTCATAGACCCACATACGACTGAAGCGGGCTCACATACCATTATATGTGAGCCCGTTCTTCTGAGTGGCTTTAACGAACTATCAAAGTCGCGCTTGGAAGGCGCCAGGTGTTAAGGTAGTACGCGAACTAACAATCAAACTGTAAAGATGATACCTGCGATCGTCGCACTCATCAGGTTGGAAAGTGTTGCGGCTGAAACGGCACGAAGGCCGAGGCGGCCGATCTCATCCTTCTTGTCCGGGATGAGATTACCAAGCGTACCAATCTGGATAGCGATAGATGAAAAGTTCGCAAATCCACACAGGGCGATCGTGGTCATAATTTGTGCCTTGGGGCTGAGGCTCGCCTGTATGTCACCATAACTGATATAGGCAACGAACTCGTTCAAAATCAGTTTTTCCCCGACTAGCCTGCCCGCTATGTCTATCTCTGAGGAGTGAATGCCGAGGAGGCTCATCAGCGGCGCAAAAACGGTGCCGAGAAGCATCTGAACGGATAGATCGTCCCATCCAAATAGATTACCGAAGCCGCCCAGCATTCCGTTGAGCAATGCGATCAAGGCGACAAATGCAATAAGCATCCCGCCAACGCTGAGCGCGAGCTTAACTCCGTCTTCGGCCCCCTGCGCGGCAGCAACAAAAACACTGCTGGGCCTGTCTTCATCATCAGGAAGATCGAAGGATGTATCAGTCGTCTTTCCTACATCTTTGGGGTTATCTGGCATCATCAATTTCGCCATCAACAAACCCCCAGGCGCTGTCATGAATGCCGCAGCCAGAAGGTACTCGGTTTGGACACCAAGCAATGCATACGCCGCCAAAATCGTGCCTGATACCGACGCCATGCCCGACACCATAATCGCGAAAAGCTGCTCATTTGATATATTTCGGAGATACGGTCGAATAACAAATGGAGCTTCCGTCTGACCCAAGAAGATGTTCGCCGCCGCATTCAATGACTCCAGCGGTTGTGTTCCCATAACAACACTGAGCCCGCGACCAAGAACCCGTACGATTACCTGCATAAAACCGAGATAATAAAGCACCGATGTAAGCGCTGAGAAGAATATGATGACCGGCAAAACATGTATCGCAAAGATCGTTCCAAATTGATCTCCGCTTAACTGTCCGAAGATAAGAGAAATCCCAGCATCAGCGTAACTAATCAGCAAGCCTACGCCGTTCGCAGCTCCCGCGAGAAGTGCCTGACCAAAACTCACCTTAAGTACAAATATGGCCAAACCAATTTGCAAAAACAGTGCACTAAGTATGATACGCGGATTAACATGTTCTCGATTTGTCGAAAACATATAAGCGATCAGCAATAGCACACACATGCCTATGACACCGGTGAACGTGCCACCATCAAAAAAAGTGATCAGGCTGCCCATCCGATTTCCTCGCTCTGCTTATGCCGGCTGATAATTAAGGCTAACATGCTCAATGCATCAGCCGAATAGGTAGTTGCGCCGGACCTCGTGCCGACAGACCCCGCTTGAACACAGCTCCCTCGCCGGCAAGCTCAATACTCGAAAACCGCTCTAGCAAGATGCTAAAGATAATTTGGAGACTCATGCGCGCCAGATGATTGCCGAGGCAGAGATGCGCGCCGCGTCCAAAACTGAGATGGCGGTTGGGCCGTCTGTGAATATCGAACCGGT
>CAZXXY010000224.1:0-2516 GCA_964644755.1 uncultured Hyphomonas sp. | reverse complement strand
CCTGATTGGATTGGCGATAAGCTGTTGCCAGCATAAGCGCCGCATCATTTGCCTCACTGCCGGAATTCAGCAGAAAGACTTTAGCATTTTCAATGCCTGAAAGTTCGGCAATTTTCTCGGCTAACTCGATTTGAGATTCGATAAGATACAGGGTCGACGAGTGGATCATCTTACCGGCCTGATCGCGAATCGCATCGATGACAGCAGGCTCGTTATAGCTGGTCATTGTGGTGAGAATACCGCCAAACAGATCGAGATATTCAATACCATCACTATCCCAGACATGACGGCCTTCCCCACGTACAAGGCTAATTGGGTTTTTGTAGTAAACGGGAGCCCAATCCGGCAGAACTGCTTTGTGTCTTTCGAGCAATGTATCGTTTCTGATCATACCGCACTCTCCCTGTTAGTGCATTTAGGAATTATGTGCGAAGCCTACAGGCAAGTTTAAATTTGATCAATAGGTCAAAAAAAATTGACTAACGTGTTGGAGCGCGTATGATCAACAAAAAAGAGGATTGAGATTAGAAGGTCATGGCTGAACGTATTACTCTAGTGTCTAACGGCAATCCCCTTGCGCGCGATGAGGTCGAGCAGAATTTTGATGACCTCCATCCTCCCTTGTCAGCGCAAGAATCCCGAATTGAATCGAGCCGCTGCCTATTCTGTTATGACGCGCCTTGTGTGCAGGCTTGTCCGACTTCGATTGATATTCCGAAATTTATTCGCCAAATCTCGACCAATAATCTCACTGGAAGCGCGAAGACTATTCTGGAAGCGAATATTATGGGAGGAACCTGTGCTCGGGCCTGCCCAACAGAGGTGCTTTGCGAGCAGAAATGTGTTTTGGAAGCGGGCGAAAACAAACCTATCAAAATTGGGCAGTTGCAGCGCGTTGCGGTTGACCACCTGCTCGAAAACTCCACGAGCCATCCCTTCGAGCGCGCAGCTCCGACAGGAAAGACTGTCGGCATTGTCGGCGCTGGACCTGCGGGGCTAGCGTGCGCCCATGCATTGGCATGTGAAGGTCATGATGTTGTTGTCTACGAGGCTAAATCCAAGCCTGGTGGTTTGAACGAGTATGGCCTGGCGGCTTATAAGATGGTGGATGATTTTGCCGCCAAAGAAGTGGCGTTCATTCTGGAAGTTGGCGGGATCAGAATCGAAAGCGGCAAGGCGCTTGGTCGGGATATCGCGCTGGCAGAATTGCAAGAGAAGCATGATGCTGTGTTTATCGGTGTCGGACTCGGACAGGCACGTAAGCTTGGCTTGGACGGCGAAGATTTGGTCGGGGTTCGGGACGCGCTTGGTTTTATCGAAGACTTGCGTCAGGCGGATGATCTAACACAGATCAATCATGGTCATGACGTTGTGGTTATTGGCGGCGGCAACACAGCCATTGATGCTGCGGTGCAATCGAAACGGTTGGGCGCGCGGAACGTTACGCTTGCTTATCGGCGCGGTCCCGAGGAAATGGGCGCAACCGATTTCGAGCAGGATTTGGCCGCAACGAACGGCGTGACAATCGTACACTGGGCGACCCCTGTTGCTTTGCTTGGGCAGACAAATATCGAAGGCATCAGACTGGAGCGCACCAACAGTGCGAATGGCACGCTTGAGATGACGGGCGAGACTTTCGAGCTTGATGCCGATCAGGTTCTTGTTGCTGTCGGGCAGTCGATGGTGGCGGAGGCTTTGGGGGAGCTTGCTCTGGAGGGCGGCAAAATTTCCGTCAATGCCGAAGGGGCGACAAGCCTTTCAGGTGTCTTTGCGGGTGGAGATTGTATTCGCTCTGGTGAGGACCTCACAGTCCAATCTGTTGAGGATGGTAAAGTGGCCGCACGAGCGATCAACGCGTTTTTGAAGGAGGGATGAAATGGCAGACCTGAGATGTAATATTGCTGGTGTAGAGTCGCTTAACCCTTTTTGGCTGGCATCTGCGCCGCCTACGGATAAATACATAAATTGCCGCCGGGCTTTTGAAGCGGGTTGGGGCGGTGTCGTCTGGAAGACGCTTGGTGACAATCCGCCTGTTGTGAATGTTTCAAGCCGTTATGCGGCCCATCGCGGTACCGGTCGGGAAATCTATGGGATTAATAATAATGAGCTGATTACCGACCGGTCGCTCGAGATCAATCTTGAAGAGATCCGCAAGCTGCGGTCTGAATTTCCCGATCATGTGATCATTGGTTCGATGATGGCGCCTGTCGAAGAAGATTTGTGGAAACATCTCGCGATCAGGATTGCCGAGAGTGGTGTCCAGGGAATCGAGCTTAACCTTGGCTGTCCACACGGAATGTGTGAACGGGGCATGGGTTCGGCCATTGGTCAGGTGCCCGAACTGGTCGAGCAGGTCACGCGTTGGGTCAAGGAAGTTGTGAATGTCCCGGTTTTTACCAAGCTGACCCCGAACACGACAGATATTACGATCCCTGCGGAGGCGGCCCTGCGTGGTGGCGCTGATGCCGTGTCATTGATCAATACGGTCAACTCGATTGTCAGCGTTGATCTGGAAA
>CAZXXY010000223.1:0-2523 GCA_964644755.1 uncultured Hyphomonas sp. | reverse complement strand
CGCGCGGGGGAATGGCTTGCCCAATACTTGACATTGCGCTGCGAGAAAAGCTCTAGTCCCCAAAACAAAAATGAGGATTCATATGCGCCCGTCTCGCACCGTTTATTCTAGCCTTCTTGCCATGCCATTGGCGCTTCTGGTTGTGACCGCCTGCGGGCAGGCCGGGACAGGGGAGACGGCTGCTGCGCCTTCAGCCTCCGCGGTGTCTGCGGCGGCCATCCAGACCGATCCGGTGATTGAGCCCTGGGGCTATCCGCTCACTGCGTTTGATGGCGAAACAAACCCCGGCGATGACTTCTATCAATATGCCAATGGCGGCTGGCTTGAAGCGACCGAGATTCCTTCCGACCGGTCGGGCACCGGTTTTTCGATCATTATGCAGGAGCGCAATGAAACGCGCATTGCCGAGATTATCGCAGATCTAGCCAGCGCTGACGTAGACGCGGGCTCCGACAGCCAGAAAATCCGCGACCTCTACAATGACTTCATGGACATTGAGACGATCAACGCTTTGGGCCTTGCGCCGATCCAATCGGACGTCGGGCAAATCAAAGCGGCCAGCTCGCATGAGGATATTGCGCGGCTGATGAACGATCCCGCGCTTGGCGTTGGCGGACCGATTGCGCTTTACGTGACCATCGATTCAAAACAGCCTGACAGTTATGTGATGGGCGCAACCCATGGCGGACTGGGGATGCCGGACCGGTCCTATTATCTACGCGAGTCCGAGCGCCTGTCGGAAACGCGAACAGCTTATAAGGCCCATCTTTCCCGCATGCTCGACATATTGGGCGAAGACGATGCCGACGCTCGGTCCGAGGCGATCTTTGCGCTTGAGACGGCCATTGCCGAGCAGCATTGGACGCGCGCAGACCGGCGCGATGCCGACCGGACTTATAACCGGATGACCCTTGCCGAGCTTCGGGCCTTTGCGCCCGACATGGCGTGGACGGCAGCGCTCGAAGGTCTTGGCCTTCCGCTTGAGGGCGACATTGTACTGCGCGAAAAGGATGCCTTTCCAGCGCTCGCGACACTGTTTGCCGAAACCCCGATCAATGTGTGGCAGGATTATCTTCTGGTCCAGCTTGTGTCGAACGCGGCAGCCTCTTTGTCAGATGATGTGTATCTGGCCAATTTCGAGTTCTATGGCCGTGCCTTGCGCGGGCAGGATGAACCACGCCCGCGTGAGAAGCGCGGCATCAATCTGGTCAATGGCCGCCTCGACCAAGCCGTCGGCAAAGAATATATCGCCCGCTACTTCCCTGAAGAGTCGAAAGTGCAAATGACCGAAATGTTCGAGAACATTCGGGCTGCGCTCTCCATCCGCATTGAGAATCTCGAATGGATGACAGCGGACACCAAAGTCCGCGCGCAGGAAAAACTCGCGGCCATGACGGCGAAAATCGCCTATCCGGAAAAATGGACCGACTATTCCGAACTGGAAATACGCCCCGGTGATCTGATGGGCAATATCCGTCGTCATCAGGTCTGGGCCAATGCCCGTCAGGTCGCCCGCCTGGGCACCAAAGTCGATAAGCGCGAATGGTTCTCCGCGCCGCAGACGGTCAACGCTTTCTATAGCCCGAACCGGAACGAGGCTTTCATTCCGGCAGGCTACATCCAGTCACCTTTGTTTGACCCCAATGCCGATCCGGCCATCAATTATGGTGCGATCGGGTCAATTGTCGGCCATGAAATCGGCCATGGCTTTGATGATCAGGGCTCGAAATTCGACGCCAATGGCGTGTTGCAAAGCTGGTGGACCGATGAGGACCGCGCAGCCTTTGACGCTTTGGGGGATCAGCTTGCAGACCAGTTCAGCACCTATGAGCCATTGCCGGGCCTGAATGTGAATGGCCGTCAGACGCTGGGGGAAAACATTGGTGATCTTGCCGGCATCATTGTCACCTATCATGCCTACAAGCTGTCCTTGGGCGAAGAGGCCTCACCCGTCCTTGACGGATTTACCGGTGAGCAACGCGTCTTCCTCGGTCGGGCCCAAGCGCGGCGTTTCACACGGACCGAAGAGTCACTACGCCAACGGCTTCTTTCCGCGCCGCACAGCCCGATGAAACTCAGGGTCAATGGCATGATCCGCAATATTGATGAATGGTACGAGGCTTTCGATGTGCAGCCCGGTGACGAGATGTATATCCCGCCTGAAGAGCGCGTGCGTATCTGGTAGGGCGTGCCGTCCTGAGCCGACTATTCAGCGCCGCATTGAAACCCTGTTCTGATCGCCTCCAGAGCGCGCCAGTTTTCATGTGCGTAAGGCTGGGGTGAAAAGGCGAAGATCAGCGCCAGCCGGTCCTGATCAGGGCAGGGGACGCCGTTCACATGCGCGTTCAGCGCAACCGGACTTTGCGTCGCGAAGGCATCAAACGTTTCGACGCGTCCCTCCAGAGACAGGGTCTGCGAGGCGTCGGCCTTGTCATCGGCCCGCATCGTGAAATGGGCAGAGGCCTTATGCTCGGGCACCTCCAGCTCGCGCGATGCCATGATCAGCTCGGCGAGACCGGAAAA
>CAZXXY010000222.1:0-2539 GCA_964644755.1 uncultured Hyphomonas sp. | reverse complement strand
AAATCGAACAATGGTTTCACGAAGAAACAAGATCTGCGCTTTACGACAAAAGGGATCCTACTTTAATTCGGCGGTCGAGCAACATTTGGGTTTGGAACAACAAACTCCAAAGGGTCGTCTCGCAGCCGTCTAATGTTGCGATCGACCGTTGCCGCCAAGTATCTTACTTTGCTCGCGGCTTGTACGAGAGTAACCCGCTGTCCGAACGCAATCGCGAACTGCACTTGCTCGCGCAACTGGAACTCGCCAAACGAACCGTCGGCCCCAACGTCGCGATTAATTCTGCAGAACAAATCAAGAACCTGAGCTTAGACGCTGCGGAAGTCAACCGATTATTGCACGTTGCGATCAAACGCAAATTGTTCCCAGCGGCAACCGCCTGCTGCGAAATCATCAAGGCAATCGGTGACCCCACGGTGCTTTCGCAACTCTCTGGCAATCACCCGCCGCTGACGCACGCGATGCTGTCGGGCGAACGTAGCCTTCAGTTTGCTGCGTTAGATGCCATCCATCGACTTGACCCGAAGCAAGCCTTTACCGGCAGCAGTCACGCAGTCACGCTGGCCGTTTACTTGGCCAGCGGCAGCGGCCAACCGTCTGCGTTGATCGGCCACCATCGCTTGGATGTCGCCCAGACTTATGCCGCTTCGGTTGCCTCGTCAGGTTTACGAGGGGAAGCAGCGATGACTGGTAAAGAGTTGTTTGAGATCGCGACGACGAACTCGGATATCGAAGTCATTTTGATCAGCGACACAATCACCAATCCGACTTATGGCAGCTTGATTCAACAATTGCGTAACGATTGGCGAACCTCTAAAACTCCGATCGCTCTGCTGTACGGCGACGCTCGCCAAGGCCACCGGGCTTCGATTCGCTTGGAGCGCTCCAACGTAAAGGTACTGCCCTTCACTCCCGATCCGGCTTTGATCGCAACCAGCGTCGATCAAATGGTTGATCAAGTTTCAACGTTCCGCCAAGACCGAGCTGAGCGTAATCGTCAGGCGAAAATCGCGATTCAGTGGCTGGCAAAGGTTGCGAAAAATCGCCAAGACTATCCCTTTTTCCAGCTTGGCCGGCATCAAAAGAAAATCCAACAGCTGATTTATCAACCTGGATTTTCAACTCCTGTCACCGAGATCTTGGCCAACATCGCCACCCCCGATTCGCAGCGACAGCTGTTAAACTTCGCCAGCGAAAATTCATTGCCGATTGATCAACGCCAACAAGCCGTTGATGCGTTCGAAAGTGCCGTCAAACGAGCCGGTATCCTGCTCACTACTGACGAGATCTTACTTCAGTACGATCGCTACAACTCCAGCCAAGCCCAGCCAAAAGCAACTCAGCAGTTGCTAAGTTCGGTCTTGGACATCATCGAAGCCGGTAAGCGATAAGCCGGCTAACGCGCCGTCGCGATAAGATTTGTGTCGCCCGCTGGGCTTTGATGACAGCTCTACGTAGCCTGGGTGCGTCGCTATGCTAGTCGCCGCCCGCCCCGGTAGGGGCCGTCTTCGGTAGCTCGGCGGCGGAAGCCCCGAGTTCACGCAAAGCAAAGAAATCTCCGCCCCGGATGGGGCCGTCCTTGGTATTTCACGAACAGCGACTCTTGGGACTTGCGAAACCATCGCAGGTGTGTCGCCCGCTGGGCTTTGATGACAGGTCTACGTAATCCGGGGGCTACGCTACGCTAGTCGCCCCCGGCAAAGGTTGTGTCGCCCGCTGGGCTAATCGAATGCAAAGGTATTGGCCACGGATGAAACACTGATCTACACAGATGTGGCGCGCTGAAATTCGTGTTCATTCGTGTCCATTGGTGGTTAAAATCTCCCAAGGCGATCAGGGATTTTTAGACGCAGAGTCACCCTCGGTAAGGTGTTTTCTTGGGCCTACACGACCGCTGCCATTTTCGAGCCAACTGCATCGCAGGTGTGTCGCCCGCCGGGCTTTGATGACAGGTCTACGTAATCCGGGGGCTACGCTACGCTAGTCGCCCCTGGCAAAGGTTGTGTCGCCCGCTGGGCTGATCGAATGCAAAGGTGTTGGCCACGGATGAAACACTGATCTACACAGATGTGGCGCGCTGAAATTCGTGTTCATTCGTGTCCATTGGTGGTTAAAATCTCCCAAGGCGATCAGGGATTTTTAGACGCAGAGTCACCCTCGGTAAGGTGTTGGCCACGGATCAACACAGATGGAGTGCGCTAAAATCCGTCGGCTGTATCGCTAGTCGCCGCCCGCCCCGGTAGGGGCCGTCTTCGGTAGCTCGGCGGCGGAAGCCCCGAGTTCACGCAAAGCAAAGAAATCTCCGCCCCGGATGGGGCCGTCCTTGGTATTTCACGAACAGCGACTCTTGGGACTTGCGAAACCATCGCAGGTGTGTCGCCCGCTGGGCTTTGATGACAGGTCTACGTAATCCGGGGGCTACGCTACGCTAGTCGCCCCCGGCAAAGGTTGTGTCGCCCGCTGGGCTAATCGAATGCAAAGGTATTGGCCACGGATGAAACACTGATCTACACAGATGTGGCGCGCTGAAATTCGTGTT
>CAZXXY010000221.1:0-2543 GCA_964644755.1 uncultured Hyphomonas sp. | reverse complement strand
GTTTTGGGTATGCACACAGGATCTCCAACAAGCGCCGACCAAAACTCCAGGGAACCGTGTCTTCGTACGTTCTTAACGATAGCACGACATAGGGAATCTTCATTACGGTGCTCCTCTTACCACATCACCTGCCGAATCGAATACTGCCTCTGTAAAGCTTCCCGTTGCTGGGTCAAAGACTGAAATTGATCCACTAGGTCTGCCGTCAATTCTAAGCCCATCAATCAGCTCCCGTAACGGCCCACTCACGCGCTCAGTACGTGGGCTGATAACTAGTGTAAAGGGCGCGCCTAGCTGGTCGGCAATCATAATCTGCCCCCTGAGTTGTTTTGTTGCAGCTGCGCTGATTACGTTCTTTGCGTCTGCAAGTCCGCCACCGACACCAAAAATATCGGGAATGGTTCTAACCACACGCCCGTCCGACAATGTCGTGGTTAGAATCTCGCCATTTTTCGATACATTCCCCGTAATATCATTCGCAGCCTCAATCAGCGCTCTTTCAAACGCCGAGCCATTGCGCTGGCTTACAATAACAGGCGCGACAAACTCTTTCAGACCAGTTGTCGGATTAGTTGTCTCGACAACTTCAGTGAACTTCTCGCCATTGCGGCGGACAAGGCGACCAACGTTTGGTCCTGAGTCAAGCCGGATGACACCTCCTCCCAAATCTGTCGTGGGGACTCCATCGGGAAGTTTATCGAATGTGAGGCACGTATTATGCACCTGCGCGTTGAGATACCCCACCGCATAGGTGTGGAAGTCTTCGACGGTGAGGTTGTAGACAGGCTCGGTCTCGCCAGACAGGACATTGGCAGACACCATCAGCGTGCCCTCATCGAGGCGTACCGTGGCCCCGTCGCGCTCGACCGCGCTGAGCACATCGCCAGCGCGCAGCTCTCCGGCCGGCAGCCAGATATAGCCCTCATCATCACCCGGACGATCCACCCAGAACGGATGCTCCTCGGTCACGCCAAGCGTTTCAACCCGCGTCGCACCATCTTCGGTGTGCGCAAGGGTCAGGTTAACTGTTAACTAGGGTGCTTCTAGGAATTCAGATACGTTGGCGATCAAGAACTCTACCTGTTGTGCAGATTCAGTCATGTTCTTGTCGAGACAAATTCCAAGAATGTAGCCCTGCCACCCTTGGGGCGAGTTGACCTCGTATTTGGCGGTGAGCCAGGTTGTAAAACCGGATAGAATTACTTGTCCAAGAGCATGGTCAAAGCCGCAAACATATGCTGACACAGCTTCGAAATCGTCTCCTATGGTATACATTCCAGGCGTTTTCAAGAAAGCCCTAAGCTCTTCTCTTTTCTCATCTATATCAATCATGACTAATCCTTCTAAAATCCGAAGTTGATCGCTTCAGGATATTGAAACTGTGCCTTGTAATCCGAGATAGAAAGACCGCCCCTCGGCCCAAATGCATCATATACTCTTCCATCTCTTACCACGACATCATGATGGGACCATTCCCAGTTCTTACCTCTGTATCCTCCAAGGCTCGGTGCCCCATCAGGCGTAATTCGGACTATATCTCCGCCAATCTTGTTTTGAATATCCAAAGCACATTCCTCGCAACCACTTCTTGAGCCAGGGTTTTGAATATCTCTTGGCACCCAATCATCGCCAAGGTCACACGTATTATGCACCTGCGCATTCAGGTAGCCCACCGCATAGGTGTGGAAGTCTTCGACGGTGAGGTTGTAGACAGGCTCGTTTTCGCCCGACAGGACGTTGGCGGAAACCGTCAGTGTCCCCTCATCGAGGCGCACGGTGGCCCCGTCGCGCTCAACCGCGCTGAGCACATCGCCGGCCCGCAGCTCTCCAGCCGGTAGCCAGATATAACCTTCATCATCACCCGGACGATCCACCCAGAACGGATGCTCCTCGGTCACGCCAAGCGTTTCAACCCGCGTCGCGCCGTCTTCGGTATGCGCAAGGGTCAGGTCGTATTCGACTGACAGCATCTTTACGCGTCACTTAAAACTCTTCGACTTCTTTTAAATGCGCCAACCGGTAGCCGTTGCTACTTTCAACGGAATATGCAGAAAACTTGCGACCATCCGGATAAAATACAGCGAGTGAGCCATCCCAAGGTATATCAGAAGGCCGTTCTGGCACTTGCCACGGCACCGCAACAATACAATTGAACTTTTTCTGGAATTCACTTCCAACATGCAGAATACTCTTAGTCATATACGGATAACAATCTAACGTGATAAAACTCGCGAATTGATCCTCACCAGTTAGATTTAAACGTACAGATATGTGTGGTTCTGGTGGTTTCGATGGTAATGTCCAATACTCATCTTGATCATAGATGGCAGCTTTTGAGATGCCAAAGATATCCACAAGACAGTCTCCTACTGCGTCAAAACACAAAGGTAATTGCACATTAATTTCACCACATTCCATATTTTTTACCTTTATCCTTTGCTATCGAACAAGCGCGTTATGCGATCAAGACTTCCAGCGTCTAGTCCTTGGTTTCCTGCTGCTCTGGCTCCTATTATCCCTTTTTGAATGCCCGGTGTAATACC
>CAZXXY010000220.1:0-2552 GCA_964644755.1 uncultured Hyphomonas sp. | reverse complement strand
TGGTCCTGGGTCGAAAAGATATTGCAAGACGCCCAGCGCACATCCGCGCCAAGTGCGGTCAGCGTTTCGATCAAAACCGCGGTCTGGATGGTCATGTGCAATGAGCCGACAATGCGCGACCCGGCAAGCGGTTTGCTTTCGCCAAACTCTTCGCGCAGGGACATCAGACCCGGCATTTCGGTTTCGGCAATGTCGAGTTCCTTGCGGCCAAAATCGGCAAGGGAAATATCGGCGACGGCATAATCGGCCATAGTCGGCCTCCTTATTTCTGCGTTGGAGGCTTTCCTAACAGCGGTTTCAGCCAATAGCAACAGGCGATATAAACGCATGTTTGTATGTTTATGAGAGGCTCATTGACGCGAGACTGATATCGCCGTTTGCAAAACTTCGAAACTGTGTCAATCTAGCCACAGTCCATTCTGGAATCGCTTATCGTATATTGAGGTTTGTTGTAATGTTCTCTCGGCTATTAGGTCTCGCAGTGCTCGCGCCATGGATATTTACGCCGGGTTTCGCCCAGACAATAGAGGTGACGCAAACCACGCCGCGGCTTGCAGAGGATGAGATCTTACGTCTCCCCGGACAAGGCGAGCTAAAGCCTGAAGCTGCGAAGATTATCGGAAGTGATACTGGACGATTGATCGCCGGTGGTGGTCTCCTTCTAAGCTTCGACACAGACGCTGATGGTATTGTCACGCCGGGTGAGCTTGACGACGGTATCGAGGCCGCTTTCGAAACGGCAGACCGGAACGCCGACGGGCGCATGACGCCCCTAGAGCAAATGACATGGGCAGAAAGTTTGCCAACCCGGGACACCAGCCTCGCCAACCCTTCCCGTTTTGACCCGAATCTCGACCGTGTTGTCCGGGAAGCAGAGTTCGCCGATGTTGTCCGAAATCTTGCAGCAGGATTAGCAGATGAAACCACTGGCGACATTCACCATGATCAATTGAAGTCCCAAACGACGGGGCGCCGCGTGATTGAGGAGCCTGTTGCGCCCCCGCGTCGCGAAAGACAAGCCGAGAGCGACCGCAACCAGCAGTCCAATGGGGCGCGCGGTTCCTGACTTGTCCTAACGGTTCGGGTCTGATGGCTCGGCATTGTCGCGGGCCAGCTCGCCAAATCCGTCCGCAACCAATTCCACCAGTGCAGCGAGCGCCATTTGTGCATCGCTTCCTTGCGCGCAGATTTCAATCTCGGATCCTTTGTGGGCGACCAGCATCATCAGATCCATCATATGACGGGCATCCACTTCCAGCCCGTCATACCGAACGAGAACGCGGCTTTGATATTGTCCGGCAAGTTCGGCAAAAGCTGCGGATGCCCGCGCGTGCAGCCCCCTCTTATTGGTAATTGTCACGAATTGGCAGGCTTGTTCCATCGGCAGCGGTCAGCTTCGCTTTTCGAGCAATAGCGATGCGATAGAGATATATTTCCGCCCTGCCTCGCTGGCCGCTTGTGCCGCGTCCATCAAATCTCCATCAGCGCGCACTTCGGCAAGCTTGATCAGCATTGGCAGATTGACGCCCGCAATGACCTCGATCTTGCCCTTTGGCATGACAGAAATTGCGAGGTTGGATGGCGTCCCGCCAAACATGTCGGTCAGAATGATCACGCCCTTGCCACTGTCACAGGCTTTTGCCGTCGCGATGATCTGCTCGCGCCGCGCTTCCATATCATCATCAGCCTCAATTGAAATCGATGTGAAATTTTCCTGTGTGCCCACCACATGTTCGGCCGCTGCAACCAGCTCCCGCGCCAATTTGCCATGGCTTACAACAACAATACCGATCATGCACAGACCCTTCAAAGTGTGGGCGGAAACGATGACGCGGGTTTGCGCCGGTTTCAACCCCCTTTTTCCGCAATCAGGGCTAGTAAAACTGCTAAAGCGTCGAAAAGTCGATATCTGATGCCTTGTCGAGGGTTCGGGACGCCTCGGGCATGGGGTATTTCAGTCCAGTTGCACAATTGAACAAGACGGCTTGCTCGTGCTTGTCGATCTTGCCGCTCGCAAGCGCTGCCTTATATGCCGCCAGCGTGGCGCCGCCCTCCGGACACATGAGGAAGCCATCGGTCTGCGCAGCCTCATTGGTGGCTGCCAGAATGTCGGCATCTGGCACTGCAATCGCAAATCCGCCGCTTTCGCGCACTGCGTCAAGGATCATGAAGTCGCCGACCGCCCCGGGCACCCGAATGCCCGACGCGACCGTTTGAGCGTTTTCCCAGCGTCTTGCGTGTCGCGCGCCTTCCTCGAACGCGCGGACCATTGGCGCACATCCCGTGGACTGGACCGCGACCATTTTCGGCAGTTTTCCAGAGATAAAACCAAGCTCTTTGAGCTCATTGAACCCTTTCCACATTCCGATAAGACCGGTGCCGCCGCCTGTCGGATAAAAGATCACGTCCGGCACCTGCCATCCCATTTGCTGGGCAAGTTCCAAACCCATCGTTTTCTTGCCTTCGATCCTGTACGGTTCTTTCAAAGTGGACAGATCAAACCAACCTTGCTGACGGCACCCCTCGCCTACCAGCTTACCGCATTCATCAAT
>CAZXXY010000219.1:0-2570 GCA_964644755.1 uncultured Hyphomonas sp. | reverse complement strand
TCATGACCTTACCGGCGCTGCATTTCTTGAGCATTTCTTAGCGGCTCCTTGGTTCCCCGGAATGAGTGCGTTGGCATTTGATCGACTTGCGTTGATTAAGTGTGGAAGCCTAGAGGAATCGCAACTACGTAGACATGACATTGAACTATGGATTCGGTTTCTTGCAGATCCTAATAACACGTGGACCTGTGACCGCCAACCGAGTTCTGCTTATCGCGTAGATACACCGGGATCCCTTTCTAGAAATATGGCCTCGAAAGAATACTACATGTTTCAAGCATTCCTCCGAAACGAAGACCGTTATCTGCTCGATTCGTATCGTCGTTTAATGAAACGATATTCCCGTCGATGTATCGCTGCTGCGCTTACATATGGCTCGTCCAGCGATATTACCCGAGCTTACCAACTCGCTGGGGCCAAGTTATCTGGATTCGACAAATTACTCTTCGGTGCTGGGCTTTATTTTCCAAACGTTCTTGCCTCTATCATTCGTGTTAAGCGCCGAGTCCTTTAAATAATGAACAACAATCAACTAAACGTTCTACTTCTCGCACCCGGTGGTGCGGGAACTCATTACAACGGTGCGGGTACGACTTTCTTTCGAATGTACTCACATCGTGCCAACAAGCGCATGAATATTACGCTCCTGCACGGTTCGCCCGATCAGAAAGGCGGCGAGGACTTGTATGTCGAACAGCACCAAGTTGGATCATTGGATGGATCCTTTCTATCAAAGTTAAAGTTCATCAAGCAGGCAAAGAAATGGATTAAGAAGAACCATCAACAATTTGATGTAATTCATTCAATCACGGGTTTTCATCTGGGCTTGCAGCCAGCTCATTACGCACATTCGCTCGGCTTGCCCGCGGTCGTCACTGTCGCAGGACATCGCTCAGATTTGGGCACAAACGCGTCATTGTTTTCCCGGCTAATGAGATTTCCACAAAAGAAATGGAAACTCGCAGCTGCTGTTGACGCGATGATTGCAACGAGCAGCGATATCGAACAGGAACTTTTGGAAGTTGGAGTCAAGGAACAAAGCATCTACCGAATACCTTACGGTGTTGATTCAGAGAAATTCTTACCTGTGTCTCAGAGCGAAAAACTGGCGATGAAGCAGGAACTAAAATTGGCTCCAGACGATTTAACCGTGATTTTTGTCGGGGACTCCGTGCCGCGTAAAAGACCCCTGCTCATTTTGCAGAGTCTCGAAAAAGCCGTCAAAGCTGGTGCTGGGATTGAGTTGGCTATTTTGGGTCCAACGACTAATTCCGATTATGTCAGTGAAATGAAATCATTCATCCGTCAGCACGATCTTGGCGAGCGTGTTCATTGGTTCGGGATGCAAGAAAACGTTTCTCGCTTTTTGAGCGCTGCCGACGTCTTTATTCTTCCATCCAAGGGTGAAGGCCTACCCAATGCGATGTTAGAGGCAATGGCTGCTGGTCTGCCTTCGATCGGTACTGAAATTTCAGGCATCAAAGATTTAATTGATGATGAACAAACAGGTTTTATGGTGGCACCCTCCGTTGAACGGATCTCCGATCGTTTTCAACAATTGGCAGGCAATCGACCACTCTTAACTAGCATGGGCACAAAAGCGCGAAACAAGATTGAACAAAAATATGCATTGCCTACTGTAATTGCGCAATATGAGAATCTTTTCAGAAAAATCCAACGCAATTGCTAAGACGTTTACCGATTTGTATGATAAGCACACGCATCATAGACCTGTTGTTTTGCAGTTGATCGCCCAAGACTTCTCATTTTTCATCCCAAGAAGAGTTTCGAATTTTCAATACGATTTGTCCTGTACTTGAAAAATTGGAATTTACTTTACCATTCAGCTACTGAAGTAAAACATGATCACTTACATCGCGATCCTGCTGACCATCTTGCTGGCTATACTATCGCTGCGTGCGATCTCACAGCCGGGTGTTGCTTTTGCGATGATGTGGTCGTTGTACGCATCCGAGCAAATCCTACAGCTCGGTCATCCAATTTTTATCCGGTACGGTTTTTTATTGAACTTTGGATTTACAATTGTCGCCTTGGCTGCGGTTGTGAATGGAATCCGAAGGGGAGCCTACCAGCAATTTAAATTGCCACCGGAACTTTGGTGGTGCATTGGTTTGTTTTCCGTAGCAATTTGTAGCTACTTGTGGAGTATTGAGCCACTGACCACGCAGACCCACTTGAAGAAAAGTGCGCCCTACCTGGGGGCATTTCTACTGATCATGCCGCTGTGTGCAACGGATGAAAAACAATTGCGATTGGCTGTTAACCTGACAGTGTATCTCGGTGCGTTTATTTTACTTGGTCACTCGGTTGGCACCTACGGAAGACGTTCGCTGATTCTGATCTCATCAGCCAGCGGAGACGTGGAATCGAATCCGCTTGCGGTAGCTTCGTATGGTGGCATCGTGGGAATCTGTTCGCTGTTTTCTGTCTATGGCCGAAAATTTAGCCCTATGTTTGCGCTTAAAATCGCAATCTTCCTTCTAGCCGCTTACGCGATTATTAAAAGCGCTTCGCGTGGGCAATTACTGGCGATGGTTATCGTCTGTTTT
>CAZXXY010000218.1:0-2591 GCA_964644755.1 uncultured Hyphomonas sp. | reverse complement strand
CCGGCTTTATCGCCCCAAGTGGCGCGCATGTCTGGCGCGGCATCCCTTTCGCAGCGGATACGAGCGGCGCAAACCGTTGGCGCGCCCCGCGTCCTGCCCCAAGCTGGGACGGCACCCGCGAGGCGACAGCCCATGGCCCGCGCTGCCCACAAATCGCCAATGGCTTCACCCAAAGCGAAACCCCGTTTGAAAATGGCGACCTGCTCGGCGATGAAGCCTGCCTCAACCTCGACATTTACGCCCCCGCAAACGCAGCAGGCCAATCCCTGCCGGTCATGGTGTGGATCCATGGCGGCTCGAACGTTTCCGGCCGCTCGGCTGACTATGATGGCGCTTTTCTCGCCGCCAATGAAAACGTCATCGTCATCGCCGTGCAATACCGCCTCGGCCCGCTTGGATGGTTCGCCCACCCTGCCTTGCGCGAGGCCGCCACCCTGCCAGAAGACGCCAGCGCAAACTTTGGTACGCTCGACCTGATCGCCGCCCTCGAATGGGTGCGCGACAATGCGGCCAGCTTTGGCGGAGATGCGGGCAATGTCACCATATTCGGCGAAAGCGCTGGCGGTCAGAACGTCTCCACCTTGCTCGCCTCCCCGCTTGCCAAAGACCTCTTCCACAAAGCCATCATCCAGTCCGGCGGCTTTGACAGCGTCTCCCTCGCCGACGCCGAAGGACGCACGGGCAATGAAACCAATCCATCCCTCGAAGTTGCCGAACGGCTTGGCGGACCGGAAAAATTCCACACCGCCAGCACCGCCGAAGCCTTCGCTGCTTTCAATCTGGAAGATGGCATCATGGACCTGCCCCGCATCATTGAGGATGGTGTTGCCATTCCGGCCACGCCTTTGCGCGATGCCTTCTCCAGCACCGACACGTTCAATGCCGTGCCGATCATCACCGGCACAAACCGCGATGAGATGAAGCTCTTCCAGGTGCTCAATCCGGAATTCACCCGAACCCGGCTTGGACGTTTCATCGTCGCGCGCGATCCGAAATTCTACGCCGCCAATTCCGACTATGGCAGCCGTATCTGGCGCATCCGCGCGGTGGACATGCCCGCCGCGCAAATGGCCGCTGCCGGACATGATCAGGTCTATGCCTATCGTTTCGATTGGGATGATGGCGGCACAGTCTTCCTGACCAATTTGAAAAAACTCCTCGGTGCCGGACACGCCATGGAAATCCCCTTCGTGTTCAACCGGTTCGAGCTGCTCGGCGAAATGGACAGATACATGTACCAGAGAAAGACCTTCGCTGCCCGCGACGCACTCAGCCGTTCAATGGGCACCTATTGGGCAAATTTCGCCCGCACCGGCACGCCCGGCTCGGCCAATGGTCTGGACTGGCCCGCCTATGCCGCAGGCGGCGAAGCCCTCATCCGCTTTGACAGCGACACAGATGGCGGCATCGAACTCATCCACGGCGCCGACAGTTTCGAAGCCATTCTGGCCGACATCAAAGCCGATCGGCGCCTCGACCAGAAAGACCGCTGCCGCCTTGGCGCAGGCCTTGCCCAATATTTGGCTGGCACACTGGATCAATTAGGCTGCGGCGCGTAAGCATATCCCGCATCTCGTCCTAAAAGGTCTCCCCCATGATGAACAAAAGAAGCCTTCTCTTGATCGGCGCGGCCTTGTGGGTGCTCGGCGCCGTCGTCATGCACTTTGTCGGACCGCTGGTTTTTGATGGCGGACTGTTGCACATCATATTCTGGATATCGAACTTTCTTGCGCCCGTTTCTGTGTTGCCACTGATTGCAAAACGGCTCGGCCGGACAAAGCACCAGATGTTCGCGCCGACGGCGGTGATGCTACTGCCCGTGATGATGCTCGATGGTCTGGCCATCACCTCGGACACATTTGGCTGGACACAAATCTATGCAAGCAATCCTCAACTGGCCGGGCTGACAGGCGGCTTCTTGTTGTTTGCAAGCGGCAGCTTTTTCTTTTGGGCGCTTGTCTGGCATCGCGCCTAGCGCGCAAGCGTCTTAAAAAGCCCGCCCAAAGGAAAGACCAAACACAATCGCGTCTTCACCGCTGGAAATATCATAATGAAACTGCGGTGAGACAGTGAAGCCTTCGCCAAACTCGACCTCATAGAGAACACCAACCCGGCCAATCGCAAAAGTCTCGGTCTCCTCGCCTTCATCAATAAACTCGACACCCGGCCCGACCTGTAGCGCCAGGCCGCGCCATAGATGAACATCAGCCACAGCCAGCAAAGTCGTTGCGTCAATATCCCCAACAGCATGCTCGGCAACCGCGCCAACCCCGATCAGCTCATTGATCCGGTATTCATAGTCCACACCAAAGGTGAAGGCCGTCTCGTCCGCCGCATTAACATGCGTACCGCCCAAGACGAGCGAGAGATGGTGGGGTTTCTCCTCATCATGTTCAACATCGATTTGCGCGAGAGCTGCTGCCGGCAAAGCCAGTAACGATACGAGAAACAATGCGAGAAACTTCATTGGGAGACCTTTTGACAATTGAAAACTCTAACTGGCTGACACGACCAGATAATCAAACACTTTTTAAAGGCATAACAAAACCCTAAATCTCGCCAGTTAGTTCCAGTTCGACCGGTCCGGTCAT
>CAZXXY010000217.1:0-2597 GCA_964644755.1 uncultured Hyphomonas sp. | reverse complement strand
CAGGAAAGCAAACAAAGCCAACGAATCAAATGATTTATTGAAACAGATTCTGGTTCGCGTTGTCATTTAGAATAGAGACTACTGATGACCCGTGTTTTAAGGACTATTAATGCCAATCCCACCGCAAGAACTTGCGAAGCTTGTTGATCGGCATTGGGCACCTTTGATTGTGTGGGCCATCCGCCGCGGAACGGGTCGCAGCTTTGCCGACGATATTGTGCAACAGGCGTTCGTCCGTTTAGCGAAGGCCGCGCCTGTCCCCGAAAACCCCGCTGGTTGGTTGTATACAGTTACCAGAAATCTGGCCATCAACCATCAAGTAACCGAGAAACGGAGAGCAGCTCGCCAGCGCGAAGTGGCTCGCCGCGAGGCCTCGGAATCGAACATTTCATTGAACATCGAGGTCGATGAACTACTCAAACGGCTGGACAAGCTGCCCGATGCGATGCGTGAAATTGTCGTCGCTCGAATATGGGGCGGATTCAACTTCGATGAAATCGGAACCATGGTCGGCGTTTCCAAGGCAAGTGCTTGGCGAAGTTACAAGTCGGCCATTAAAAAACTACAAGAACTTTACGGTTTAAAAGATGAGGTAATCTCATGAGTCACGAACAAGACCCAGAGCAACAACGTTTCGCAGAATCCCTTGAGCGGGTATCGCTGGATTCGTTGCGTCTATCTGCCGAGTCACGTGAGGTTTTGATGTACCAGTGTGGTCTTGCGGCTGCGGAATCAGAGCGGACCAAGTCAACTTGCGTTGAAGGCGATTTCTCTTCCAACTCAAACCGTTCGAAATCGCCGTGGTTGTCTCGTTTAACGACCGCCGCGGTAGTGCTGGTCGCATTCGGGATTGGGAATTTCTTGGGTCGAAGCGGAGACTCGGTCCAGCATGCTCAAGCCCCGGCACCAGCAGCTGATTCAAAGAATGCGGAGGACTCTGAAAGTGCGCCCCCCCCCGCACGCCCTGACACTGCCGATGAAAATCTGAGCGAGCTATTGCAACTCGCATCAGGTTCAACCAAGAGGTCTAGTCGTGCGATCCTTGCGACGACGGATTGGAATAGTGTTGAGACGCTCTTGTCCGGTGAATTCGAATTGGAATCGTCGTCGAACTCAACTGGCTTTATTGAGGACTCGCGGCCTATGTCCGTTTGGATGCCAGAGTATCGGCAAGCTGAATTGTTTTTGTTTTGATTTTCATTTTCGTTAACTAACTAATTGAAAGAGTATTTATGTTTTTACCTTCAAGATACAACCGAATCGGCATTGGATTGTTGGCGTTTTTTGGATTCGCGTTTCTTACATTCTCTGCCGATGGGCAAGAGAAAGAAACGATTGAACTGAAGCTCTATGCGAGAAGCGTCCCTGAACTAGCGGATTCCGTGCGGTTGCTTCCGGTTCAAAACGAGTTGCGAAAAGGCAACGCGGCGGTCGTGTATTTGAGAATGCCTTGGGAGCAAAGGAATTTCATGAATTCTTACCCCGCCAAACTCAGGGGTTGGATGGATCTGGATTACAACGCGCCCGAAGTGATGGAAGCGGAAGGTGTGTTCGAACACTTTGTGCAACAGATGCGGCGAGCGGCGTACATGGAAGATGCCCAATGGGAGTATCCGATAGGTGAAGTTCCCACCGCTTCCATATTGCTGCCGGACGTTCAAGGGATGCGTCAGTTTTTGGGACGCGTCGTGGGATTATGGGTTGGAGTGCAAATCGAAAAAGGAGACTTGGAGAAGGCACGTGAAGGGATCCTGATTCAATTTGCGGGTGCAAGGCACCTTTGCCGAACGCCATTCAGGGTAACTAATTGGGTTGGCGTTTCCATCACAGACATTGCGTTCGATCGGTTCCAGATTTTAATCCAACAGAAACAAGCTGAAAATTTTTACTACGCACTAGGCCTACTTCCTGAAACGCTTGGCGACATGGCTGAAATCTTCGAGCTTGAGGCATCGTTCCTGGAAGGTTCGTTACCTTCTTTGACAACTCCCTATCCACCCATTGGTGATCCAGCATGGAACAAGGCTGCCAAAGAGTTTTCTGCGGTGGCTTCCATGCTGAGTCGTGATCCAATCTCTCCATACGATGGAGCAGCGTTTTACCTGCGAATGCTTTTTCATTCCCAAACCGCATTGCTTGAAATGGGAGAGTTCAGTGAAGAGCAGATTAAAAAGATGGGGAAGGACGAAATCATTGGGCGATGGATCTTGGCTCAAGCGAAGCAATTTAACTCTCGTCGATTGGCCGCAACTTTATTGCCATTGCCGGAGCAAATTCAGGAATTGATCGAAATTGAAAAGCAAGTCAAAGCGTTGCAAGAGCAGCTCAAAGCTCCCGCGACGCCTTTTGCGTCAAGCGGAGTCGGAGCCTTTGTTGGTCTTCACAGATTCAACCGAAAGGCAAGGTTGCATCAGGTGATCGAGGCCATCCGCGATTATGCGAGCAAGCACGACAATCAATTGCCAGATTCGCTGGATGATATCGAACTGTTCGTTCCTTTGGACTCGCTGACCGGGAAACCGTTTAACTACAAACTGGAAGGTGATAAAGCGACATTATCCGCTGCCGATATCCCCAACGTTGCCGACGCCGTTAAC
>CAZXXY010000216.1:0-2631 GCA_964644755.1 uncultured Hyphomonas sp. | reverse complement strand
TTTAATTCAAAAGAAATCAATAGTGTTCACTTAATCGCTTAGTGAAATTGCGTATAACCGAATTCGTTAGGGTTTGATCTTCTTGATCGACGATTTGAGCTTCGGTTGATTCTTCGTCCGGGTCCTGAACGCTGGAGAGGAGCGCTTGGGGACACCCACAAACCGGGAGCTATCTTGCCCAGTTTGAAGCCGTTTTCTTTGGAACGTTTTTGCTTCTTCGGCAAATCGTTGTTAATTGCTTTAATTCAAAAGAAATCAATAGTGTTCACTTAATCGCTTAGTGAAATTGCGTATAACCGAATTCGTTAGGGTTTGATCTTCTTGATCGACGATTTGAGCTTCGGTTGATTCTTCGTCCGGGTCCTGAACGCTGGGCATTTGGATTTGGCCGCCGCATGTTGGGCATTCAATAATCTGACCGTAGAGCGACTGTGGCACTTGGATCACGGCCGTGCAGTTTCTGCATTGGATGTTCACGCGGCTCCTGTGAAGCACGACTCCTACCGAGCCGTGCCTTTCTCTGTTTCGGCGGAATCTGTTGGGCTGGTTCTTTCAGACATCGGTTTTCTTTCGATCTTTCGAATCACGCTTTGCATTTTGCTTTGAATCGACCGTGAACCCTCATTCTCAACCCGCTGGCGGAGCAGTTCCAACGTCTTGTTGCCGCCGACTTTTCCCAACAGGTCAAAATACAGTTTGGCTGTGTCTGAGTTGGTGAGTTCGGAGTTGTCGATTTGTGACAGTAGAGCTGGCTCGAAGCCAATGCCCAATTTGTCAGCTCTCCGGAGGGCGTAGCGTTGTCTTGAGCGTTTGAAAAGTAGTTTCGCGATTTCATCATAGGTCGCTGGCTGTTTCAATTCGATCAGTGCATAGAGTGCTGATCGGCAGGTGCTGGAATCGAATGGCTTAAGAAAACGCTTCAATTTGATCGCGACTTCTTTGTCTCCCCACTTACTTGCTGCAGAAAAAACTTCTTTCATCATCTCGTCATCCTCGTTCGTCAGTGAGATGTTACCCAGTGCATTGGCGATGGCTTTGGAGGCCTGCTGCTTTAAAGATTCGTCTAGGTCGGAGCCGTCTACGTCGATGTCGCTGAGTGTTTCGGCGGCGAATTCGTAAATCTCTTGATCATCCGAGTTGAGATATTCGATGCATTTCTCAAACAGAATCGCCGTCCCGCCTTTGCAGTGCTTGATCAAAGAGGTGGCTCGGAATCGCAAATGGGGACGCCCTACGGCGAGATGCTCCACCATTTTTTTGGCCACCAACGGAGAGCCTTTTTTCCACAGAGCGAAACTGGAATGGCTGCTGCTACTGGTGTCGGAAAAGAATGACACGGCCAATGCATCGATCGCAATTTCAGAATCCATCTCTGCAACCACATTGAGGATCGCAATGTTGCTCGGGTTCGCCTTGAGACCGGCAACGATCACTTTTTCGGTTTCCTCGCCCCTAGAGAATTTGTCCAGCAGCGACACGAACACTGGCCCGCCATCGATCAACAGGGTTTCGACTCGGATCGCAATTTCCTTTTTAAGTTTGTCGTCAACTGGCCCATCGTGATGCAGTATGAAATCGGCGGCCGCCGAACGCGTGTTACGCTGCGAGTCTTCAAGGTCGGCTAGGCAATGGCGTATCAAGCTGTTTTCATCGATCTCCCATTTTGCCAACATTTGCCGCACCGAGTTTCGCACCGTAGCATCACTCGAATTCATGTAAGGCAGCACGGCATCGGCGGCTTCGGGGCCCATTTTTTCGAGCAACCGATCGCCGCCTTGGTGGATCCGCTGTGCGAGCGCCGGAGCGGCGTCGACGCCGGCGGTTTCGGCCAGCAATTCCATCAGCTTCCGTAGGCTTCGTCCGTGGTGCACGCCGTCGAGTTCGTCTTCGAGACGCGACACATAATCGGCGTTAACCCAGGGCTTGAGAGCGTCCAGCGGTTCGGTAGAAACACCCCGCCGTATTCGAAAAGAAGCCAAAAGTGCGTCGCAAACTTCCGTGCGCCGCTCGGGGTCAAAATTGTTCTTCTGCTTCAGATAGCTGAAAGCCAACTGGTGTCCTGACCAGCTTTGGCTTCTGAGATAGCTCAACGCCTGATCGATTGAATCGGGCGGCGAAGTTATCGTAACCACTGGAGGCGCCGCTGCAATTTCTTCTAAATCTCCGGCTTTGGTACGATTCGCATTGGCCTTCTGTTGGGAATCGGCCACCGCTTCAGCGAGTTGGTAGCCAAGAATCAGCACCGTGGCGATGCCCGCAGCCATCAGCAGCAGGAAAACACAGACGATTCCGCCGACAATCAACCATACCGTGGAGTTTGAGGAACTGGATTCTGTGAGCTGTTCTTGAGCCGTAATTTGGTTCGGGTCATAGTTCATGGCTGACCAACGTTTCCAAGGGACATGTTCGCCCGTTCGCCAACGGTCGGGTCGCCAATATTATGCCATAAGCGAAAGACGTTTACCAGCGATTTTACTTCCGCATTTTTTCCGCGGTTTGCTATCCCGTCCGCAGCTTTAAAAGTGCCTCAGCAAATGCTTGTCCGGCTTGCGCGTGAAATTTTGCGCTGGCAAAAGAAAGGGTACGCAGCTGATTAATTGAGCTCACCTAAAAACAAACGTCGCTGCTTCA
>CAZXXY010000215.1:0-2642 GCA_964644755.1 uncultured Hyphomonas sp. | reverse complement strand
CGCAGTTTGATGGCTGAGAGATCATCGCTGATTTTGAAGAAGAGCAGATAAATCTCGCACATAAAACGCCAGAACAAGAGACCAATTAAGCCCATGACAGGGGCCATAAGCAGGGCGATCAGGCCGCCGAAGAAATTGCCGCCCATCGAGCCTAGCGCCCCGAGCATTGAGCCGATGACCCCAAATACGATGAACACCATGCCGATATAATACAGCACTTTGATGATTGACGTTCCCATCATCTTATCAAAATTCAAAAACCGATTGACGATATTACCCATTTTTATAGCCCTCCTGATAGATGAGGCAATTTGAGTGGAATCGACAGGTTTTGTCGAGCAAATTCTCCTCCTGGCGGGTGATCCCGCTTGACCGGACACCTCCACGCCGCTACCCCGCCTGTTATAGCGATAGAGGATTTTCGAGATGGCCAAGATCAATGGAAACGAGATCAAACCCGGCAATGTGATCGAGCATCAAGGCGGCGTCTGGCGTGCCATGAAGACCAATTCGGTGAAACCCGGAAAAGGCGGCGCGTTCAATCAGGTCGAACTGCGCAATCTGATCAATGGCTCGAAGCTGAATGAACGCTTCCGCGCCTCTGAAACGGTCGAGAAAGTCCGCCTCGAACAGAAGGACTACCAGTTCCTGTTTGGCGATGAGGACAGCTTCACATTTATGGACACGGAAAGCTTCGAACAGATCGAATTGCAGCGCGACTTTGTCGGCGACAATGGCGCTTATCTGTCCGACGGCATGATGGTACGCATCGAATTCTACGAAGAGACCCCGCTTGGCGTTGCCGTGCCCGATCAGGTCGTGCTCGAAGTGCTCGAAACCGAGCCGGTCGTCAAAGGGCAGACCTCGGCCAATAGTTTCAAACCCGCCCAATGTACTGGCGATTTGCGCATCATGGTGCCGCCTTTCATCAATGTCGGTGAAAAGATTGTCGTCCAGACATCTGACTCGACCTATCTCAAACGCTCCGACTAAGGCTTCCGAATGTCACGTCCCTCTCCTATTGGCACCGTCATGATCAAAGCCGCCCGCGCGGCTGGCGGGTCGCTTTCGCGCGATTTTGCCGAAGTGGAACATCTGCAAGTGTCGCGCAAAGGCCCGGCTGATTTTGTCACCAATGCCGACCTCAAAGCCGAAGAAATCATCTACGAGCAATTGACCAAGGCCCGCCCGGGCTATGGCTTCGTGATGGAAGAGCGCGGCATTGTCGAAGGAACAGACAAGACGAACAAGTTCATCGTCGATCCGCTCGACGGCACGCTGAACTTTTTGCATGGCCAGCCTCATTATGCCGTCTCGATTGCACTTGAACGCGACGGGCAGTTATTGACGGGCGTGATCTATGATGTCGCCAAGAACGAAATCTTCTGGGCCGAGACCGGACGCGGATGCTGGCTGGAAAACCGGAAGCTTCGCGTCGCTGCACGCACAAGGCTTTCAGACGCTGTTGTTGCCACTGGCACGCCCTGGCTTGGTCATAGCGAAGAGTTCCATGCCCGTGCATGGCGGGAGATGGCCACGCTCAGTCCTCAAATTGCGGGCCTGCGCCGTTATGGTGCTGCCTCGCTTGATCTTGCCTATGTTGCCGCTGGCCGGTTTGACGGCTTCTGGGAGCGCGGGCTGAAAGCATGGGACGTTGCCGCCGGCATTGTGCTTGTGCGCGAGGCGGGCGGTATGGTGACAGGGCTGGATGGCGAGGACATGCTCAGCTCGGGCAATATTCTGGCGGGGAATGAAACCCTGCATCCAAAAATTGAAAATGCTCTGCACAAGGCGCTTAAGCCCGCTTAGGCCAACTGGATTTAAGCGGCTTCACTCTTGCGGGACGGCAAATTTTCCGGGCGCACGCCATCTTCTTTCTGGAGCTTTTTCACCTGGGCAGTTAGGCGTTTGGCTTGGAAACTGGCCAGAACTGCAAAAACCGTCCTATCGAACCGGGCGCTGGTGTCTCGCCCCTGCACAAGTGTGCAGGACAGGCAGGACTCGAAGCGCTTGCGGGCCGCCGCATCCGGTTCACCAGATCGCAAAACGAGAAAATGATTCAAATTGAATTCCTTCCGTTTGCGAACAGATTCGACAATATTAGCCGCCTCGCTGTCCGGCATTCTTTCAGGCAGGACAGTCATAATGAATGGCGCTCCGGTTGATTGTCGGTCGATCAGCGCGAGCACACCCTCCCTCGCCGTCCGGGCCCATGACAGCTGACAGCCAACTTCGGTCAGCATGCCTAATTGCTTCTCATGGAAGTCGGATTGCGCACCTATTAGCAAGACGGGAGCGCCCGAAGATGCTGTGATTTCAGGCGTTTCTCCGGGGGCTATTTGGCCATCGCCAGTCGCAATTGGCAATTCCAGTTCGACCGTGAAGACCGAGCCGCGGCCTTGCTCGGAGTCCACCGAAATTACCCCGTCCATCAATTCGACAAGACTGCGTGTGATGGAGAGTCCCAGCCCGGTCCCCCCGACAGTGCGGGTGCTCGATCCATCAACCTGCTCGAAGTCCTCAAATATGGTTTCCAACAAATCACTCGGAATACCAATGCCGGTATCCTGAACCGAGAATTTCAACTTGGCCGTTGCGCCGAGATTGACCACAGCCACGTTCAGCGCCACATGACCTTCATC
>CAZXXY010000214.1:0-2648 GCA_964644755.1 uncultured Hyphomonas sp. | reverse complement strand
CGCATTACGAGATAGGTCGGGCGCTCGGCTTCGGGAATATCCGCCGCAATGCGCACAGAGAGCATTTCGTCGCCCGTATTTGGCGCCTGTATAACCCCGCTCGCAATGGCCCGATCGCCGCGTTCGAGCTTCTGGATGTATTGCATACCGTCTATCACGCGCGCGAACACGGTCAGATTGCGGTCAAGATAGCGCTGCGCGTCGAGGGCAATGTAGAACTCGGTCCCGCCACTGTCAGGATCATTGTCCCGCGCCATCGCCACAGATCCCGGGCAATGCAACAGCCATTCAAGCGCCAGCTCCCGATCCCGTGCCATCGCAAAACCGGTGCCGGTATGGCCAACGGACGGCGCGAACAAATCATCATTGCCGAGCGGCGTGAACGGTTCAAAGCTCATCGCGCGGTCATTTTCATTGCGCAGCGGCGGCCAGCCTTCCATCCGCTCATCATGTTGCACGCCCGCCTGCGCAACGAAGCCGTCAATCACACGGTAAAAATATTCACCATCATAAAGCCCCGCCCGCACCATCTGGCGAAACCGTTTGGCGTGTCTGGGCGCAAAGCTGATGTTCAACTCCAGCGCAGTGACGCCATGCTCGGTCTCGATCAGGACGAGATCATCGGGATCGACCTCACGCCAATGGGACTCAATGGCAGCCGCCTGCGCGACAGGTTGCGCCGCCGCCTCTGGCTCATCGGCCGTCTGCGCACAGGCCGGCAGGCCCAAAACAAGCCCCGCAACCAGCATCCCTATCCAACCTGATTTCATATCGCACGTCTCTCTGATCTGTTGTCTTTGCACCCAAGACTACCCATAAACGCGTCCGCCTGCTAGAGACGCGCCATGTACAAGATTTTCGCAAATGGCCCGCGCGCCGATATTCAAGCTGTCTGGGATGTATTGGCCTGGACTGACCCGACGCCTGCGGACGCTGTGGACGCGAAGGAAGATGGCCGCAAGGGCTGGCGGCTCGACGCCTATGCAGCGGACGAGGACGCCGCCAAGGCCTGTATCGCGCTGGCCAATGACGCCGTTCCTAGCCTCAATGTACGCTATGAAGTGCTCGAGGACCGCGACTGGGTGACCTTGTCACTAGAAGGCCTGCCGCCGGTCGAGGCTGGTCCTTTCATTGTTGCGGGCAGTCATGTGCTGACCCAGTCGTCTCCGGGCAAAACCAGCGTCCTGATCGAAGCAGGCCCCGCTTTCGGCACTGGCCATCATGGCACGACGCTGGGCTGCCTGCTCGGACTTGACCATGTCATGCGCAAACGGCGTATCCATAAAGTCCTCGATCTGGGAACCGGCTCGGGTGTGCTGTCGATTGCCGCGCTGAAAACCGGCGCGAAGCGTGCCATTGGCACCGATATCGATCTTGATAGCGTGCGTGTTTCCAGAGAGAACGCCAGAAAGAACAATGTCGCAGCGCGCTATAAGGGCATCCATTGCTCCGGCGTGCGTAGCCCCACCGTTCAGGCCGATGCGCCTTATGATACGGTCTTCGCCAATATTCTTGCCCGTCCGCTTGTCGGGCTTGCGCCGGACATTCACCGCGTCACAGCCCCGGGCGGCGCCATCATCCTGTCCGGATTGCTACATCATCAGGAGCCGCAAGTGATCGGTGCGTTTGCAGGACGCGGCCTCTCCCTCATCAAACGCTTCCATCGTGATGGCTGGTCAACGCTTCTGTTCGAGAAACCCGCCCAGACCTAGCGCACCAGCGAGATCGACGGGCCGTTCAGCTTTATGCTCTGACGGGTAAAATCATCGATCCGGCGCTCACCGATGACCAGAAGCTGCAAATCACCGCTTGGCACATCACCGCCCGCAAAGCTGGTATATTCGCGCCCGCGCGGACCTTGAAACACAGCTCCCGCCAGCTCGCGGCCGGACAGGTTTGCATCCAAGGCGAGCGGATCGCCAGCCCGATGCGCGATCTTTAGCGGCGCGGTCAGCGTGCCGTCCTGACGGACAAAAACTTGCGTGACCCAAGCGCCATTTCCTGTGCGGGCAAGACCGATGGCCATATGGGTGAGATTGGGCGCGAGGATATTGGCTTTGTGGCCAGGGCTATCCATCAGCAAATTGTGCAGCACCGCACTGACCTGCATATGCGCAAGCTCACCGGACACGGAGGCCAGATTTTCACGTGTCTCCGATTGCACAAGTGTGCGGTCAAGCGCCGCGACCCGCTGGAACGGGCTCCGGCCATCTGCGCCGCGATGGGCAAAAAAGCCTTCACGCGCCATGTCGAAACTATGTATCCGCGCCGCCGCCAACAGTTCCGGCCTGTATGACAATGCCGGCAAACCTGCAGCCAGACGCTCGGCATTGACGCGGTCGAAAATCTCGGACTCGACGACACCATCAAACCAGACCCCTTGATCGCGCGCCTCAAGACACGCCCGCACTTGCGGCACATAATGCTGGACCGATGCCCCGCGCGAGGCCGACTGCGCATCGCATTCAGGCGTTTGCGCCAGCACAGGGGCAGCGAGCAGCAAGACCAGGAACCATAAAGAGAAGGAGCGCATCATGGCGACAGCGTATCTGATCCGGCCTGCAAAATCGACAAAGCGTCCGGGTGATTTCCGCCCAATCCGGCAAGACTCTGTTAGCCATGCCGAGCGGGGAAACGGGCGGCCTGCC
>CAZXXY010000213.1:0-2651 GCA_964644755.1 uncultured Hyphomonas sp. | reverse complement strand
ACTGAGCATCGCATCTAAGCGAGGAGGGATTTTAGCCAGCTTACTTCAGTTGGTCAACTTATGATTTAGCAAAGTTGCTGGCTAGTTCTCGTTCTTTCGCAGAGCCCAATCGGTTACAATCCGCACCACTCGGACTTTCATTTTAAAGGCAGCCAGCCACAAGGGGTTGTCTTTTTGTTTAATCGAAACAAGCGATATGACCACTAGCGAAAACCCACTTTTGAACCAATCCGGCATTCCAGCCTACGACAAAATCACTCCAGCCCACGTGGCCCCTGCGATCGAGCAATTAGCGGCTGATTTCGATACCTTGCTGGCCGAAGCGGAGCAGGCCACCGATTGGGATAGCCTGACCAAGCCGCTGGGCAAAATCGACCTGTTGTTCGAGTACGGCTGGTCACCGATCGGACACCTGCTGGCCGTCGCCAACAATGACGAACTCCGCGATGCCCATGAGGCCGTGATTCCTCAGGTGGTGCAAATGAGCCTCAAGGCTGGCCAGAGCAAACCGCTATATAAAGTCTACTGTGATCTGCGGGACGGGGGTGATTTTGAGCAAATGTCATCGGGTCAGCAACGCATCATCCAAAAAGCAATTTTAGGGTCAGAGCAATCTGGAATCAGTCTCGAAGGCGACGCGCAAAAACGCTTCAACGAAATTGCCGAACGCATGTCGCAACTGGCCAGTGATTTTTCCAACCACGTGCTGGACGCGACCAAGGCGTGGCACTTGGACATCACTGATGCTGCCGACGCCGCTGGACTGCCCGAGAGCTTCCGCCGCTTGGCCGCTGCTGCGTGGGCCGATGACCAGGACGACAAAGAAGCCTCGCCCGATCCCGCCAACGGACCATGGCGAGTCAAATTGGACGCGCCCAGTTTCGGGCCGTTTATGGAGCATTGTCAAAATCGCGATTTGCGTGAACAAGCCTACCGAGCTTACGTGACTCGCGCTTCCCAAGGCGAAGTGGATAACGAACCATTGATCGCAGAGATCTTGCAACTACGACAAGAGAAAAGCAAACTACTGGGCTACCCAAATTTCGCCGCTGTCAGCCTGGCTAACAAGATGGCAAAAGACACCAGCGAGATCCAAGCGATGTTTGACGAATTGTTGGACGCAAGCCTCGAGTCTGGCAAAACGGAACTGACTGAGTTAACGAAGTACGCCAACGAGCAAGGCCACTCCGGCGAACTGGCTCACTGGGACGTATCGTTTTGGGCCGAACGACTTCGCGAAGCCAAGTACTCGTTCACCGACGAAGAACTACGACCTTACTTTTCTCTAGAAAGAGTAATGGAAGGCATGTTCGGGCTATGTCAACGAATGTTCGGCATCACCGTCACCGCAGCCGATGGCAAAGCTCCAGTCTGGCACAAAGATGTTCGGTTTTTTGAAGTCGCCGATGAAAGCGGCAAGCATATTGCGTCGTTTTACTTGGACCCTTACTCGCGACCGGAAAACAAACGTGGCGGCGCTTGGATGGCGGACTGCATCGGTCGCAGCGTGAATGCCGAGCAAAACCGGATGCCGATCGCTCATCTGGTTTGCAACAGTACTCCCCCAGCAGGTGACACGCCTTCATTGATGACTTTCCGCGAAGTCGAAACGCTGTTCCACGAGTTTGGCCACGGTTTGCAGCACATGTTGACTACGGTCGACTTGCGGGACGTCGCTGGAATTTCTGGAGTCGAATGGGACGCGGTTGAACTACCAAGTCAATTCATGGAGAACTGGTGCTACCATCGACCGACATTGTTGGGCATGGCGATTCACCACGAAACCGGCGAGGTATTACCAGACGAGCTGTTTGAAAAAATATGCAAGGCTCGTACTTATCGTGCGGCGTCACAGATGCTACGACAACTGCTGTTCAGCATGACCGACATCGAGTTGCATTCCGCTTTTGAGCCAGGAGGCAAAGAGTCGGCGTTTGATGTTTACGAGCGACTGGCATCCAAAACATCGCCGATGCCGCCCTTCCCCGGCAACAAGTTCTTGTGTGCGTTTTCCCATATTTTCGCTGGCGGTTACGCAGCGGGTTACTACAGCTACAAGTGGGCGGAAGTGCTGAGTGCTGATGCGTTTTCGGCCTTCGAAGAGGCTGGCTTAGACGATGAAGCGGCCGTTGCCGAAACCGGACGACGTTTTCGTGATACGGTTTTGGCCGAAGGTGGTAGCCGCCATCCGATGGAAATCTACGAAGACTTCCGCGGTCGCAAGCCGACGACTGAGGCGCTGCTGCGACATAGTGGTTTGAAATCGTAGTGCGTTTTGCTACGGATAAATACAGAATCGTAATACGGATGTCGATGCGGAATACGGTTGTCGATGCGGAATAATATGCGGTTTTGTCTGGCTGCTGGTCTCGGAGAGCCCAGCCTACATTCGTAGCCGAGTCGCTCCGCGACACGGCACCTCCCCAGTAACTCAAGTGCCACGGAATGTTGTCAAAAAACAAAGCCGGGCAAATGCACGGGAGAAATACGGATGTCGTTGCGGAATACGGTTGTCGATGCGGAATACGGTTGTCGATGCGGAATAATACGCGGCTTTGTCTGGCTGCTGGTCTCGGAGAGCCCAGCCTACATTCGTAGCCGAGTCGCTCCGCGACACGGCACCTCCCCAGTAACTCAAGTGCCACGGAATG
>CAZXXY010000212.1:0-2729 GCA_964644755.1 uncultured Hyphomonas sp. | reverse complement strand
CGTCGGCCGGTCCGCCTATCCCCGAAGGATTCATCATCACCGAATAAGCGCTTGCATTTGCGGGGCGGTCGGGCGAAAGACGCGGGTATGGGTGATATAAGTGTCAGCTATTTTGAAGCGAGCGGTTTTGATGCGAGCGGCCCTGCGCTGATCGTACCGAAGCGTCATGGGGACGCACGCGGCTACTTTTGCGAAACATGGAACGCGGCAGACTGGCAAGGCGCTGGCCTGCCTGAATTGCAGTGGGTGCAGGACAATGAAGCCCGGTCGGAACGGCCTGGCACATTGCGTGGTTTGCACTTTCAAAAGCCGCCTTATGCACAAGCAAAGATCATTCGGGTCGTCCAAGGCGATATCTTTGATGTGGCGGTCGACATTCGCCGCGGGTCGCCAAGCTATGGCAAACATATCGGAGTCCGGCTGAGCGCAGCTGCGGGCGAGCAGCTGCTAGTGCCTGCCGGTTTTGCCCATGGCTACCAGACGCTCACTGCCGATTCGCTGGTGAGTTACAAGTGTGACAATGTATATGCGCCTGATGCAGAGGGCGGACTTTTATGGTCCGATGAAGACCTCGCCATTGCGTGGCCGCTCGCCGAAGCGGTGCACCTTTCGGAAAAAGACAAATTGCTCAGTCCGTTCTCGACCCTGTCCAGCCCCTTTGAATACAGTTCATGACTTACCAGCACGTCCTTGTCGCTGGCGGTCAGGGCAAACTAGGATCCGCCCTCGGCCGACTTGGCGCAAACGCTCTGGGGCGGGGCGCGCTGGATGTGCTCAATATCGAAAACATTGACGCCGCCTTTGCCCGCTACAAACCCAAACTTGTCATCAATTCAACAGCCTACACCAATGTCGATAAAGCGGAAGCAGATAGCGACAAAGCATACGCGCTCAACCGTGACGGCGCGAAACATCTCGCCGAGGCCTGTGCCCGCAACGCCATTCCGGTGGTTCACATCTCGACCGATTGCGTGTTCGGAGATGGCGACCCGTCCCAACCGGTTTCAGAGACCGCGCCGACCACCCCGCTTTCTGTATACGGCAAATCTAAACTCGAAGGCGAAGGCGCGGTCGAGGCAGCGGGTGGCTCTCATTGCATCGCGCGTGTTTCATGGTTGTTCGATCACAGCCCGCAGAGCTTTATTGGCAAGATGCTCGCACTGGCTCAAACCCGCGATGCATTGAAAATCGTCGATGATGCTTATGGGCGGCCGACCGAAGTCAATATTCTCGCGCAGCAACTGCTAGCACTTTCCGAGCGCATGGTTGCAGGCGACGCGGTTCCTCCGATCCTCCACCTTGGACCAGCTGATCCCGTCAGCCGGTTTGGCTGGGCAGAAGCGATCTTCAGCGCCAGCGCGAAGCTTGGTGGCCCATGCCCAGCCCTCACCCCCTGCTCGTCGGACGCGTTTCAGGAGGCCGCGCGCAGGCCTCGCGGGCTCATTCTCGACACGGAGCTAGCGGATGAATTTCTTGGCTCAGGGCCGGATTGGAAAATTTCTAACGATAGAGCGGTTGCCGCTATTCTAAGCAAAGAGGCAGGCGCGACATGACCGAACAGCCTCGGCCTTGGGCCAGCATCATCATCGTCAATTACAATGCCGGAAAGTTTCTACAATCGGCAATTGATGCGGTTGCAGCGCAAACAGATCAGGATTTTGAACTTATTCTGGTCGACAATGCCTCGACAGACGGCTCGTTCGATAATCTTCATACAGATCACATCAAAACCATCAAGCAGATGCCCATGGGCGAGAATACGGGGTTTGCGCGAGGCAATAATCTGGCCGCAGAGCAAGCGCAGGGGCAATGGATCATCTTGCTCAACCCCGACACCAAAGCCCACTCGGACTGGCTCGCCCAGTTCCGCGCTGCGACAGAAGCTCACCCCGAAGCGGCTATGGTCGCGGGCGCAACAATCGACATGACGACACCTGACAAACTCGACGGAGCGGGCGACTGCTATTTCGTCGCCGGCTTACCTTGGCGTGGCGGTTATCAGCGTCCGGCAACGGAGCTGCCCGACGCGGGAGAGTGTTTCAGCCCTTGTGGTGCATCAGCGCTTTTCCGGCGCGACACGTTTCTCGACACGGGCGGGTTTGACGAGGATTTTTTCTGCTATTGCGAAGATGTCGACCTAGGATTTCGATTGCGATTGGAAGGCCAGATTTGTGTCTTCTGGCCGGAGGCAAAAACAGCGCATTTCGGTAGTGGATCGAGCGGCGTGGCGAGCCCGTTCTCAATCCGTCATGGGACCCGCAACAGGTTTTGGACCTATTTGAAAAACATGCCGCCGCTGGCGTTCTGGGTCTTGCTCCCCGCCCATATCCTGCTGACACTTGTTCTGGTTCTGCGTGCCATTCCGCAAGGACGTTTGGCGCCGACGCTCGACGGGTTATGGCAAGGCTTGCGCGGGATCGCCCGCATCTTGAAAACGCGTAAAACCGTTCAGGCCCGACGCAAACTAACGTCGCTGCAAATCAGCCGCGCCATGTCATGGAATGTGATAACCGCCTTGACCCGCCGCACACATGTGCGCCCATTTCATTCACGACAGAAAAAGCCGTAAACAATCTAACCAAGAGCAGTCGTGTAGATCCGCTCATAGTCGGCCTGGGTCAGCTCTTTGGCGTTGCCTCTATGCGCCAAATCAGCCAACGCATATTCGACAATGCCGTCGCCATCTGATGCTTCCAGCCCCATTTTGGAGAGGTTCTCCGGTATGCCGA
>CAZXXY010000211.1:0-2731 GCA_964644755.1 uncultured Hyphomonas sp. | reverse complement strand
GAAGTGCTTGCCGGATTGACCGTGGCGCTGGCGTTGGTGCCCGAAGCGGTTGCCTTTGCCTTTGTCGCGCAGGTGCCGGCTCTGGTCGGACTTTATGCGGCGTTTATTGTCGGGCTGGTGACCGCCGTGTTTGGCGGACGGCCGGGCATGATTTCAGGCGCGACAGGCGCGCTCGCGGTGGTGATGGTCTCCCTCGTGGGCGATCACGGCATCGAATATCTGTTTGCCACCGTGATCCTGATGGGGATTTTGCAAGTCGGCGCGGGGATTTTCAAACTGGGGAAATTTATCCGGCTGGTGCCGACACCTGTGATGCTGGGCTTTGTCAACGGGCTGGCGATTGTCATCGGTCTCGCCCAGCTCGGCCAGTTTCAGGTGCCCGGCACCGCCCATGGCGGCGGCCACGGATTTTTGCCCAATGGCGAGTGGCTCAGCGGCGGACCGTTGGTGATTATGCTCGCGCTTGTGGCGCTGACCATGTTCCTGATCTGGGTGTTTCCGAAAGTGACAAAACTGGTGCCTGCCCCGCTGGCGGGCATTGCCATTGTCGCCGCTCTGGTGATCGGGCTCGATCTCGACACATTGCGGGTGGCCGATCTTGAATCCATCAAAGGCAGCTTCCCCGCCTTCCACCTGCCCTTCACGAGCGAGGCTGGCACGATTGGCAGCTTTGGCGATGTGCTTGTGCCGCTGAATTTCGAGACGCTGGGGATCATCCTGCCCTATGCGCTGATCCTTGCTGCCATCGGCCTGATCGAGAGCCTGCTGACGCTCAACCTTGTCGGCGAGATCACCGGCCAGCGCGGCGGCGCGTCGAAAGAATGCATCGCCCAGGGCGGCGCAAACATCATTACCGGTTTCTTTGGCGGCATGGGCGGCTGCGCCATGATCGGCCAATCCATGATCAATGTGAAATCAGGCGGCTCGACGCGCCTGTCCGGCATTTCGGCGGCTTTGTTCCTGCTGGCCTTTATTCTGGTCGGCGCGCCGCTGATCGAGCAAATCCCGCTGGCCGCACTGGTTGGGGTGATGTTCATGGTCGTGATCGGCACCTTCGCATGGAACTCTCTGCGCATTATGACGAAAATCCCGCTGACCGATGCGCTGGTAATTGTCATCGTGACATCGGTAACGGTCTGGCAGGATCTGGCGATTGCGGTGATTGTCGGCGTGATCATTTCAGCGCTGGCTTATGCGTGGAACAATGCCAAGCGCATCCACATTATCGAGCGCGACAGTGTGCGTGAGCCGGGCGCAAAAGTGTACGAGATTGAAGGGCCGCTCTTCTTTGGCTCGACCGATGGATTTGCCGAACTGTTCACGATCGACGAAGACCCTGATGTGGTGATCGTTGACTTTCTGCGCTCGCGGGTGGTCGATCAGTCAGCGCTGCAAGCGATTGAAGATCTGGCGGCAAAATATGAAGCCGTGGGCAAGACGCTGCGCCTGCGCCACCTGACGCGCGATTGTCACAAGCTGCTCAATCGGGCGGGACAATTACTGGTCGATAGTGATGATGATCCAGAATATGGCTTGGCCGTGGATTATGGTGTGAAGACCGGAGCTTTCGGCGCGGGGCATTAAGGCTTGTCCCCTGCTGGCGCGATGGAGCACAAAGCTGCGCGGGCTAGACCTGACCTGTTTTACGGCTGAGCACAACGAGCGCACCGATGGCGATCAAGCCCAAGCCTGCGGCAAGCACCACTGGCCGGTCCCGGAAAATGTAGATCAGCAAAATCGCGGCGAAGCTCATGCCAATCAACGCGGCGCGTTTGCCGGTCTGTGTCATCTCCCCTTTCTCGATGAACAGTTCGACCTGCGGGCCAACGCCCGGCTGCCGGTAAATCCAGTCGCGTATTTTCGGGTCAGACCGGGCAAAGCAAAGCGCAGCGATGATCCAGAAAATCGTCGTTGGCAAAAGCGGCAGTACGATGCCAATCCCGCCAATCACCAGAAAGAGACCGCCAAGGATGCGCCAGATCAGCATGGGAAAAGGCCGCCGCCCGTTCGCTTCAATACCGCCGCGACGACCCGTCCGTGTCTGCTTATATTTAATCCTGTGTTCATCCAGCTCGTTCTCGATCGTCACGCCGCCACGAGATTGACGCCAACCGGATCATCAGTGTCAATGCCAGCGCGTCACATATCCTCGATGTCATCGCAAATGACAGCCTCTTTCCGCAACGTCGCGGTTGACCGCACTTTCGCAACTTATAGGTTACTCCGACCCTTTAGGAGTTCCGACAATGCCATCCAGAAACGCCCTCTTCCAGCCCTTTACGTGCCGCGGTATGACCCTTCCGAACCGCATTGTCATGGCCCCGATGACGCGGAGTTTTTCGCCAAACGGCATCCCCGGCGATGATGTCGCAGACTATTATGAGCGGCGGGCCGCAGCCGATGTCGGACTGATCGTCACTGAAGGCACAACGATTGCGCGCGGCGGGGCATCGAATGATCCACGGGTTCCGAATTTCCACGAGGACGCGGCCCTGAAAGGTTGGGCCAAAGTGGTCGAAAAAGTTCACGGAGTGGGCGGCAAGATCGCCCCGCAACTCTGGCATGTCGGCATGATGCGCAAACCCGGCACCGGTCCCGATCCGGATGCGATGTCAGATAGTCCGTCAGGCAAAACCCATCAGGGCAAACAGATCCAGCCAGAGCCAAGTGAAAGCGAAGTCGCCGATATGGTGATGGCCTATGCCAATGCGGCAGGAGATGCCGCCAAGCT
>CAZXXY010000210.1:0-2757 GCA_964644755.1 uncultured Hyphomonas sp. | reverse complement strand
GCCTTAGCGGCGATAGGCGCGATAGGGAGCTATGTCTTGTTCGGCGATATTGCGCTCTTCCAGCTCCTGAATGAGGTCGTCGAGAAGGTCGCGGCCTTCTTGCAACTGCCCTGCGCCCATAAGGTAGCGCGCTTTTAAAGCTCTAAGGTTGACGTCCCATGGGTCTCCGGGGCTGGATACGTTAAGCGCTTCGACTGTTATTGTGTCAATGATGTCCGAGATGGGCTCATAGCGTTCAAGCCCTATCCATGCGCGCACAATCTGATAGTCAACGAATTGCAGAGGAGCCGCGTCCGGGCCAAGGATATTGACGAGCTTTTCGCGGGCATCGATGAAACGATCAAGGGCGAGCTGATACGCGCCTGTTTCTAAGATGAGGGTCGCTTCATTGAGGGTGGTAGCAACGCAATTGAGGTGTTCTTCTGATAGGGACGCGCAAACCAATTGGCGGCTTTGGGCAAGGTAATTGGCCGATTCTTGCCATTGCTTCCCAGCAGAATAGGCTGCCCCAATAAATCCGAGCGTTTCTGCAATGATGGGGTGTGACGGTCCATAGAGTCCCTTCATGTCCGCCAGTGTTTCTTCTAATACCGGAATGGCTTCTTGCCAGCGGCTAGCGAAGGTGAGGGTCGCTCCATATTGCTGCTTTGCTTGCATGATACGGAATGGCGGCACATCTTCCGAGCCAAGATAGGGCGGCGCAATGATCTCCTCAAAAAGAGCTAGAGATTCGTCCATTTTTTCCAGTCGGCTATAATTTTGCGCAAGATCAAACTTGCTTTCCCACAACAAAAGCAGGTCATCGAGATCGGTGGCGGCATATAATTTTATCGCTTCGAGATAATAGGGCTCTGATTGTTCGAATTCAAAAGACCTTAGGTGGAACTGTCCCTTTATGGTGGCCGCCCAGTAATCCAGGAGGGGCAGGTCTCCTTCACGCTTTTCATAACGCGCATCTGCAATTTCGATAGCCTTTTTTGCGGCTTCCAAATCGCTCGCGCCTATCAATGCACGTCCGATTTGATAGTTAGCCATTATTGTTCGGGGGTCGTGCTCTCCGAATTGTTCGGTGCGCAGCTCAATTAGTTTTTGATATGTATCGGCTTGTTCCTTATGCGCATAAATGCCAGCGAACGCATTGATCAGGGTGACGAGAATAGCTTCCCTAGTTACATAAGCGTCCTTGAAACGTTCTTCTGCAAGATTCGAGGCGTGTGTCAGGGCCGTGCGAATGCTCGCATCTGAAGGCGCGCCGGGTGTGCGAGGATCAGCTGCTGCCAGCACATCCAGCAAGAAGGCGTTAGAGGCCTGGCTCAATTCAGCTTGCTGGGTGGCGCGCTGACGCGACTGATTTGCCTCTATGGCAAACCAGCTGATGCCTGCTAGTCCGAGCACCATTGCGAGTGCGGCACTGATGAGCCATGGGCGGCGAATACGCGCGGCTGCAGCGGCTTTTTCAAGTTGCAAAGTGTGTTGCGCTTTTTTGTCAGCCTCTATCTGCGCAGCGCGTCTTTGGTCGAGTCTTTTGAGTTGCTCGGTAAAGGCTGCAACCGAGGAAAATCTTTGCAGCGGGTCAGCATGGGTCGCTTTGGCAAGGTCGCTCTGAAGCAGGGGGTCGGAAATGAGAGACCGCCAGCTCGTGGTCAGGGGTTGTTCCAGATCGCCGCCAAGCAGCTGTATGGCGAGGATACCCAGAGCATAGACGTCGCTTCTAATGGATGCCGGCTCGCCTTTGAGGACTTCAGGCGCGGTGAATAATAGTGTCGAGCGTAAATGATCGCTGCCTGTGTCGCCGGTCAGACCGAGCGGCGAGATTTCGAATTCTTTGAATACGGTCTTGGAAACAACATTGGCGCTGCCATAATCGATAAGGCGCAAACTCGGCGGGGCATCGGCCCCATTGTCTGTGACCATGATATTGGAGGGTTTTATATCCTTGTGAAGAACACCGGCATCATGTGCGTTACTGATGGCCTCAGAGATTTGGATCAGGATGGCAACTTGCTGGGCAACCGAGCTTTTTTTCAGGAAGCCGGTCTGACTGGCCCAGGTCTTTAAATTTTCGCCCGCATCTACGCATTCAAGATAGAAGGGCGCGGTTTCGAAATTCCAGTCGGAAATCTGGACAATTGAATCTGCATTGCTCGTTTGTTTGGAGAGCAGCCTATAAAGCGTTGCCTCGCGTTTGAGCGATTGAAGGCCGGGGCCTGTATCTGCAAACTTGTAGATGAGTGGTTCGCCTGTTTTGCGGTGCCGGGCGCGCCATACATGTCTGCCATTGGAGGTCGAAAGCTCTTCGTGCAGAATGTAATTTGGTCGCTGCGGAACAGGCCCTCCTTTTGAGAGGCTGGCCATGCCTGCATAAGATTGGCCGGTGACGGTTTTCTCAACAGGGCCGTCAAACCTGTAGCCGACTGACGCGACCGTTTTCAGGCGGTCATTCAGCGGTGCGCCGAGCGCTATGCGAAGCTTACTGACGGCATTTGGCAGCACCGCAGGTGTGATGTTTTCAGTGAGCCAGATTTTCTCCAATAATTCGTCCTTGGTGAACACTTCGCCAATGTTCTCAAGGAAGAGCGCGAGGAGTTGGCGCGGGCGCTGCTCGATTTTGCGTTCTTCTCCATCAACGCTAAGCCGCATCGCGGCGCTGTCGAATTCTGCATTTCCAAACTTATAGCGGTATTTGTAAGTCGGGCTGTCTTCAGTTTCCACAATGGGCTTGGGCATTCTAATCTCACATAATATATATATAACAAG
>CAZXXY010000209.1:0-2827 GCA_964644755.1 uncultured Hyphomonas sp. | reverse complement strand
TCTCAGGTCTCAGGTCTCAGGTCTCAGGCATCGTATTTCAAATCTCAATTTCGCAATCTGCGAGGCGAGAAAGCTTAGTCATTCCGCATTCCGCATTCCGCATTGAAACCCTCATTCAAATTTTTTGAATTGACTTCGATTGGCAAAATAACGAACAAGATCCATCCCGATGCCGCCAATGTTCGCCATGCCCATCACCAACGAAGACTCGCCTGCCAACTCAACGATGTTCTCAAAAATCTCTTCCACGCGGCGGTTTTCCGCGAATGACATCTTCGAAGGATCCAGCCCAGCACGTTCGGCTGCTCGACCAAAAATGTACGTCCCCGATCCAATCAACAAATAATGATCCGGTTGAGGCCACGACGCAATCACTCGCCCCAACTGATCAGACCGATCCGGCCGGTCTGCTCGGCAATTGAACACCGCCACCCGGCGTTTGACATCCGGGTAACGCTCCAACGCCATTCGCCAAATGCGTTCGGTTGACTCCGGATCGTTGGCTGCAAAACCATTGACGAAATTGATCTCGCGTCCAAAAAAGTCCATTTCAAATGCCGTCATCGCTCCCGGATCCGGCTTGGCGGCGTGCATTCCGGCGATGGCGACACTTCGTTCAACACCAAGATCCGCACAAACACGCAATGCCAAGGCAATGTTTTCTGCGTGCTCCACATACGGGAAACCGTCAAGATCTTCTGCCGAAATTGCAGCCACGTCTTCTTCGGTGATCGCAATCAGTTCAGCGCCCCGGTCTTTGGCGACATCGGAAAAAATTCCCAAGTGATCCCGTTCGGCTGTGAATAGTTTTCCACCAACCGGCACCATCCCGCAAAGTGCTTTGGCCACATCGACTTCGGACGGCCCCATGACGTCCAGATGATCTTCACGCGCATTGGTGATCACCCCATGAGTGGCTCGCACAAATTTGTTCTCACTAAGCCATTGCAGATACGGGATCAGTGCCATGCATTCAATCACCAAGGCTTCAGACTCCATTTCGACAGCCGTGTTCACAATCCGCAGTTGCTCGATCACGTTCGCACGCGACGGTCGGAACACCGGGTATTCGGTTCCGTCAGGCATAATCATTTTGGGCAATGTACCCGTCGTTTTACAGCAAGTTCGAATCTTACCGGCTCTCATTCCCGACGCGATCAACCGCGCCACACTCGATTTGCCACGCGTGCCGTTCACATGAATCCGAGTCGGAATCTTTGACAACCGAAAACGGTGCATCGCCGACTCAACCGCCCCGGCGGCAGTCAGCAGGCCCGCTGTCGTCAGCAAAGTTGCAAGCGTACTCATGAGTGATAGGGTTCTGTTTCAAATTCGATGGAAAGATCGCGATCGGTATCAATATCATTCTGGCAAGCCACCGGCACAAGCCGCCTGCTTCGAAAAGACGGATAATCCAAGCACACGCCAATCAACGCCTGCCAAACAGTTCCCATAACCATGGGGTTATGGGGCACCCCAACAGGCCGATCCGTTGCCGATCCATAGCCGAGAATCCGACTACTACGCTTGCCCGCCCCAAATTGTTTGGTGATATTGTTTAAGCTAAGCATTGCCCAATCAGTCTTATCGTATCCAACTCAGACGGCAAGGATTTGCCCAAAAATAAATTACCGGCTTCCGCTGCAAATAGTTCGTGAAACAACGGCGATACAACACATCCATTGAGTAACTCAATTAGTCCGGCAGTCCTAACCCTTTTCTCTCTGCGAGCGTTCGAGTGCCAGCACCCTCAATTGACAACGTAACGACGAAGCAAGGCAAGGCTTCCTCCAGTACGAATTCCTCTAAGACGGTTAAACGAACAGACGCTCCCGTCGATTCACGAACGCACGCGTGGTCCGTCGCCGAAGCTCGTGAAATGTACGGAGTTCGACGTTGGGGAAACGACTACTTTGACATCGATGAATCGGGTCGAGTCATCGTTAATGCCCCCACGGCAAAGGGAATTCAATCGGTCCCTTTGATGGATGTTATCCAAGGTCTGCAACAGCGAGGGCTGGAAACGCCCGTTATGTTGCGATTGGAAAACTTAGTCGACGATCGAATTGTGCAATTGAACGAGGCCTTTGCCCGTGCGATCACTCAATCCGAATACCAGTCCGACTATCGCAGCGTGTTTCCGATTAAAGTCAATCAACAATGCCATGTCGTAGACTCGATCGTCAAAGCCGGTAAGCCATTTGGACACGGGCTGGAAGCCGGCAGCAAAGCGGAACTGCTGATCGCCATGTCCACGCTGCCCTCGCATGACAGCCTAATTGTTTGCAATGGCTACAAAGACGAGGAATTTATCGACCTTGGATTCCAAGCGTTACGACTAGGCTACAAGTGTTTCTTTGTCGCCGAGTCGCTCGAAGAAATCGATCTGATTATCCGCCGATCCACTCATTGGAAGGTGGAGCCACTGATCGGAGTCCGCATTAAGCTGGCCACCCGAGTCGATGGACGATGGGCGGAGGATACCGGCGATCGCAGCCTGTTCGGGCTTAATGCGGTCGATCTGATCAAGGCCGTCGATCGGTTACGCGAATCAAACATGCTCAAATGTTTGCAGATGTTGCATTTCCATCTTGGTAGCCAGATCCCCAACATTCGCAACGTTCGTGACGGCGTCAAAGAAGCCTGCCGTTACTACGTCGACTTGATTTCCGATGGTGCTCCGCTCGGCTACATGGATTTAGGGGGCGGCCTAGCCGTTGACTACGACGGGACCGGCAGCACCGAACCTCACAGCCGCAACTACGACCTGAATGAATACTGCGTCGACATCGTCGAAACGATCATGAATTCGCTCGACCGACACAAC
>CAZXXY010000208.1:0-2870 GCA_964644755.1 uncultured Hyphomonas sp. | reverse complement strand
GTATCTTACCAGACCAGTTCCATCGCAATCCCTCCGTTACGGGACGAGTTATCCAGCGGCCAATCGTGAGGCCATATTCGTTAAGCGCGAAAACCAATAAGCTCAGCAAAAACCACTTTGGGCTAATATTGCCTTTGCGCTTTATAGCGATAAGACACATGAAGCCAAACATAATGCCGATAAGGGCAGAGCCGCTTGATAAAGCCTCCAGGTCATAAGGTGTCATATTGCTTGTCCGTCATTCTCATACTTGCTTGATTTAGCCTTTCAGGCCATGCAAAGCGTGATTTAGTTCAGCGCAGCCAGACCAGAGTTGGCACGGCTGGATTCTGGGTTAACCGCTAGTGCGGCTTCATAAGCCTCACGCGCGCCTTGTCTGTTCCCTTGCTTGCGGCGGGCATCACCGAGAAAACTATAACCAACAGCAACGGACTCCATTGCATCCTGCGGAAGAGCAGATCTGCGGTCTACAAAAGCGGTCAGAGATACTTCGGCATCTTCATACTCAAACGCCCCAATGACACGCAAAGCACCTCGCAAAAACAAACGCTCTACAACCGTCTCTTCGGACAATGTGATCGCGTCCCAACTGGCCAGCTCCTTATCGGCGGCACGATATCTTTTGGCCTCTCCGATAAGCCTGCGGACAAGTATCATCCGGTCTTCCAATTCGTCGGCCGAGCTAATCCTTCTCTCGTCTAGCAGGGCAACTATGGTATCTTCATCGGTCTCTGCTGAGGAGCCGATATCGAGACGTGTGTAATAGGCCTCTGCTGAATCGATGCTTTCCAATTCCTCAATTAGCAGCTCTGCTTTCGAGCGATTGCCACCAGCTATTCTCGGAGCCAAATACAGGTAGCTGATCTCCATGCGCCTTGCCCCAACATGATCGGGACGCATTGCACGCACGGTTCTAATTTGTTTTCGAAAGGCACGCGAAACACCGAGAGCTTCCAGGCCGCTAACATGATCAAACCGAAGAAAATAAGCTTGCGATAAGGTCAGATGTGCGTTGAAGCAGGTTTCCGCGAGACGAACCGCCCGCTTTGCATCCTCAATTGCTTGCTCGCTATCACCGGTTTCCATTTGTAGCATTGCGGCTTCAAGTGCTTCATTGGCCAGAGATCTTTCTGGTCCGCATGGTTCCTGCGACAAACTTGATGGGAAGGTAAAAAACAGAATTAGAGTGACGGTGAGAAGTCGTATCATTGGCAGAAAGTCCTGTTCGATATTTTCCATTCCGGAAGTTCCGCAACTGATTTGCGGAATATCGTCAGAATATTGCTTAAGGGGCGCCCGATCTCATCAGAAACTGAAAATTTGTCCTCAAAAAGCGATGATTTTCGCTTAAACTGGAAACGCGCCGTTGCCCATCTGTGCCAATGCTTGACGACGATACTCTGTCGGAGTGCAGCCATGTACGTCTTTAAACACCCGATTAAATGAAGCGAGTGAGGCAAATCCGGAATCCATAGAAATGGACAGTATTTTCTCACTCGCATGAGCAGGGTCGGCTAAGCGATTACATGCAAACTCCAGTCTGAACGCATTCAGGAATTGTCTGAAATTTCCATACCCAAATGCCTGATTGATAACGCGCCGTAAGCGAGCCTCACTGATTGCCAGCTGATTAGCGACGTCTGATACTTTGATGTCAGGTGATAGAAACAACTGCTCTTCTTCCATCAGTCTAGAAAGAAGAGCATATATCTGCTGGTCCGCGGGCAGGATGCGTGGTTTGGTAGAGATATCAGATACCTCGTCCGGTGCCGCAAATGTCATTCTTTCGACCGAAATATCTAGCGCCCAGAAACATAGACCAAGGATAAAGGCGAGGATCGTCAGGTCTTGAACCAAGGTGAAACCAAGGGGTTTCCATGAAGCCCCCAGCACCAAATCAATTACTAAGTCGAACATGAGCAAACCCGCAGGAAGCGCTGCGACCGCATAGCGGTATTTCCGGCGTCGCTCGATGAGGTCCATAGGCTTCTCAGAGATTAGCCGCCAGCCAATGTGACTCACAATGAACATCCCCAGCGCGATTTGTCCCCAGTTTAGAAATGCAGGGCTCGTATCTACGTAACGAGCCAAAAAGAAGGACAGCCACGCCAAAGAAACGCCTGCCTCAAACCAAGAGATGCGGAAGTCATCATCAAACACTGAGAGACAGAACCACCAGATAAAAATGGCTAAGTGACCGCTTAATACATCGCGCAAAAGTCCCGCAATACCATTCTTTTCGAATGGTTCTGCAATGGTGTTACCAATTAGAAATGCGCAAAGCCCCACGGCTACAAATGAAAAATAGAGGCCTGAGCGCAAGCGGTTTGGTTCTCTTAGCATGATCGTGGCGAGTAATAGAGCAAGCGTGCCCGTGGCAATTCGTATGATCATATCAATTTCAAGCAAAGCTCTAGCTCCTTAAGCACTGGAGAAATGGGTATAGATCGTTTGAGAGCAACAATCACCTCGATTAAGCGAGGCATACTATTGGTTCATGTCCGTCTTTGGCTGGGAAGAGCTTACCCTCTGGCAAGCCGACAAGCTTCTCGAACAAACAGAAGCAAACGTATACCGACAGATATGGCAACACGATTGCAGCTCCTTAAATGGCAGCAATGGAGGAACAAATTATGCCGTTCGATCAAGCCCAGAGTAAATGGACACCCTGGAACAAAGGCAAACTGGTTGGCCAGAAAGCGCCGCTGAAACCCCAAGACGTCTGGGCCATCCGTGTTCGTTTGGAACTTGGTAATCATAAGCGGGACCTAGCGCTTTTTAATTTGGCGATTGATAGTACAGTTCTCTACCTTGGTGTTGAGGTGGAAGACGCACTAGCTCTTGCGGAAAGTATTGAGTTGTAGACTGGA
>CAZXXY010000207.1:0-2895 GCA_964644755.1 uncultured Hyphomonas sp. | reverse complement strand
CTTCAAGCTGGAACGGATCCCTTTTCCCCAGACAGCTTTCCACAAAGGCTTGTTCGCCAAGCGAGCACCATGGACTCTTTCGATTTCGGAACAAGTGGTTACCTTGATCGAAATTGGGGCGACACATTTATGTGGGCAGATGGTCCTGAGACTGGTATCATAGCGATTTTCGTGATGTAGCTTTGAGCCATACCCTGCCAATGTACGAAAAAATGATTGAACTTAACTCACTAGATCAAAAATGAAAAAATCTCTCATAACCAAATTTTTAGTAACCATACACTTAATGGTCTTGACTGCGTGCGGTGAAATCGAGACTAAAATCAGCGTAACAGATGAAAAGGGTAATCCGATTGAAGATGCGGAAGTGCAGGTGATTTTTCAAGCTTACCAATCTAAAAACGACGAGTATGTTGTTGAAACTACCAATAAAGATGGTGCAGTTATATTAAGAGGGAGGGCTGAGGCGGGGGTTAGATTAATGGTTAGTAGAGATGGCTATTATTCTTCGGAAATTAAGGATCTCAGTCCAAATGCTGACTTAGACCTGAAAATTCGCCTCAGAATCAAGAAGGATCCGATACCATTATTTGCAAAAAAAATAATTTTAAGAATGCCTGTTGCTGAAAAATGGGTTGGCTTTGATTTGGAGAAAGCCGAATTTACAGCGCCATATGGAAATGGGAAATTTAGTGATTTAAGATTCAGAATGAGTTCTATCAAAACTACAAATAATGGATTAGTGTCTACATCAGGGCAAGGGAAATTGGAGTTTTCGTTTTCAGAAGAGCATGATGGCTTTCTTTTTGAGGAAGAAGGTTTTTTGTCTAATAGTAGATTGAAGATGCCTCACATAGCGCCTGAGTATGGTTATCAAAAATTATTAGTTAGAAATGAAAAATCATATACTAACAGTAACGTAAAATTAAACGCAGGAATGTTTTTTCGTGTTCGTTCAGTCGTTGATGAAGACGGTAGTCTTGAAAGCGCAAATTACGGGAAATTTGCATCAGATTTACAATATGATCCACGAGAATCAGGATGGCACGTGTCACATAAGAATAAGCCGAAAAATTTTGGTACAATTTCATTTGTCTATTACTTTAATCCTCAAGTGAATGATAGGAATTTAGAGTTTGATCCAAGTCGAAATTTATTTTCAAATCTCTCCCGAGATGAACAGGTTTTTGCTCCGTAGTTATATAGTTCCCGCAAGGCACAGTCATGGGGGAGGATCAACCTACAACATGTCCAATAGACTTAATGTGAATCGCGGGGCAATCGGAGGATTTACCATTCCTTACACAGGGTATATTGACGCCATTAAAGAGAACTCAATTAACGCAGAAAATCGTTTCCCACCAAGCGCAGCTCATTTGCTCAATTACTACCAGCGTGATGGTATTCTTGACGGCGCGGCTGTTCCGGGAGGGGACAACCATGATGTAACTCCTTGGGGGCTGGGTCATGGAGGGATTGACAATGATGCGAGAGTAATGGGAGCAATAGAAGGAAGAGCTAAAGCAAAAATTAAACCATGATTTTTATTAGGAATAAATTTCTTCTGGGAACAATTTTTGCGTTTTTGTTCTGCTTTTCATCCGCTGTTTTGAGAGCAGAAACAGGCAGCAAGGATCTCATTCGTGATTTTCTTTCTGGCAAAATACCTGAAGAAAAAATTTATGATCCCGATTTTTTGGAGAAGCAGTTAGGGGCACCTGATTCGAATGCATTCGAGCAAGTTCTAAAATCATTCCAAAGTGGAATCTCATCACATGAGTTTTTAATCCAAAGAGAAATCTGGAAGACTTTGGTCAAGAGTAACCCAAACAAAGGGGCAACCTTGTATGCTGAACAACTAGCCGGAACGGCACCTGAAAAGCTGAAAGCCATGTTTGAAGTGGCAGCAAGTTCTGATTACTCTGAATCTTCAAAAAGGCCATGGGATTTTAGTCGGTATAGACCAATTTTAGAGGCAACGAAGGAGGAACCATTTGATCGTCTTATTGCTTACATGCTTCAGCAATCTCCAGGAGACGGGTTGAAACAGCTGGTAGATGTTTATGGAGACGATCTTGGCGCAAAGCAGAAAAGAAATATTGTTAGGAAGGCTCTGGAAATCACCGATCATCTAAGAAATCATGGGAGTCTTTTCGAGTTGCGATCAAGCCCCGAAGAATCTTTCGAGGAAGGAAGCATGGGGCAACGGGCATTAGATTTTTTCTTAGAACTGAAGGGTTTAGACAAATGGTATTTAGATGTATTTATCGTTGCAGCGTTAGAAAAATCAGGTTCATCAAACGTGTCTCCTGATCTAATCGAATACTTTGAGTCTAAGCCTGACAGTCTAGTGAACAAGCTCAGACAGGATGGAGGAATAGCCTCTCTGCCTCCTCAAAAAATATCACTGGAGTCTCTCAAGAACGAGCAAGGTAAAGAGCGTGAAAATCGCCTTCGAGGAAACAATCCTGACAATCTAAGAAAGCAGGAACTCTCTTCACGCTCGGACGAAAAAAGCCAACGCCAAGAAGTGATAGCAGAGCCAAAAAAATTCAATCTTCCGTGGATCATCGCTGGGGTTCTTCTTGTGGGAATCCTCGTCCTCCTATTCAAAATGTTCAGAGGCAAGTCCACGTCGTAATGCTGTCGCCAAAAACGAAACCCGCTCAAGCTGTCCGCGTAAAACCGTGCCGTCACGCTGGCTGCTTGTTGGGTGCGGTAGTGTCCCGCTCTGCGGGATTGAAAACAAAAAGCACCCACAGCCATCGTGCCTGCACTCGCGCGTTGGCCATTCGTGGGGCGTTCGCTACGCATAAATGGGGACAGACACTTTTTAACGCTCCAACTCTTCGCGGTGCCGCTTATACCCTACAGCATAGCGCCGACTTAGAACAA
>CAZXXY010000206.1:0-2907 GCA_964644755.1 uncultured Hyphomonas sp. | reverse complement strand
TATCTGGATTGAGAGCTTTGCGCTTTTAAGCGCAACTCGGCGGCTATCGGAGATATTGATGTGCCCCACGAAATCTAGACGCCTACCACTTCATTAGCGCTTTCATTTCGAACTCTGCGGTGCCTGCGATCGAATAATATGATCACGGACCACTTGAGGCTCTCAAGATCTGGAAGTTGGACCAAATCAGGATTTCGGGACGGCGCCGATGGCTTAGCCGATAAGCTCTAACAGCAGGCCCCTAATCGCTAAAAAGGACATGAAAACCGCGAAGAGCAAAATTGCAGTCAGGATAATATTAGCGGCGAGCCTATTCTTGTGCTCACCCATCAGATCTTTACGGTTGGCGAGGTAGAAAATACAGCCCACCGTTATCGGCAATATGACTGCCCCGAAGGCTTGGGACGCCACCATAATCGCTACGGGCCTTGCATTAAACAGTGGGACAACCAGGCCCAGCAGGGAAATGAGAAAGACCATAATCCGATATTTCGGAAGCGTCATTTCGCGCTCGGTTTCAGTATAGTCACATATCAGCCAGGGCAGCATCAGGACATTCGGAAACTGGGATGATACACCCGCCGCAACAATCCCAATTGCAAAGATGGCCGTCGCAAAGGACCCTGCCAAAGGCTCTAACAGGGTAATCATTTGTGAGGCCCTGGATAAGCCCATCCCTTCAACATGCAATGTCCCAGCCGCTGCGGCCATCACTGCGGCACTAATAACGAACATCATGACCACAGCGACAATCGCGTCATTGCGTTGCGTACGCGCATCGGCGAGCGTCCAGCCGGCTTCCTTTACGAGCGTTGTCCTTATAATGAACAAACCGGAGAACACCGTTGTCCCGACCATGCCTGCAATCACCAGCCACGGCCCTTTTACAGCCTCAGGCGCAACATCAGGAACAGTTGGGATCAAGCCCCTCAAAATATCACCCGGAGGCGGCATCATCAGGAAGAAATTCAGTAAGAAACAGGCCGCCATAATTGCCACAATAACCGCGAGGCTACGCTCAAAAAATTGCGTTTTGCCATTCCAGAAAATGAAGAACACAAGGGCGGAGAAAAAAGCAGCAAACCATATGGGCGCGATGCCGCCGTCAATTATGGTCTTTGACCACTCTGAACTAATCTCGGCAACGATACCCATAACGCCCATGACGCTGCCTGCGACCCCAAGGGTCAGTGCGACGATAAAATAAATGCCAACCAGTGGATGGATATGTCTTTTAAACGCCTGAAGCGCGGTTTCGCCCGTGACCAAAGTATAACGGCTATAGAGATTGATCATAAAAAATGTGCACAGACATGAAGCAACAATCGTCCACAGCAGCGTCATGCCGTAATCAGCGCCAGCCTTGGCCATTGTCGTAATACTGCCTGTGCCGATATTAAATCCTAGAAGGAAAATACCGGGCAGGAAAAGCGCCAGGCCTCTGGAAAATTTTTGTCTAAATGTCGTGTCCATGGAGTCCCACCTCTGGTCTGACCGTTTTTGGCAGGTCTAATTTTGCGCGGATAAAGCCCTGATAACCCCACGTATTTCCGCAACGCCTTTGAGGCGGCCAATGCCAGAATAGCCAGGATTGCCCGCCTTATCGATATCGTCCATCATTTGCAAACCATGGTCTGGGCGAATGAAAATGCCGCCTAAATCGGGTGCTTCGCGTTTACGGCGCGTTTCTTCGTTCAAAAGCTCGCGAATGACCGCAATCATATCAATGTCGCTATCCAGATGACTTGCCTCATAGAATGAGCGCTGCTCATCGGCGTCGCGACTCACACCGCGTAAGTGCGAGAAATGAATGCGCGAGCCGAACTGCCTGGCCATAGCGGGTATGTCATTATCCGGGCGGCTGCTATAGGTGCCAACGCAAAGCGTAATACCATTGGACGGGCTAGGCTGAGCTTCGAATAAAACATCCAAATCATCTGCCGTGCAAATAATGCGCGGTAGACCCAGCATATCACGCGGCGGATCATCTGGATGGATGGCGAGGTTTACTCCTGCCGCTTCGGCGCGGGGCAGGACGTGTTCCAGAAATGTGAAGAGATTGGCACGAAGGGTCGCTGCGTCGACATCCTTATAAGCAGCGAGCATCGCACGAAAATCATCCAGGCCATAGCTATCGGTCATCTTACCAGGAAGACCCGCGATGATATTTTTGGTTAGCTCTGTACGCTCGGCCTCAGTCATCGCGTTGAATGTATCTTGCGCCTCGGTAATCTCATCTTCGCTATAATCGTGCGCCGCATTTCCGCGCTTGAGAATGAAGAGATCAAAGGCGGCGAATTTCTTCTGATCAAAGCGTAAGGCATACGCCCCGCTTGGAAGCCTGAACTTGAGGTCAGTGCGCGTCCAGTCGATAACCGGCATAAAATTGTAACAGATGGTTTTGATCCCGCATGCGGCGAGATTTTCCATCGAAACGATCCACGCCTCAATATATTTTTCATACCCTGCTCGGCCGAGCTTTATGTCCTCATGGACTGGAATGCTTTCCACCACGGTCCACTTCAGCGACACAAGGCTTGGCTCGCAATCTTCTATCAATGCTTGATGGCTGCGAATGTCTTCCAGCGGCCAAACTTCGCCCGCAGGTATGGCGTGTAACGCGCTGACGATGTCTGTTACGCCGGTTTGCCGTATGTCATTTATTGTAACCGGATCGTCCGGCCCAAACCATCTCCAAGATTCGCGCATTTACCCCTCCATCCAAGCGATCACCGGCCGAGAGTCACTCAAACACCCAGAAATTGGTTCTTTACATTGGATTACCACACTAGATGACTGGACAGACGATGCAACTCTTATGGGTATTGTCAGCGGAAACGGACCTTAAAGCGGCACCTCTCACGTACCGCGCCCGAAAATTTATTCGCTGTCTTCAATCTTCAAAGG
>CAZXXY010000205.1:0-3008 GCA_964644755.1 uncultured Hyphomonas sp. | reverse complement strand
TGAAGATCGTGGACTGGAATTAGTCCCCACTATGAAACAAGGCCCGGCCACAACTCGGCTTTTGGCAGAGGGTTTGGAAACTGATCGCGGGGACCAGATAAGAGAAATTCAGCGGTTCAATTCTGCGCGTCTGCAGGAGCAACCCAAACTGATCTTGCCCTTTTTGGCAGAGAGGGGGCATGTTGTTACCGGCGCAGATATTGAAGCGATCGCTAGACGGTTTGCGCCCGATGATGAGCATGCTTTGCGTTTATGTGATCAGATATTGAATCTGCCGCAGCTCGTGCAGCTCACTAACGGCAATGAAAAATACCCAGCACGGTTTTCGGTTCGTGATTTTGAGAACCAGAAGCGTATTGACGCGCTCCTCGCTGCACCGGAGCAGATCATTGACGAAATCAATGAGAAAGAATCTGCTTTCTCGATAGCTGATATTAAACGAACGTTCTCGTACAATGGGCTGGCGAGATCCGAGATATCCAACTGCCTAAAATCTCCGGAGCTCAGGGCGAGACTTAGGGTTGTTGGTACCCATCCTGTCGATGCTCATCAGCCCGGCAAGTCTGGCAAAAAGATGTATTCCACTCTTGAATTTATCGGGCTTGGGAAAGAGTTTCTCTCTGATAGCTATACACTGAGTTTCAGCCGGAGACATAAAGTTCCTAACGCAGATATCTTGGATGTGATTAAGCGCGGGCTGAGAGGTAGTGGTCAGGCGTTCTCGCATGAACAGAAAAGAGCGATCGCACATTTGCTGGAACCATCCGGCTTGAGCACGGTGGTCGGCCTTGCCGGGACGGGCAAGTCTGCTCTGCTTTATGCGAGCCATAATGCTTGGCAACGCAATGGGTATCGCGTGCGCGGCTTTGCTGTTGCGGCTAAGGCTGCGGAGGGACTGCGAGAGGCGAGCGGAATTCCAAGTCAAACGCTTCACTCCTTGCTGCAGCAGATAAACAAAGGCCAGGCAGACCTCGGCCCCAAAGATGTTATCGTCATAGATGAGGCGGGTATGGTTGGCTTGCGGGATATGCATAAGCTTCAGGAAGCGATTAAACAGGCTGGAGCTAAGTTGGTCCTCGTCGGTGATCCAGATCAATTGCCACCAATCAGCGCTGGAGCTCCGTTCAGAGATATACTGAAATATGTTGCGCCCGGTGTTCGTGTCGAACAAATCCGGCGACAGTCCAGTGCTGAGCATAAGCGGGCCAGCCAAAACGCTGCCTCGGGCCAGATAGGCAAGGCATTGGAGATTTATGCGAGTGAGGGCAGGGTCAAATCAGCCACATCTAGCGGTGACGCGATTGCCGGGATAGGCGACGTCATTGCTTCAGACATAATTGACGGCGCAGATACACTGGGGCTCGCGCATCGGATTTTGGACGTCGAAGAGATCAATCAGTCTGTACGCAGCAAGCTTGTGGCTGCAGGGCATCTGGCCGAGGGACAACGTGTGACCAATCATGAGGGGCTTAGATCGGTCAGCCCTGGCGAACGGATTGTGTTTCTTGAGAACAATAGAGCTTTGGGAGTGATGAACGGAACCCGGGCAACAGTAACTAGCGTATCGCCGGTTTCAATCATTGCTCAGGTTGGGACAGGGGAAGGCGGCCGCACAGTTGTCTTCAATCCAGACGACAAAGTCCGGTTTGATTATGCTTATGCTGTTACCATTCACAAAGCGCAGGGGGCGACAGTTGACCGAGCTCGCCTTTATGTCTCGACCAGCATGACTCGTCAGCTGTCTTATGTGGGGATGACGCGGCACCGGAGCGAACTATCAGTCCATTATGACGGTACGGCGTTCTCCGGTGGTTTGGCCAAAGCAATGGCGCGCAAGGGCGAAAAAACGTCGACGCTCGATTACGATATGAACTTGCAAGATCAGCTTGAGTTCGGCGAGGGCAATGGACTCGACTCTTTTGTAAGACCCAAATTGGTCGCCAAGGAAAGCGTTCAACCTGTTGCGGAGATGATCGAAGAAATCGATCTTTCCCGTACTGATCCAGCTGTAGCAGGGAAGGTATCAGTCAATGAGGCACCATCGCTTCTATCTGTCGGTAAAAACGCACCAACCGCCGGTTTAAAAGCAGCCGAACCTGGTTCTGATCAAGAGATGCATATCTATAAGCCAATCAAAGTATCAAACCTTGAGCTACGAGCGTTTGCCAGAGAATTTTCTATTGCGAACAGCAAACGTTATGCGATTCAGATGCAAACCGGTCTAAAGCGAATGGGAGAGGAGGATGCAGAGGAACTGACCAACTCCGCTAAGACCAGAGCTTTAGATTTGTTGGGATCTAGAAATTGGGAGTCCTATAACAATTGGATCGATAGTGTCGCAGAGAGTCTTGAGCAAGATTTCGTCGAACCCGAAAAGCCGAAGGCTGGAATGTTTGGGGTCAGCAAAAAAGATCGCGAGGATTTCGAGAAGAGACTCGGCGAGGTCAAAGAGAGGGCAAGCAGTCGAGCATCTAATTTTAGATCGCAGGCAAAAAATCTATCCATCTATTTGGGGAGAGATTATTCCAAAGCGATATTGTCAGAGAAGTCGAGAGCAAAAGTTCTTAGTCGCGGATTGAAAGTTTCATCAGGTGCTTTGAGTTCGTTATGCAAACGTTGTCTCCAAGAGGAGAGTTCAGGCGATATCCCTGAAGGGGTTTTGGATAGATTTTCTGAATCAGAATTGACTGACCTTAAGAAGTTTGATCGGAAGATACTTGAGTTTGAAAAATTCTTGAACCGCCGAAAAAACGAAGTCTTCGATGAGCATGAACGCAATGGAGATTTTACAGTACTGATTGGAACCTCAAATTCGGTTGTCGGACGAGTTCTTGCCAAATGCCGTCAGGAAGCTGAGGCGCTAAACCTGCGGGGTTCAATGGGCATGTCCATGGGGTAAGATTGTCGTCAATGAGACAGGCGTTTAATGAGCTGCTCAAAGCTTATTTGTCTGGAAGGCACTGTCAAAGGAAAGTCGAATACTGTATTCGCGTCTATTTTGAGGAGAA
>CAZXXY010000204.1:0-3055 GCA_964644755.1 uncultured Hyphomonas sp. | reverse complement strand
TTTGCGGCATCAATCTGATCGCCCAATGCAAAGCCGCACTGGGGGATCTCTCCCGCCTGACCCGCGTCGTGAAACTTGGCGGGTTCGTCAGCGCCGATCCCGACTTCACTGACATCCCGCAAGTCATCAATGGCTGCTCGGACCTGATGGTCGACGTGTTCGGCGATGCTGGCCGTCATGCCCGCTCGGCCGTGTCCTGTCCGGTGCTTCCTCTTGGAGTGGCCGTTGAAATCGACGGCGTCTTCGAGGTCGCTTGATCATGGCAGCTCCCTTCTCTCTAGGCGATTATGTTTACGCCCATCGCGGCCTCTGGTCTGCAAATGGCCCTCCCGAAAATTCCATGGCCGCCTATGACGCAGCCATCGCCGCAGAAATTGGTATGGAATTCGACATTCGGCTCTCGGCCGACGGGGTGCCGGTCTGCTTCCATGACAAAACCCTCGACCACCTCACCGATGGCTCGGGAGAATTATCCGACCATACTGCCAGCGCGCTCGGCGACATCAGGATAGAGCAGAGCGAGCAGACCATCCCCACCCTCGAAGCTGTTCTGGCCCGCTGGCCCCACCATCTCCCGCTGCTTGTCGAAATCAAAGCGATGGATATTCCGCCCGTGCCCGTCGCCGAAGCGACCGCCGCCCAACTCGTCACCTATGCAGGGCGCGCGGCAGCAATGAGCTTCAATGTCGAAGCCGTCGCCACATTGCCGAAATCCCTGCCGCGCGGCCTTCTCATAGAGAAGATTGCCAAAAGCAGCGAAGCCGAATTCGATAAATCCCTGCAAACAGCCCTCGAGCTTCAGGTCGATTATCTTTCCGTTTGGCGCGATGATGTCGCCCGCGCAGCCCCCTTTGCCAATGCCCACGGCCTTGGACATGTCACATGGACCATCCAGACACTTGAACAAAGCGCCGGGGTTGCTCCCCATGTCGATGCCCAGATCTTTGAAGGGTTCGCCCCCCATCTTGTGGCGAAGCGCTAGCGAGGATGAAGGGCCCTGAGCCGATGAGCCTGACCGTCAAGCTGCACACCGCACTCAGCGCCATTGATCAGGACGATTGGGACCGGCTCGCCAACCCCGCAGGCGAACGTTACGATCCCTTTCTAAGCTGGGCTTTTCTCGAAGCGCTCGAAGCCACTCAGACCGTTGCCCCGCAGACCGGCTGGTCGCCTTGCCATCTCACCCTCGAAAGCCCCGACGGCGACCTGCTTGGTGCCATGCCGCTTTACGCAAAAACCCATTCGCGCGGCGAGTTCGTGTTCGATCACAGCTGGGCAAACGCATTGGAAAACGCCGGCGGCCAGTATTATCCCAAACTTCTAGGGGCCGTCCCCTTTACCCCCGTAACCGGTCGCCGCATTCTCGTGCCCGAAGGACCAGACGCACATGACCGCAAAGCCGCTCTGGTCAAAGCTGCAGTTCAATTGGCCAATGAAAACCAGTTCTCGTCCCTGCACATCAATTTCGTCCATGCGGCCGAGGCCGATACGCTCACCGATATCGGCATGCTCCACCGCACCGACCAGCAATTCCGTTGGCAAAACCACAACTATCCCGATTTTGACGGTTTTCTCGCCAGCCTCTCCTCGGCCAAGCGCAAAAACCTGCGAAAAGAGCGTAAAAAAGCCCAGAATGGCCTCGAATTCGTCCATCTCACCGGAGACAGCATCACCGAGGACCATTGGGACAGCTTCTTCGATTTCTACCTCGACACCAGCAGTCGCAAATGGGGATCACCCTATCTACACCGCGAAACATTCTCCCTGCTGAGTGAACGTCTCGCCGATCAGATCCTGCTTATCTTCGCCATGGAAGAGGGCCAGCCCATTGCCGGCGCGCTCAACCTGATCGGTTCAGACACGCTTTATGGCCGCTATTGGGGCAGCCGGACAGCTCGCTCAATGCTGCATTTCGAGGTCTGTTATTATCAGGCCATCGACTACGCCATCGCCAACGGGCTGAGCTTCGTCGAAGCTGGCGCGCAGGGCGGGCACAAACTCGCACGCGGCTATGCCCCGATGATCACACATTCCGCCCATTGGCTGGCCCATCCGGGGCTGCACGACGCTGTTGCCGACTATCTCGAACGCGAACGCGCCGACATCGAAGCCGACCAGGCCTATCTGCAAAATCGCACCCCGTTCAAAAAAACGCTATAATCGGCAGCAAATCCACCCGACACCAACAAGGCAGCCCCGTCCATGACCCTCCACGCGCCCTATGATCCCGACAATATCTTCGCCAAAATGCTGCGCGGAGAGATCCCTTGCGTCAAAGTCTACGAAGACGATGTGGCCTTGTCCTTTATGGACATTTTTCCCCAGTCGCGCGGCCACACCCTTGTCATTCCGAAGCACGTCGAAGCGCGCAATTTGCTTGAGCTGCCATCAGATAGAATCGGCGACTATATGCGCCGCGTCCAAAAAATCGCCCGCGCGGTGGAAAAAGCGCTCAGCCCGGATGGCCTGATCGTAACCCAATTCAATGGCGCACCGGCAGGCCAGACCGTTTTTCACCTCCACATGCACCTGATTCCCGTCTTCGAAGACCAGCCCCGCGCCCAAGGTCACGGCAGCGGCCAGCAAGCCGACATGGATGAACTGACCAAAATCGCTGCGAGGATCTCCGCGGCCATCTAATTATCAGAATCCCCTCAATATCCCCGCCAAATACACAGGTAAAAGCAAAATAAATCCACTTGAGAGCGCTCCAACAGACGAATCTAGCGAGGACGCTCTTGCCTGTAACCACACCACAACAGGGATAACTTGCTAATAAGTTACAGTTTGCGGGTGTTTATGTGTCAATCGCGCAACACACTCAATCGGTATCACCAGAACATGACCATTTTGTGAGAAAGGGAATTGACCCATCTCCCTCCAAGCGCCTACGACATAGCTATGAGCGCTCCGTCAAATCGGAGTGGTCGGGGGCAGATATTTCGTCTGCACATAATTTAGGTACCTCATTCGCGCATTGTCCGTATCCTTGTGACGTTGCCGAATTATTTGGAAAGAGGAGTTCAGGGTGACCCGAGAATCAATGAAAACAAGA
>CAZXXY010000203.1:0-3058 GCA_964644755.1 uncultured Hyphomonas sp. | reverse complement strand
CACCACCTGCTGCGCCGCCACCACCTGCTGCGCCGCCACCACCGCCGCCGCCACCGCCGCCGCCTACGGCGCCGTTGTTCACGTCGCCGGATGCGAACACGAATGCATTTGCTGGAGGTGTTATTAGCGCTTTCAACGGAGGAGAGCTTGATGCTGCAACATTTGTAGCGCTAGCTGCCATACCTGATGCTGCCGGATTTGAAGCAGCGACAGAAAGCCTCCTGCCGGATTTGACCAACAGTGCATCGGTTCAGGTTTTTGAATCGGTGAACAATGTTGGCCGACTTATCAATCGCCGGATCGTGAATACGCTTGATAAGGATATCGATCGACTGGACAATGAAGGGCTTGACTTTGTAAACGTCGAGTCGGGTTTCTGGGCCGATGGCTCGTACCGCTTTGCAGACCAAAGCAACACAAGCGATTTCGGTGCCTCAACTGAGTATGACGCAACATCTTTCGCCTTCTCCGGAGGATATGAGCGAGCCTTTGCCGGGAATGCATTGATCGGCATTGCAGGGACATATTCGAATGTGGATATCGATCAGGACCGCCAAGCTGCGGATGAGATCGACGTCGATATATTCAACATTTCGGTTTACGGAGCGCGTCGCATTCAACAACTGTCTGTAAGTGGGCAGGTTGGCTATACATTCGGAGATGTTAGCGCGGAAAGGACGGCTCTTACCGGCCTGGTTACATCAGACTATGATGTTGATGGGTTCAACGCCAAGTTCGACGCAAGTTACGATTTGTTGCTTCGGAAGGATGCGTATTTTGCACCATTAGTGGGCGTGCGTTACAGCGGTATTTCTGCTGATGCGTTCACTGAAACAGGTGGTCTTGGACTGACCATTGAGAGCGGCGACACGAACATTGTGGAATTTGAAGCCGGCGCGATCACGGGACGTGAGATTAAGTTTGGGGATGCTCTCCTCGACACTTATGCCCGGGTTGTTTATGTCAACGATATCAGTAGGAGCGACTCGGAATTCCGTGCCAATTTCGGAACTCAATCCATCGTTCTTGATAGCGTCTCTAACGCAGATGAGCGTGTTGAGCTGAGTGGTGGAGCAGATTTCTACTCCAATGACCGCTTTAGTATCGGGGCTTCGGTCGATAGCGAATTGGCGAATGATTATACGTCAATTGGTGGAACGATCCGCTTGAAAGCTCTGTTCTAGCCATTCGGGAAGCGCTGCATATGTTAGCGCTTCCCTTTTTCTCTCTTCTCCAACTGCTCAAGATTGAGCAGGATGGAAATAGGTAAGGAGCATAGGGCTATTGCGGGAGCAATGCCCTCACTCCCTGGATGCGTGAAACAGGAGACTGACATGACGCGATCTTTTTTGGGCGGGCTTTTGGTAGCTCTGGTTCTCACAGGCGGCGCAAACGCGCAGGGCGTGCTCAATGCCGGATTTGAAAATGGTTTCGACCATTGGTCAGTGGCAGCCGATGTTCGAGATACGGTTGCTATCTCTGATGATGGCTCAACTGGTGAAGCCTCGGCCAAGATTGTGTCGGATGGAGGCCATATTGCCCAGACTCTCTCGCTTGAACCTGGTCAGCACTATGAATTGACGGCCAAGCTGAAAGGCAAGGGCTTGATGGGCATCAAAGTTGGTGACCAAATTTTCTTTGAACGGTTGTCCAATGGTCGTCGCTGGAAGCCTATAACGGTGCGGTTCAATTCAGGCGACGCGTCTTCGGGGGCCATGTTCCTGTCTTTCAATGAAGGGGTAGGCCGGTTTGATGATGTTGCTGTGACAGCCCTTGGGCCTCAAGCCAATCAGACGCTAAGTGCACACGTTGTGGCCAAGAGTGCGGGCGGGTCAGGTCTATCGCCAGATGTGCCGCCGGGTGGAAATTTTGAACTTATTGACTGGAATTTATCAGTTTCGACTGACACGGACGGCAATGGCAAGTCCGACACAATTAGCGAGCAGCGATTGGCGGCCGGATACGAAGATGAGCGTTTTTTCTTTACGGGCGAAGACGGTGGTCTGGTCATGCGTTCACCGATTTACGGCTCGCGGACATCCAAGAATACAAAGTATACGCGGGTGGAGCTGCGCGAAATGTTGCGGCGTGGCAATACGGACATTCGCACGCGTACAGACAATGGCACGCCGAACGAAAACAATTGGGTGTTTTCAAGCACGCCTGAAGGGACCCAGCGGCGCGCTGGCGCGGTTGACGGTGTGCTGGATGTGACCTTGGCGGTCAATCATGTCACGACCACTGGCGAAGCCTATCAGGTGGGTCGGTTCATAATTGGCCAGATCCACGCCAAGGATGACGAACCGATCAGACTTTATTACCGCCTGCTCCCAGGACACGAGCGCGGCTCGATTTACGCTGCTCATGAAAGCAAGTTCGCCGAGAAAGATGTATACTATACATTGATCGGTGACCGCTCGAACAGCGCCGAGGAGCCGGCAAATGGCATTGCGCTTGATGAGCAATTTTCATATCGCATCGAAGCTGTAGGTAATTTTCTCAATGTCTCGATCTCCCAGTATGGGGTCGAGCGCGCGAGTACACAGATCGATATGACGGGCAGCGGCTATGATGCGCCCGACGACTACATGTATTTCAAGGTCGGTGTCTACAATCAGAACAATTCGGGTGATCCGGATGAGTATGATCAAGCGACATTCTATAAAATCGAGAACAGTCACTAGCAATCTGATTGGAGCTGCCCCAGATGGGCGGCTCCAGTTTTGTAGAGAACTGGTTTCCCATTGATCTGTCTGGTGAAGTCAGTCGAATGCGAACCGGTCTCCACCATTTGCCGCCTAGCAGATCTTGGGCCGCGATAAGGCCGCGCACCTCGATACGCGCCAGCGTATCTACGAAACCTGTTGTGTGTTGTCGTAGCCCTTCCAGGTTTCAATCTGCGCTTTGGCTTCGCGCAAATCATAGAAGATCTCTCGGGCGAGTAGTTCCTCTTGAAGCTTTGAGCTGAAGCTCTCACAATAAACGATCGACCCTGCAATTGATCCTGCCATTGGCGCTCACCGCACGGACCAGCCGGTGCGATGTAAAGCGTCTTCAC
>CAZXXY010000202.1:0-3059 GCA_964644755.1 uncultured Hyphomonas sp. | reverse complement strand
GTAGCGCGATCGGGTTGTTCTTGAAAACCGGATCAAAAATCAGGCTCGCTGCTGAGGCTTGCTTAGCCATTGGAGCCCCCTTTCTCTGGTTTGATAGAGGATTGGGTTGAGGAATTTTTTGTTTTCTCTTTTTGGATGAACGGGCCAAAACCTTCTTCACCCAACCAGTATTTAAGCATGTTTGATACGCCGTTGGACGTAATCGTGGCCCCTGACAAACCGTCCACTTCGTAGTCGGTTGAGCCAGCACCCTTAACGACTCGAATGCAGACCGCATCCTCGTTGTAGATCTTTTTGCCTGACCACTTGGCTTTCCAAGCAGGGTTCATGACCTCGCCGCCGAGCCCAGGCGTTTCGCCCTGCTCGTAAAACGTCAGTCCAGCGATGGTTTGGAAGTCAGGCTCGACAGCCAAGTATCCTTTCATCATTGACCAAAGCCCTTTTCCGCGAACTGGGAAAACGTACTTGGATACCTTCTTGCCGTCTTCGTCTATCATGACGTAGACGTGTGAGAACTTCTCGCGGTACTTAATGCCCGTGATATCGCCCTCGGTAACCTGATCGCTGACCGGAGTCTTCTTGGACTTAGATGCCCAAACTTGATCGTACTTGGAACAAACTTCATCAGGCGTGTCACCCAACTTCTTGCCCGCTTCTTCGAGTGCCACTTTGACTTCGTCGATCGCGTCGTCGCCGGTTGCCAAGTCAATGATTTTTGTCTCGAACCGTTCCTCAAACAGAGTTTCGATCCCACCCTTTTCGGCGATCTCATCCGCTTTGAATCCAACAACCTGCAGTAGGTTGCTCTTGCGGTCCAAGACGACGTTGCGGTCTTGGATGCTCTTCAGGCCCACGGCGGCAACCGATACCAAGAAAGAGCAAAGCAGGCATAAAACTGTCGCGACGACAAACGTGTTGACAGGACCATCTCGTTGTTCAGGCTGCATAGCGGGCGGCCCTCCGTTTGATATTTGCTTGAACCACAAACCAGTCGATCAGGGGGGCGAACACGTTGCAGAACAGAATCGCCAACATGATCCCCTCAGGGAACGCAGGGTTCATCGATCGAACCAGAACCGTCATAACTCCAATCAGGAAGCCATAGATGTAGCGGCCCGTTTGGGTCATCGAGGCCGATACCGGATCCGTCGCCATGAAGACTGTGCCAAACGCGAATCCACCAATGACCAAGTGCCACCATGGAGTAATGTCGTAGACGGCTGACGTGCCAACTGCGTTCAGGAAAAATGAGAACGCGGTCATGCCGACAAGAACGCCTGACATGATTCGCCACGACCCAATTCCGGCAGCGATCAAGATGATCGCTCCAATCAGGCAGGCCAACGTAGATGTCTCGCCCATCGAGCCATGAATGTTACCGATGAAGAAATCCCACCAAGTTTGGTCGAGGTTCGCGGCACTGGCTGCCACGCTGGTTGCTTCTGGAGCAGCCACGGCACCAAGAATTGTTGGGCCTGTGAACCCATCGACCGCGGTCCAGACCGCGTCGCCACTGATCTTGGTCGGGTAGGCGAAATACAGGAATGCTCGAGCGGTCAGGGCCGGATTGAGAAAGTTCTTTCCGGTACCGCCAAAAATTTCCTTCCCGATGACCACGCCAAACGCGATTCCAACGGCGACTTGCCACAGCGGAATCGTTGCAGGCAGTGTCAGCGGGAACAGCATTCCGGTAACTAGGAAACCTTCGTTGATTTCATGTTTGCGAATGATGCTAAAGATTAGCTCGCAATGACCACCGACGATCATGCAGACCGCATACACCGGGATGAAATACAACGCTCCGTGAAAAACACATCGGAACATCGTCAACGGGCTGAGAAACGTGCCGGGATCTGAGGTAAAGTTCAGACCGATCGCGTTCATCAAATCGAAACGCCAAGTACCACTCCAGATTGCGTCAAAAAACGTATTGCTGGAAGGAACTGCTTGTCCGGCGGCAAAGATCTTCTGAGCCTGATAGCCCGTGTTGTACATCGCCATAAAGATACATGGCAACAACGCCACGATCACCATCGACATCATTCGCTTCAGGTCGATTGCGTCGCGGACATGAGTGCTGCCATGAGCGACCTCGCCCGGCGTGTACAGGAACGTATCGTTCGCTTCGTACAGCGGGTAAAGTTTCTCGAGCGGAGCGCCGGGTTTAAACAGCGGCTCTAGCTTATCCAAAACGGTTCTTAACATCTGTTACTAACCTTCTTTCTCGATGGTGGTCAAATTCTTACGCAGAATCGAACCGTATTCGTATTTGCCCGGGCAGACAAAGGTGCACAACGCCAAGTCTTCTTCGGACAACTCCAGAGCGCCTAGCTTTTGAGCCTCCTCGGTATCACCCACGATCAGCGAACGAAGCAATTGGGTCGGCAGGATGTCCAGCGGCATGATCTGTTCGTAAGATCCGATCGGAACCATGGCTCGTTTGCTGCCGCCGGTGCTGGTCGTTAAAGGGAACAACTTGTTCTTCAGCCAGCTTCCCGCATAAACGCGAGTCGTTGTGAATTTGTCGAAGCCCGGCATCTGCCAGCCAAGGAATTCGCGTTTCGTGCCCTCTTCGAGGACCGTAATCTGACTATGAAATCGCCCCAAGTAATTCTTGGTCGCAGCCGACTGGCGACCGCAGACGATGGAACCCGCGACAACGCGAGCGTTTTCAAGATTGGGTTCGGCGACGCCAATCACATCGTCCAAGCAGGCGCCAAGGCGAGCTTTGTATAACGCTGGTTTGCCAACGCGAGGCCCGGCCACCGAGACAACACGCTCGGTCATGATCGTGCCTGTGGTAAACAGATGCCCGATGGCGATCACATCTTGGTAACCGATCTGCCAATTGGTTTTGTTGTCGCTGACCGGATCGAGAAAGTGCATGTGCGTGCCAGGCAATCCAGCCGGATGAGGCCCTGCAAACTGCTCCATCTGTACGTCAGGGATGTTTTCGCCCGGCGTGCCAGCATCGGGAGCAGAGCAAACGTAAGTTTTTCCTCGCGTCAGCTTTGAGATCACAGTCAGGCCACTGACAAACAGTTCCTTGTTCTGTTCGA
>CAZXXY010000201.1:0-3061 GCA_964644755.1 uncultured Hyphomonas sp. | reverse complement strand
ACGGATACCTTAATGGTCATTGCCGAGCAGGATGTCCTTGGTGACAAGCTGGCCAATCCAAGGCGCAAACGTAAGACAGCGAATTTTATCGCAGAAGCTTCAGCGCTCACCCAAGGCGATCTTGTGGTCCACGTTGAACATGGTGTCGGGCGTTATGAGGGGCTCAAGACATTAGCTGTTACGGGGGCGGCTCATGATTGCCTCGAACTGGAATATGCGGGGGGCGACCGGATTTACCTCCCTGTCGTGAATATTGATCTGATCAGTAGGTACGGCTCGGATGGTGCAGACAGCGCGCTTGACAGGCTTGGCGGCGTTGGTTGGCAGACCCGCAAGGCTAAGGCCAAAAAGCGTATTCTGGAAATGGCTGCGGAGCTTATGGCCATTGCCGCCAAACGCGCCCTTCGGAAAGCAGACCCACTGAATGCTGGTCAGGGACTATATGAGGAATTTGCGGCGCGTTTCCCTTATGAGGAAACCGACGATCAGCTTCATGCCATCGGTGACGTCATCGGGGATCTTGCCTCTGGCCGTCCCATGGACCGGTTGGTGTGCGGGGATGTCGGCTTCGGGAAGACGGAAGTTGCGTTGCGCGGCGCCTTTATGGCCGCGATGGCCGGTCAACAAGTGGCGATTATTGCGCCAACAACGCTTCTTGCGAGGCAGCATTACAATACTTTCAAGGACCGGTTCGCAGGTTGGCCAATCAAGGTTGGGCATCTATCCAGATTGGTCGCCGGCAAAGCCGCGGCTGCAACCCGGGCAGGATTGAAGGATGGCACTGTCGACGTCGTTGTCGGTACCCATGCACTGCTATCAAAGAATATCGAACTCAAGCGATTGGGGCTGATGATCGTAGATGAAGAGCAGCGTTTCGGAGTTAAACACAAAGAGCGGCTCAAGGAGATGAAAGCGGATGTGCACGTCCTGACCCTTTCTGCCACACCGATACCGCGGACTTTGCAGATGGCGCTCACAGGCATTCGCGACTTGTCGATCATTGCGACGCCGCCCGTCGACCGCCTGTCTGTCAGAACTTATATCACTGAATTCGATACACTTACTTTGCGCGAAGCATTGTTGCGCGAGAAGTACCGCGGGGGGCAGTCTTTCTTCGTAGCTCCGCGGATAAGCGATCTGGACAAACTCGAAGCGTTCCTGACCGATAATGTGCCTGAAGTCCGTTTCGTGGTCGCCCATGGGCAAATGGGAGCGTCCGAGCTCGAAAACATCATGACCGCTTTTTATGATGGTGAGTATGATGTGTTGCTCTCGACCACCATCGTCGAGTCAGGACTAGACATTCCCCGCGCGAATACATTGATCATCCATCGCGCGGACCGGTTCGGGCTTGCCCAGCTCTATCAATTGCGAGGGCGGGTCGGTCGGTCGAAACTACGCGCTTATGCTTACTTCACGACGCCGCGTGATCAACTCATTACCCCAAGCGCGGAGAAGCGCCTGCGAGTGCTTCAATCCCTTGATAGCCTCGGCGCAGGGTTCCAGCTTGCCAGCCATGATCTCGATATGCGAGGGGGCGGGAATCTGCTCGGGGATCAGCAATCAGGGCATATTCGGGAGGTGGGTGTCGAACTCTACCAGCAAATGCTCGAAGACGCGGTTGCGGCCTTACAGGCGGGCGGTGAAGACGAGGTCATTGATGAATGGTCGCCGCAAATCAATCTCGGCGTGGCAGTGCTTATTCCAGAGACTTATGTCGAGGATCTGACCGTCCGCTTGTCTCTCTACCGCCGACTGTCAGATATAGACACAGAAACCGAGCGGGAGACCTTTGCTGCCGAACTGATTGACCGCTTTGGTCCGCTGCCGGAAGAAACTGTGCAGTTAATGGATGTCACAGCGATTAAGACCATGTGTAAGACAGCCGGCATCAGCAAACTCGATGCCGGTCCGAAAGGAGCGGTATTCACATTCCGGGATGACACGAACATCAATCCGGCAGATATTATGATGCTGGTGCGGAGCAGACCTGCTCAGTTGAAACTCAGACCAGATTCGAAACTCGTCTTGTCGGGCAGCTGGGGGACACCTGAGCGACGGTTGGAGGCTTGCCGATCATTGCTGATCGAGTTGGCGGGATTTGTGAAAGCGGGCGCCAGCGAGACTTAGGCTGCACGGAAGATGCGCGTCTGGGGACCGGTCTTCCCGACAACAAGCAGGTCTGTCACGGAGTGATAGGCACGCCGTTCAATGACCCGCCAATTCAGTTTGCAAGTCTGAAGAAATTCGGGATGTTTTTCCTCAAGCAGCCCGATGAGCCGCTGAGCCAATTTGACACCGCCAGCATAAGACGTATTGGGCAGAGAAATGCCAATTGTGGACCAGTTGAGTCGTGCCGCGCAATCTGTCTGCCGTATAGCATCCTGAAGACTCGCCGCCAGCGTGGGCATGGCCTCGCGACCCGCACTGTTTCCGTCGGCCGGCGATGTAATTTGGACTGTCATGAGACATAGCGGGATTGGAGTGTCGGTAACTTCCTCGATTTGATTGTGTAGATGGCGTTCGAGAAATGCAGCACTGAACAGTGGAGTAAATTGGTCTCGAATGCGGTAGTCAGTTACCTGAGCAGGGGACAGGGGCGTGAGTACGGCGTGATAATTTGCCAGATCACTTAAAGTTCTTGCCACTTGCTCAACATCGCGGTCAGCGTCAACAAGTTCCGTGATCGACGTAAATTGTTCACTCGCATGGTTCGGGTCAACACGGTCTTTGTCTCTGAGCGCATAAATAGGAAGCTGAGCGGCGATATCGGTAGACATGTATGCGGACAGGAATTCCGCTCCCAGTTTTGTGCCGAACCGGATATCAACAATCATACCATCAAACTTGCGGTCACGAAGATATTGGTGCGCTGTCAAACTCGTGAGCGCAGCGGTTACTTTGATGTCGTCGCGCCGCAATGCGCTCATAAGAGCAAGGAAGTCGGGCGAACCGTCTCCGAGAAACAGCAGTTCCAGATCATCATTGCTCGGCACATCCACATGTTGCCCGGCAATTTGCTTGGCAGTTTGCGCGCGCAGGTGAACTTCTTGCAAACGAT
>CAZXXY010000200.1:0-3126 GCA_964644755.1 uncultured Hyphomonas sp. | reverse complement strand
CATTTCGGCGGCATGAACGAGGCTGCCATGGAGCAGCTGTTCTACGCCAATAATCCACTTGCCCTGAAACACTGGACGATGAATGTCGTCGAGACATTGATGATTGTCGGCGCGGTATGGGGGCTGGTGCACGCATGGCGCGCCCTAAAGCAGCGCGGCGAGCCGATGGGCATGTGCATTTGGTGGGCCAGCGTCGTGTTCCTGTTTGTGGTCGAGGTTCCGGTCTATTTTCCTGAATTGTTCGGGCGGACAAACAATCAGGTCTTCTTCATTCACAATGAGTTCTCATTGGGCCTGCTGTTTAATATGACGCCGCTCTATATTATCGCGCTTTATCCGGCGCTGAGTTATCCTGCCTATCTGCTGGTCAAACAGGCCGGAATATTTGATCAGCGCGGCGGGGTTGTTTTGGGGGCGATTGCAGGCGCATTCGTCTTCCTTCCATTCTATCAGATTTTTGACCATTTCGGCCCGCAATTTGGCTGGTGGTTGTGGGACCGGGAGAACCCTTATTTGGAGCTAGGGCTGGCCTCTGTGCCCTTTGGCAGCATTGTTGGCTACAGCTTAAGTGGCCCCTTATCGCTGTTCTTGCTGAGCGGCTTGATTATCGCACCATTCGTGCGGCGCAAGCAGGCGAGAGAAACCCCATGGCGCAAGCGCGATACGGCGCTCTTCGTAGGTTTAACGTTGGTTGTCGGCGTTTTAACCCCGCTGTGTATTCCGTTCGTCTACCCGCCAGCCTATTACGCTGTCCTGACACCAACACCAGACCCAGGCGTCTTGGCAGTCCTCTATTGGGGAATTATCGGCCTCGTGACGGTCATTGGCCTCTGGCAGTTCGCCAAGCCAAACCCCGCGAAAGCAACCCGCACAGAAGACGGCATCGCGGCAGCGATATATGCTGGGCGCTTTTTCATGCTCTATCTGGCTGTCTTTGCTGCGCTATGGCTCTACGCCATGCCTGAATATTTCGCTGCTGAGGCCGGGCTGACCGCGCGCGGCACGCCGATCGGAGCAATCGGGTTCGTGGCCGTCTGCTTTGCGGCCTGCGGCTACATTCTGTTCAGGGGCCACGCGGCGAAGCAACGGTCTTAAAATGCCTTGGAACGGCCTCTTAAGACAGGCAAATTTTTAAGGTTTTCATATTACGATATGCCCATGATAAAAGGGATCACATATCTCATTTCTGCGCTTTTGCTTGGAATGCTCAGCTTCAAATTGGGTGCTTACTCCGTTGATCTTTATAAAAAGGGCAAGGCAAGCGAAAACTGGGTCGCCGTCGAGGCCAGCATTGAAAAGTTCGCACATCCGCAACGGAGCGCAAGCCGTAAAAATGTAAGCAACCCTCATGTCCAGGTCATCTATCATTATAACTATCAAGGCGTGAGTTACCGCGGTGATAGGCTGGGGTTTGGTCCATATTCCAAAGGACAATTAGAACGTCCGTCTCGCGGCAAGGCGACCATTTATGTCAATCCGTCCAAGCCTGCCCAATCGGTTTATGTAAAAGGGGTTTCAAAACCCAACCTTGGCGCTCTCGCTGTCGCTTTGGGGCTTGGGGCGCTCAGCGGATTTTTGGCAATTAAAGGGATACGAAATTTTCTTTGAGGGACAGGTCCTGAATCTGTCCGCATTTAAACGGACAATGCCAAAGTTAAACGCATTCGCTGACTAGCCAGCACACGCATTGATCGCGCGGTCATCCTCACTGAGTGCATCAGCAAGGCGGTAAGGTTCATCAGTGGCCAGCATCACCAGCCCGTCTCGGATCATGTCGCGATACTCGGATGGGTCGCCATCAGCCCAATATTCCGTGTCGAGACGTTCTGACTCTCGTCCCAGTGTGCCAAACGCTGACTCGACGCCTTCGCGTGCATTGCGATCCCATGCGCCTTTGTCAGGCGAGCGTGTGCCGGTCCATGCGACCACCATGTCCGTGTTTACGCCGAGCGCCTCCAGCTTGCCCAGATCGCGTGACCCACGCGCGCTTGCGGTCAGCATCATCTCCGGCGCGAGCTCTTGAACGATACCGGCATCGCGGTCCGAATAGGTGATCAGGAGCACATTGTTTTCTGCGCCAGCGGCCCTAACGGCACTGATCACGCTGCGCCAGCCCGTTGTTTCCTTTTTGTCGAGCTCGAGAATGGCTCCTGCTTTGACGGCCCATTCCAAAGTGTCGGAGAGTTTTGGCGGTTTGAAACCGGTCCGGCGGCCATCATTATCGACAAGGTCGAGCCTTGAAATAACCGACCAATCGGTATCCGCCACAGCGCCATTTCCAGTGGTGGTGCGCCCAAGCGAGCGGTCGTGCATCAGGAAGAGGACACCGTCCCTGCTGGTTGCGATGTCGATTTCGAACACACGGATGCCTTTTGAGAAGCCATAATCGAGCGTTTGGAGAGCATTTTCAGGAAAGCCGAGCGCAGGACCAGCGCGGTGGCTGGCAATCAACATGCCGCTGCTATCACGAACGCAGTCGAAAAAAGCAGGCAGGTTTGTTGTGCGTATGACGGGCAGATCTGTAGCTGTTTGTTCGGGTAGGGTAGGTCCATCCTCTGTATTTGAGCAGGCGCAAAGCAGGGCGATCGCCGAAATAATCAAAAGGTGACGCATGGGCAGGGTCCTTGGGTGCATTGCCCAAGTGTGTAGCTCGGATTAGAGTATCTGCAAATAACACAAATATGGGCGAGCTGCCTGATGGGAGAGATTTGATGCTGGGAATTATGCAAGACTGGCCGCTAACGGTCGACAAGATCATGGAACATGCGCGGCTGCAAAATGCCACGCGTGAAATCATTACACGCCGCGTTGGCGGGCAGATTGTACGCACGACCTATGCTGATGTTTATGATCAGGCCAAGCAGGTTTCAAATGCATTGAAAGCCGGTGGCATCGGCCTTGGTGACCGTGTGGCGACATTGGGCTGGAACTCGGCCCGTCATATGGCGACATGGTATGGCGCGATGGGGATCGGGGCGGTTTTGCACACGATCAATCCGCGCCTGCACCCAGAACAAATTGCATGGATCGCAAACCATGCTGAAGACAAGGTGCTCGTATTCGATACGACTTTCCTGCCGATCATCGAAGCCGTTAAAGACCATCTCCAAACCATCAAAACCTTCG
>CAZXXY010000199.1:0-3144 GCA_964644755.1 uncultured Hyphomonas sp. | reverse complement strand
CCCGATTATTTGAAATCGTTAATGTCAACCACTTCGCCACCAGCTCGCGTTAACAGGGCCAGCAGTCCTTCTTCGGTAATTTTACTGCGTTGAATTACGTGTACTGATCCGCTTGCCATTCCGACCGTAACTTCGTCTCGTTCGCCAAAAACGGACTTGATCAGATTGTGGTTGTCGAGGACCCAGAGTTTTGGTTGGGACCACTCGATCGCCTTGTCTTCGGGGGCATGGATTAGCATGATGCTGTTGGAGAGGCCATCTTCGAAGTCTTCATATTTAATTCGCTCCTTTGGCATCAAACTGGAAGCTGAGTTTTTGTTTATAGCTTGTTCGTCATCCAGATAGAGGACTGGAAAACGAAAACGCGTCATCATAGCATGCCCATAATAGGTTGGAAGGTTCTGTTTCTCCGTGGTTGTTCGGTTGGCCCAGCCTTTGCTTATATCCAACGAGCGGGTTTTGTTCACCTGTTTAATGAATGGAGTGAGTCCGAAACGGGCATTGAAGATGTTCGCCACGGGTTCGTCCTTCGTGAAAAATGGCAACATAATGCTAGGGAGTTGCTCGTGTGCAACTTGATATTGACGCATGGCCCTTAGGATCTGTGACATTGCAAGGCGGGGGATTATTTTTCGTTTAACTCCCAGATCGGGGGCTTGCGATATTATCATGCCGAGCGCGATTGGCAGGTATTTGTGACGGTGATCCAGTTTTAAAACCAACCGGTTGCCTTCAATTTTAGGGGTAAGCTCCGTTTTGTACTTTTTGTGGATTCGCCTGAAGTAGGCCAAGGTTGCGCGATTGGCAGGGCCTTCCAAGAAATCTACTTTGGCTGCTTTTTCTTTTAGAAACCGCAAGTGTTGCTTTTGTAAGTACTTCAACGCGCCAACTAGGATTTTCTGGGCTCTTAGTGCATCTTCTTGATTTGCACAGTTGGCGGCTATCGTTATCTCGTAGTTCTTTACAAATTTCACTCCCGCTTCAAAACTATGCACCAATGTGGCGAGTTCAAAACAGTCATCAAGCTCGCTGGGTAACTCATAGTACTCATCACTACTTTTTTCTGCTCCATCCCACATGAATTTTGCTAGTTGTTGATCGACGTAAAAGCTGATGTCGGTTCCAAGGCTATTTTTTACTAGCATTTTGCCGATGGTGCCTTTGACGGCTTTAGTTTGAAAGGCCTCCAGGGTGGATTCCGTCCCTATCGCAATCAATGTGGGGCTGACTTGTAAAACAGAAATGTCGTACCGGCTGGTCCCTCGGGAATAAAGCGTGCCGCGTCCGAGCAATTCTTTTTTTGTAAAAAAGTTCTCGATAGTTTTACCGCCAAGGGTTTGGGGAGTTTTAAATCGCAGTACGACTACCATCGGCATATCGTCCTTTCCTGGTGCTCGAGCCATGGCGGTAATGGCCAAGAGTTCACGAAAATTGACGCCAAAGTACTCTTTTCCTACGGCTTCGGCGACCTCGGAAGGCAGGAGTTGTAGTCGCGGATGGTTAAGGAAGCTCTGGAAGTTTGTTTGGGCCGCAAAGAAACTGTCGGCGGTGGTTAGCTTAGCTTGACCAACAGCCAAAGGAACACCCAATAGGCACAGCGATAGTAAAGTGAGGGCCGACACGAGGCGGCTAATGTTTTGTCGTTGGTTCATTTTGTTTTTCTGAAGCCAGTGAACGATGCGAACGAGCCTCTGGGTTAATGGTTTGGCTGCCTTATTGCTGCGGCAGTTTTGGTTTGGCTACCACCCAAAAGAACGCGACGTATGCTGCTGCCGGGAACACCATTTCTTCGTCTTTAAATGTCATTGATAGTTCTTTGCCATCAATTTTGAAATTTTGCAAATTCGGAATCTGTTCAATCAGACGCTCTACATAACTGACCGCTGCAGCCTGGGTGGGTTCTGTAACGTCCAATTGAGTGGCTGCCACGCCAAGCCCCATTTCGGCTCCGAATTCTACTGCACGTTTGATTGCTTTCGCGTTTTTGGTGGCAGTTTCCGCATCAGCAAAGCGACACGTCAGTTTTAGCTCATAAGGGTCGATTCGCAATCTAATTTCTGCGGACTGCATTTCGTCCAATAGAGGAATGAGTCGCTTGACCGCTGCAGGAAGAAGGGGGATTGCTGCAAGCCCTCCTTTGATTCGATCACCATAAGTTTTCATCGCTTCTTTTGTGTCCAAAACAACCAAAGCATCCCAAGGCTCACTAGCGGCTTGCTTCATTAGGTTGGCGACCGAGCCGTCACTGGTTTTGGTGAAATCCTTAGCGGCCCCCCCCCTTGGGAGAAACAAAAGTGTTGTGTCGTCGATCAGTAAAACGCTGTAAGTCTTATCTTTGAAAATCTTGGCAGGAAAACCTGCGACTGGATCAGTGTCTTGTATGTTTTGGCCACGTAAATTGGGCTTCTTAATGAATTTGCAAACGGATGCTGTGCTAGGAAGTATTTTACCTGGTTGGTTGGGGAAAAGGGTGATGATGTTTTGTTGGATCTTGAAAATATCTATCCCGTACTTGCCCTGATGTTCCAGTTCCATTAGTTCGAACGGCAGGTCTTTCAAGTTAGGGTTGTTTCTGATTTTGGTACCGGAGACCACGATCGCCCCAAACGCATTTTGAGGAATTCCAAAAGTGGAAATATTCGACTGGGCGTGGACCACGGATTGGAACAAAAAGAGCAATCCGATCGCGGCAATGAGGAAGAATGGCTTAGATCGCAATGGATTCTCCGGAATAACTAAGTGAGACTTTAGCGATGACTGAGTGGTCCTGTGTTGTGCTGAAGTAGCGACAAAGTTACCAGAACCGCATGTGAGTTGCAAATACTTTCTGGCTACGGTATCGATCTGTGGGTGGCGAATTTCGGTTCATCGGAAATTACGCAGAGCCATTTGGGGACACTCGTAAAGCTAAAGCAATCGACTTTGTGCCTGTCCCCAAAAATCGTCCCATTCAGAATAGTATTCAATCATTAACACGCAACCAGCAATCGACAAGAGCAAGTAGTACATCGCGTAAATCCCGATCGTATGAGATATCAGGAGGTACTCGTAAAAAAATCGACGAATTCATTACGTACCTTAGAGAGCGATTTGATGCTCGTCCAGTGCGGTGACATGCTCGACGTTGTGGTCGAGGTTCGGTTC
>CAZXXY010000198.1:0-3154 GCA_964644755.1 uncultured Hyphomonas sp. | reverse complement strand
CTAACTCTCCCGGCTCACGCAGAAATCGGCCAGATCGGCGAGCACCTGCTTATAGGCGCTGTCGGGTAGGCTCATCAGGCATGATTTTGCGAGGCCGGCATAGGCGCGGGCTTCGTCGAGGCTGGCTTGGGCCGCATCGGTTTGGCGGATCAGGTGGATGGCGTGGGCCAGATCGCTTTCTTCTTGCGTCTCGACATTCATAGCGCGGTCCCAGAAGGCGCGGTCTTCATCCGAGCCGCGACGGCGGGCGATGATGACAGGCAGTGTGATTTTGCCTTCGCGGAAATCATCGCCAATGGATTTGCCGATCACCGAGGCGGTGCCGCCATAATCGAGCGCGTCATCGACGATCTGGAAGGCAAGGCCGAGATTTTTGCCATAATGGGCCAAGGCTTCGGCATGGGTTTCGTCGCCCGAGGAGAGCGCACCGGCACGGGCTGATGATTCAAACAGCGCTGCGGTCTTGGCTTCGATGATGACCAGATATTCTTCGGTCGGCAAATCGTGGCGGCCAAGTGCGGCAAGTTGATGAACTTCGCCCTCTGCAATCACGGATGAGGCGCGCGAAAGAATTCCGAGAATCTCAAGGCTGCCCGTGCGCACCATCAGCGTAAAGGCTTGAGCGAACAGGAAATCACCGACGAGAATTGAAGCCGAATTTCCCCAAACCGCCTTTGCCGCGGGCTTGCCGCGCCTCAAGTCGCTATCATCAATCACATCATCATGCAGAAGCGTTGCGGTGTGGATAAACTCGACGGCCGCTGCGAGATTGTGGGTTGCCGCATTTGCGCCGCCAGCGGCGTGGGCTGCGGCGAGGGTAACCAATGGGCGCAGGCGTTTGCCGCCCGCCGCCACGATATAGCGCGACAGATCAGGGATCATATCGACGGGACTTGTCGATTCTGTTGCCAAAATCTCTTCGACAGCGACCAGATCATCTGCCAGCATGGTCTGCATTCGATCAATTGGGGACTCTGGGTTGCCGGTCGATTTCGGGGTAAGGGTCTGGGCCACTGGATACATGTCCTTCTGAGGGAAAGCTCTTGCCTCTCATTAAGTGTAGCGCGAAAACTACGTCAACAGAGCGCGGCCCGGTGCCGCAGTCCGAATCGAGGCCAAAATGGAAGAAGTTTTCCGCACAACAGATCCGGTGAAATTGTCTTTTGCCTGTCACTTGCTTGACGAGGCCGGGATCGATTATTTCGTTGCGGACCAGTTTATGTCAGCGCTGGAGGGGGGAATAGGGGCCTTTCCGCGCCGTATTACGGTTCCGAGGGAGTGGGCGGTACGTGCCAAGCGGACTTTGGTGGAGCTTGCGCCAGATGGAGCAAGCGGGGCGGTATGAGCGAGCAGGGCGGGGTGACGGAAGACTATCTTCTGGGCGGTAAACTTCGTATCTTTCAGCCAGAGAGTGGTTTTCGGGCCAATACGGACAGTGTTTTGCTCGGTGCTGCTGTGGCGCATCTTTCCCACATCTCGACGGGGTTGGAGCTGGGCTGCGGCGCGGGCGGGGCTTTGTTTCCGGCGGCGATGCACCTTCCCGCTGCAAACTTTTCCGCGATTGAAGCGAATGAGGAGATGGCCCAATTGGCGCGGCGAGGTGTTGAGGCAAATGGCTGGCCGGACCGCATCGACATTCTTCGGGGCAGCCTTCAGACGCTTGTGCCTGACATGGAGAACCGATTTGATCTGGTTTTTTCCAATCCGCCTTTTTTCGAAGCGGATAGGACAACGCCGCCGGGTGACGGCAAGACAGGGGCCTATCTGGAGAGCTTGCCGCTTGATGGCTGGTTGAAGGCCATGTTGTTTGCCGCAAAACCCAAAGGCCATATTGTGCTGATCCATAGAGCTGCCGAGCTTGCGCGCATTCTTCAGCGGCTGGACAAGCAGGGCGGGCAGATTTGTGTTTTGCCGATCAGGCCCTATCCGGGGGCCGAGGCCTCGCGTGTTCTCGTCTGGGCCCGTAAGGGGCTGAAACGCGGCGCCGTGAGGCTGTTTGCAGGGCTTGATTTGCACACGTCGAAAGGCGGCGATCTAACCCCGCGTGCGGCGGATATTATGCAAGGGGCACCGCTAGGCTGGGCCTAGACGGTTTGCATTGCAGGGGTAATCTGGCGCATAGTTTGTGTCATTGGACGCAAAGCGGGGGCTCCCATGACATCTTCGATATCAATCACGATAGGCCGGTTTCTTCTGGCGCTTTACTTCATTGTGCCGGGATTGATGAAATTTGCCGCCTGGGATGACACTGTTGCGCTGATGACATTGCACAATGTTCCGTTCGAGGGGCCACTTGTTGCCTTTTCGGCGGTGGTCAACATTGTTGGCGGATTGCTTCTGGCGACCAACCGTTTTGTGCGATTCACGGCATTTGGCTTCGTACTCTATATTATTCTGGTCAACGCATTGCTTCATGATTTTTGGAATTTCCCGGATGAGCTACAGAATTTTATCAAGAATCTGGGCATTCTGGCTGGGCTTCTGGTGCTTGCAGGTGTTGCGCCGAAAAGGCCGTTGAATCCGCTTGGTCTTGCTGCTTCAGATAAGAAATATGTTGATGGATAAATGCTGGCAGACCGCCGGTTTGACTTGAATGTCGGGGGTTAGCCCCCATCTATAGAGTATCAATAGAAACTTATCGCCAACAAGGAGACCATATTATGCTTGGCCCCCTTCTTTTACTCGGTGCAGTGGCTGGTATTGTGATTGGTGCGTTAGGCCATCCGAAAATCTATCGAGGTCTGTTTGGAGGACCTTTGGGGTCGGACGACCACTAGTGGTGCTTGCCCTTCGCGGCCGTCAGCGTTAGCAACGGGAACCGATACATCAAAGCCGGAACCAAACCCATGGCCGACACCAAACCTGCTAAGCCTACCTGTTTTCAGGACATTATCTTACGCCTCCAGAATTACTGGGCTGCCCAAGGCTGCGCCGTGCTGCAACCCTATGACATGGAGGTCGGCGCAGGCACGCTGCATCCGGCAACGGTTCTGCGCGCGCTCGGCCCGAAAGAATGGCGCGCGGCCTATGTCCAGCCAAGCCGTCGCCCCGCTGATGGCCGCTATGGCGAGAACCCGAACCGTCTTGGCCATTACTATCAGTATCAAGTGATCCTCAAGCCCAATCCGATCAATCTGCAAGACCTCTATCTTGG
>CAZXXY010000197.1:0-3166 GCA_964644755.1 uncultured Hyphomonas sp. | reverse complement strand
TCCGTGGTTGCGACCGTCTCCGTGGCCGTAGACTGCTCGGTTTGCGCGGCTTCAACTGAGCTGACGAGAACTTGCTCGTTCGGTTGAGGTTGTACCGCGCAGGCTGCCAAAATTGCAAAGAAGAAAATTGGGGCAATTGCGAGGGATCTTATAGGCGTAAGTTTAGACATTTTCATCCTCCTTTCATCTTCTGATCTATACCTATCAGGCTTCAAGCAGTCAAACGACTATCTATCGGAAGTTCTCTGTATACTGTCCATCCATTGCTCGACGCGTTGTTCCATAATGTGAAGCGGCACTGCGCCGCCACCCAATATGGTGTCGTGAAAGCCGCGAATGTCGAACGTGTCGCCTAAGCTTGCTTCAGCCTTTTTGCGCAATTCGATGATCTTCAGCATGCCGATCTTATATGCGGTGGCCTGCCCCGGATTGACGAGATAGCGCCGCACTTCCGATTTGACGGCACCTTCGGGAATAGGGGAGTTGTCGTAGAAATATTGTTGCGCCTCTTCTTCGCTCCAGCCTTTGGCATGAAGCCCCGTATCCACCACAAGCCGGATGGCACGCCACATCTCTGTGGTGAGGCGCCCAAAGTCTGAATAGGGGTCTTCATAAGCGCCCATCTCTTTGGCGAGCAATTCGGAGTAGAGCCCCCAGCCTTCGGAATAGGCGGTAAAGCGGGCCTGCGTGCGGAAGGTCGGGACGCCTTCGAGCTCCTGGGCGATCGAGGCTTGCATATGGTGACCGGGCAGGCCTTCATGATAGGCGATCACTTCCAGGCTGGGGATCGACATGGAACGCATATCGGACAGGTGGGCGTAATAGATGCCCGGCCTTGAGCCGTCCGGCGTGCCGACGCGGTAGTGCTGGGCTGCGCCCGGGCGTTCTCGGAAAGCTTCGACGCGCCGGACTTCGAGGTCGGCTTTGGGAAGAATGCCGAAGAATTCAGGCAATTTCGCTTCAAGCGCATCAATATGGGCCGCAGCGGCGTCGATATAGTTCTGCGCGCCTGCATCATCATTGGAAAAATAGAACTGGTCGTCCTCGCGCACAAAGGCGAAGAAGTCGCCAAGGGTTCCGGAGAAACCGACCCTGGTCTTGATCTCTTCCATTTCCGCCCGGATGCGGGCCACTTCGCTCAGGCCGATATCGTGAATCTCGTCAGCGGTCAGATCGGTTGTCGTGTTCACCCGGAGCCGGTGATTGTAATAGGCCTCGCCATTGGGAAGTGTGCCTGCGCCCTTGGCATTCTCATCGGCGTTTTCAATGTCGCTTTCAAACCACGCTATGATGTTTGAATAGGCAGGAGCGAGCATCTCTGTCAGGGCGGTGGCTGATGCCGTCCTGAGCGCGTCCGCCCGTTCGCCATCAATCTTGCCTGCGGTTTCCAGTGCTTTGATCTTGCCGAGCATGTCGGCATAGAGCGCCGAAGCCGGTTCATCTTCGTCGAAAGGCGCACCAGAAATAATATTGCGCGACTGGGTGATGACGCCTTCATAAGAAAAGCGCGGCGGGCGGGTTCCTTTGTCGGCATTGGCCTTGGCCCGCGCCAGAAGCTGATCGAGCGCTGTGGCAACACCGCCGATGCGGACAATGTAAGCTTCCATATCGTCAGGCTCGTCCACCTTGTGCGTATTGATAAGGAAGGTGGGGAAGAAGCTTTGCATGCCATTATGCTGATGCAATACATAAACCTGATCGCGGAATTTTGAGGCCCGTTCCGCGCGCTCGGCCATATAGACCCACAAATCGAATGAGATTTTCGCGTCTGGCGTCAGCACATCATAATTGAAATTGTTACGCAAAGCTTCCACGCTGGCCATTTGCCATGTCAGCTGCCGGTCGGCGGCCTGATCGGAGAATTGATCTATTTGGTCATAAGCTGTTTTGCGGCCAAGCCGTGTCTGCTGGATCGGGCTAAAGGCGAGCTGTTGTTCAAATTGCTCTTCAAACCACGCATTGAGCCGTTCGGTTTCCGAAACCTGTGTCAGATTGGCTTCGACCTGTTGGCGATCCTCGGGCGCTTGCGGTGTACATGCAAACAATGCAGCAGAGCCCAGCAGTGCGATAAGAAGCTGTTTCATTGGCGCATTCCGTCTGTCTTTTTCCAGTCTGGAGTATTGCGCACCTTGATGGCCTTGGAAACGTTTATTTCTCACCTATGCGAGACGGATCGAATGGAACGCTCTGATAAATCTGGTTGATCCAGTTGCCAAACAGCAAGTGCGCATTTGCCCGCCAGCGATTGAGCGGCGCGGCGGACACATCATCGCCCGGATAATAGCCATGCGGAGGCCGCGTCGTCTTGCCCTCAGCGCGGTCGCGCTCGAATTCGTCTTTGAGAGAGTTTGAGTCATATTCGATATGGTTGAACATATACAGGTTCCGCGCGGCCGGTTCGGACACAAGGCACGGGCCGGTAAAGTCACTGTCGACCAGCAATTTCAGCTCCTCGCATTTGGCAATGTCTTCGCGGCGGATTTCGGTATGGCGCGAGACGGGGATTTGGAAGTCATCGGAAAACCCCGTCAGATAGGGCGAGGCCGGATCAAGGTTTTTGTGCCGGAAGACACCGAACGCTTTTTCACCAAGTTCGTATTTTGGCACATCGTAAAAATGCGCTGCCGCCGCCATCGCGCCCCAGCAGATGAACAGGCTTGAATGCACATTCGTCCGTGTCCAGTCGAATATTTCGGTTAGCTCTTTCCAGTAGCGGACATCTTCGAAAGGGAGGGTTTCGATCGGCGCACCGGTGACGAGAAAGCCGTCAAACTTTTGCGCCTTCACATCCTCCCATGTCTGGTAATAGGAGATCAGGTGGTTCTGTGATGTGTTTTTTGCTTTGTGCGAGCCAATGCGGATCAGGGTCAGCTCGATTTGAAGCACGCTGGCCCCGAGCAGGCGGGCAAGCTGGGTTTCGGTGCGCACCTTGTTGGGCATCAGATTGAGAAGCCCGATGCGCAAGGGGCGAATGTCCTGACGCACGGCATCTGTCTCGGTCAGCACGGATACCCCTTCGGCTGTGAGAATATCACGCGCGGGAAGCGTATCTGGAATCTTGATCGGCATGGGCCAAACCTCGTCTCGTTCTGTCGCATGGAGAAGGCTGGCAGGGGAGGGCGACAAAGCGCATCTCGTCCGCACGGCCTTTTAGCGACTTGTTTAA
>CAZXXY010000196.1:0-3168 GCA_964644755.1 uncultured Hyphomonas sp. | reverse complement strand
GGCAAAGAGATGGCATCGTGAATATTGGGATCAGATAGAACTTGTAATTGATTTTCAAAGACTTGTAGAGGACCTCCATCAAATCGGGCTTATCACTTGGACGAACGGCTTTGTTCAATTTCGTTACGCCTACTTCTTCTGCTTCTTTGTGGCGCATCATATCCAGATTGGCTTGGAAGTCGGAGACGAATCTGCGACCGAACTGATTGTGACGCTTTCCAATCAACTTCATCATCGAATTTCAGCTGACATCATTCTCTTTGTTGCAAGTCTGAACAAGCACACTGTGATTTTGGAGGAATTGGTTAGAACATGTGACTCGCTCTTTGTTGAAGCGTTGCCAGCCACGCTCGACGGTGATGTCGCTAGGCTCAACAATCTAGCCCACGAGATAGAGGAAATTTCTATACCGGAAAAACCGGAATCAAATCGAATCGCAGGAAGAGAAGCAAGAGACAACCTTGTCGGTGAACACCTTGCTGCAACACGATCCACTCATTTGGTTACCCCACCAGAGCCTGGCAACGCCATGATTCAGCAACTATATGATTTCAATGCTGCAATCAAAACCATACAGATATTAGGGCAAGTGATTCGAAACGTAGGCGGAAGAGCACTGAAAGACCAAAAATCTGAAGTGCTCAGCAAAATCATTGGACTGACCCGACGTATTCTTGGAAAATACTTGGCTTATGTCGGTGAGGACTCTTTGAATGAATTTTTGAAGAGTGTTGCAGAAGCGCAGAAGGAGCACATGTCTGAGCTGAGTGAGTCTGAGCTAAAAAATGAAGTTTGCCAACACATAAATGGTATGTTGAAGTTTTTCTGTTTTTCCGTCATCAAGCACACCACGTTCAGCGTTGGTTCGGAGAATCTTGCCCCAACGATCCGGCGTCTCCTAGAAGAAGACGAGACTTCGATTTCGAAGCTGATGGACCTTTCCTTATCGCTGGATCTGAAACGAGGCTTTCCCCGTGTGCAGGCTCTCAAGCTTTACAAAGATCTTGGGAAAAACCACTTTTCGAGCGGGCTTGTTAGAATACTTGTTTCCTATCACATGTATTCATACGTAGTGCCGCTACAGGATCGGCAGGCAATATGCGACAAGATGAAGATTAAACTATTACCAGCGGTAATGGATCGTTCTAGAAAACGGCTGACGTAGCCCCCGCAAATGACAATGGCCACTGACATTATCTATCACTTCCTCACTCCATCTTAAGCGACATGCAACCTGTCAACATCCGCTCTGAACTCATTGACGCCCTTGTGCTTGACCTTGTCGGTCCGGCACCCGGACTGGGGAATGCCACTGAAGTGTTGAATCAGTTTCCGTCACGTTGATACCTGGCGGTGCTTACACAACAGGTGCCGGTAAAACTAAGTAGATCTGTCCGCCTACAAAGGAAAGAGTTTTGATACCAAACCACACGATCCTGAAACGCAGTGGATTCGAGGTAACTCAACATCGAAATTGCCCAAGCCTGAAAAAAGGCTACTGGGATCCGCAAGAGCTAACGATGACCGGGGATGCGCCCAAAGATTTCTTGAGGGTCTATGAGTATCGGAAGGGTTGTAGAAGATCTAATCCTACGTCATGGCCGAAGTTTATCGCGAAGGTAGGGCACAAGTATTATCCCAACGAATCCGTAACCGAACATTTGATTACCCGGATCGGACAATCGTTTGGGCTCGACATTGCAGACTCTCGCTTGGTCCACGTTCAAGGCCAAATTCGATTCTTGAGTCGTTACTTTCTGTCTGGTACCGAGTACCTGGTCCACGGCGCAGACATCTTCGCCTCTTACCTGGAAGACCCAGACAAGGAGTTCATACAAAGCATCGAAGATGAAAATCAGTCTCCGGAATTTTTCGACTATGAGTTTGTTGCTGAGTCCGTCAAGGCAATGTTCCCCGGGCACTCGGAGGCAATTCTCAAAAAGTTTCACCGAATGATAGCATTCGACGCTTTAGTCGGTAACAACGACCGACACTTTTTTAACTGGGCGGTTATATGCAATCAAATTGGCACTGCCCCACCTCGATTTAGCCCCATTTTTGACACTGCGAGAGGCTTATTTTGGAATAATACCGAAGAAACGATGTATAATAAGTTTGAAAACAAGGCTAACAAAAACCATAATCCGCTCCATAGATACTGTAAAAACTCGTTCTCGAAGATAGGATCTCCGGGCGGTGGAAAAGCGAACCATTTCGCTTTGTTAGAATCTATTCTCCTCCACGATCCATCGACTGAAGAGGACCTGAATATTTTGGATGGCATTGAAGCCGAACCCGTAGATTTGATAAGAGTGTTGTTCAAAGGCGAATTTTCCAAATTGTTATCGCAGTTGCGGAAGGATTGGATTTGCCGACTGATTGAGTATCGAACACAACAATTTCGGCTTGTTCTAGAAAGGGAACCTACAGATGTTTGATAAGTTTATGCGTCTATTTCGCAGCATGACTTCAGGGATGGATTCCCAATCATCTGATCGCTCTAGCGACGCTGCGTTCATCTTGAAACTTGATAGCCTCCCAATGCTGATGTTGGTTCGAAAGAATGGCGTGTGGATAGCGCAGTACACTGACGAATTTAAGGCACAAAATCGAGTTAAACCTCTTGTTGCTTTTCCGAACGTTGAGAAGACTTATACATCTCAGGAACTCTGGCCTTTCTTTGCTATTCGGATCCCAAGCATCGCACGCCCGGAAGTTGTACGTACGGTTGAGCAAGAAGAATTAGATTACGAAGACAGTGCTGCCATGCTTCGTCGGTTTGGGGGACGTAGCATCGCTGACCCTTTTGAGTTGGAATCTAAACGCCCTCTTGTGGCTGGCTCCTAGTAGTTGATTTTTGACCGGAAGCGCACGCCGGATCCACGAATGGCTGGTACTTATTCCAGGTTCAAGCTGGACTTCATCGGCCGATAGCCGAATCCACGAAACCAATGGTTTGGTCGGCAACAGGACAGGTACCGTTGTTTTATAAACGGTCAGGCTATTGGTGGATTTTGCAGATGCGGCTCTTTTGTTGCGTTCACTGTGTCAGCGTTGCCTAACGTCAGTAATTTTGCACGGCCCATCGAATCATGGTATCCTCCTTCATTACTTCCACCTTCCTCTACTCATACCTACATAATGCAACCAGTTGAAATTCGATCTGAG
>CAZXXY010000195.1:0-3236 GCA_964644755.1 uncultured Hyphomonas sp. | reverse complement strand
AAGATCGAGGGCGCGCAGGTGCCAACGGAGATCAATCGGGATCTACAAATATATGATTTCACCCCGGCGATTGAATATGTCGACGCAATGGAAAGCTATGCGTTTTTTGTTTGGCAGAATGGGACGATCATTGCCGAGCACTATCGCGAACCCGGTCGCCCTGATTTGCGTTCAGAATCAGCCTCGATGCACAAATCCTTTCTCGGACTATTGGTGGCAACGGCTTTGGCGGATGGCACATTCCCTTCAGTTGAAACTCCTATCGGAACATATATAGCTGAGTGGTCCGGTGATCCCCGGGGAGATATCCCGCTGGATGCATTCCTGACCATGTCGACGGGGCTTGACCCCTTGTCGCCAATTTCTGACGAGGATGATGGGATCTCCGATGCATTCCGATTTGTCCTTGGCGGGGATGATGCCGAAGCGCTGATGTTGAACCAGCAAATAAGCACGGCGCCTTTTACCCGGTTCCATTATCAAAATACGGCGACCCAGATTCTGGTTCGGGCTCTAGAGGCCGCCACGGGTGAGCGTTACGAAGATCTGGCGTCCAAACGGATATGGCAAGTCATCGGTGCAGACACAGCGCATGTCTGGAGGACGTCAAAACGCGGGACACCGCGCGGTTATACGGCGCTTCTTGCCCGCGCTGAAGACTGGCTGCGGCTTGGCATTCTAATCGCGCAGGAAGGAAGATGGGAAGACAAGCAATTGATCCCGCCCGACATTCTGTCCGAGTTTTTGTCGCCATCCCCGGCCAATCCGAATTATGCGCGGCAAATTTGGCGCGCCAACCCTTATGCGCCCAAACGCTATTATAATTCGCAAGAGGCAGGGCCGAGCTTTTCCGCCGCTCAGCCTTATCTATATGACGACCTGGTTTTCTTTGACGGGTTTGGGGGACAGCGTGTTTATATAAGCCCCGGTCAGAATCTCGTCATAGTTCGTCTGGGGACCAATCGTTTCGACTGGGATGATTCAGCCTTACCCAATCTGGTTTATGAGATATTGAACAGCGAAAGTGGAGCGCGCAATGAATAATACTTCGACAGGCTCGCAAGTTTTGGCAGTGCCGAAATTGATCAAGGTGACATGGGGCTCTGGTGCACTTGGTGTCTCCATTTTGATGAATGCCATGTCGTTCTTTGCGCTTTTTTACATGGTCGACATCCTGCTGATCAATCCCTTCCTTGCTGGATCTGTTCTGTTTGCCTCCAAGCTTTTTGATGTGTTTACCGACCCGATCGTCGGGGCGTGGAGCGATCGGTTGAACACAAGCGGTAGCCGGCGGAGGCCGTTTCTAGTCGTCGGCGCCTTCATTTCTGCGGTGTCTTTTGCTTTGATATTCTCCACACCAATGTTCGACGCAGAATGGATGCGGGCGGCTTATATCTTTGTCGCCCTTTTGTTTTATACGCTCGGATACACATTGTTCAATGTGCCCTATATTTCGATGCCTGCCGAGATGACTGATGACTATAATGAACGCTCATCTATCTTCGGGTATCGTATGGTGTTCGTGGCGACCGGCAGTCTGTTGGTCGGGTCGGCTGCCCCCATGATCCTTGGAATTCTCGGACGCAATGATTGGAGCTCTTACGCTCTGGTCGGAAGCGTTGGCGCGGTCATTATACTCGTGTCGATGCTCACCGCATGGGCTGGGTCGAAAGACGCTCGCTTTACCAGTGCATCGACCAGTGTTCCGCCCAATCTGTTCTCGGAAGTTCGACATGTCATCAAGGTCGAAGGCTTTGTACGACTGCTCGGGGCAAAGGCTTTGCAATTATTGGGTATCGCGGCGACATCAGCGGCCCTCTTGTTCTTTGTGATCAATACGATGGGGCGCGATTTCGATACGATCGCGCTTTACGGCCTGGTGCTTGGGCTTGGAGGCATAGCTTTCACGCCAGCGCTTGTTTGGCTGTCACGCCAGATTGGCAAGCGGAATACGTATATTCTGGCTGCCTCGAGCAATGTTATTGCTTCGATAAGCTGGTATTGGGCCGATAGCTCTGAGCCGTCGATAGGGGTTGTGCTCAGAGCTTTGCTGATCGCGGTCGCCTTCTCCGGCAATGTGATTATGGCGATGTCGATCTTGTCGGACATCATCAATGGGGATGCCGCTAAAAACAATGTCCGCCGAGAGGGCGTGTTCACATCCTTCTATAGTTTCGTCGAGAAGTTTACCTTCGCCTTTGGTCCTTTGCTTGTGGGGGTGGCTCTGGGGGTTGCTGGATTTAGCAAGGATTTGTCGCCCGAAGAGTTGGCCGCGCCTGCAATCCAGCAAGCGATGTTGCTCGGAGTTTGCTACCTTCCTGCGGTTCTGGGAATACTCTCAGTTGTCTTGCTGACGGGGATCAAGGATGCAAAGCCGCATCCGGCAACTTCAAGCGCCTAGGAAAGGCTTGCAGACGCCAGGCTGGTTTCGGACTGGTTTTTCAGGGCAAGTTTGGCCGCTTCGCGTCCGGCAATTTTGCCCAGTCCAACGGCTGTAATTAGTCCGTTGCCAGCCAGATATCCATCGGCACCTGATCCGGATATGCCGCGCGCCGCTCCGCCGCCTGCAAACAGATTTGAAAACACACTGCCGTCGGATTTTTTAACCCGCGCTTCGGGTGTCACTTCCAATCCTCCCTGTGTGTGGAAAAGCGCGCCCGTCACGCGGGCCGCATAATAAGGAGGGGTCAATACAGGTAGCTCAGAGAAGTCCCGTCCAAACGGGCAAAGCGCGTGGCCTTCGCGAATGGCGACATCATGTTCAAAAATCTGTTGCAAGTTCCCGATTGGCATCCCTGTTTTTTCGGCCAATTCTTCAATAGTCTCTACACGTATGATTGCCTTGGCCCCAAGTGCGTCTTGAAAATCATCAAATTGCAGCATCAATTCATAGAGGCGCTGATCGAATATTGAATAGGCAATGCCGCCTGGTTGCTGGAGGACTTTCACAGCTTGCTCGGAATAACCGGCCGCTTCGTTGGAGAAGCGTTTTCCGAGTTGATTGAGCTGAATGCCGCCTTCCATAATCAAAGGCCACAAGATTGGAATGCCGTGCCCGACAGCAAGCCCTCCATGTCCTTGATAGGCTGACATGTCAGCAAGGCACGCACCAAGCTCGCGCCCCCAGATAATCGCATCACCTTTATTGCCCGGGTGACCGTGGACCACACCCGAAGCGATCTCTGGCAAATAGGAATTTACAAGGTCAAGGTTTCCGGCAAATCCACAACAGGCCA
>CAZXXY010000194.1:0-3272 GCA_964644755.1 uncultured Hyphomonas sp. | reverse complement strand
TGCGGCGGTACAATATTGCCAGCATTGCGGCAGACGAACAGTTCGCCCGGGTCGGTTTGGGTGATCATTCCAGTTTCGATGCGGCTGTCTGCACATGTAATGAAAAGCGCTTCTGGCGATTGTCCGCCGCTCAGTTTTTCGAAGAGTGATTGTTTGTCCGGGTAGACGTTGCTTTGAAAATTCAAAACACCTGCAGCAAATTTAGGCATGGGAAGTGATCCTTTGGTTTAAATGAGAGTTAGCTGGATGATTGTTTCTGTTTTGGCGCGGCGCTCTGCGACCAAAGCGTGCGGGCTTCTTTGAAATCTTCGGCGGTGACGCCCCTCATCGGGTCTTTGATGAAGTCAATCCCATCAAGGATCCAATCGGCGATTTCGGGTTGTTTCAGGCTGTAGAGGTGACGTCGGCCATCTCTGGTTTCTGCCAGCAGGCGATGCGCGCGCATGAGCGCAATATGCTGGGACACACGTGCTTGTGGCAGATTCAACGTTTCCGCCAACGTATTTACATCCCGTTCCCCAGTCCGCATTTCCTCAATCAGGCGCAGGCGATCGGGATGGGAGATTATTTTCATGAGTTCGGAAAGTTCTTTGGCGACAACGATACGGCTTGCCATCTCAAAATCTTCTCATATGCATTTATTTGAATATATAATGTTCTGCAAATACAAATATTCGGAGCCCGCGTAAAGTTTTTTTTGCAAATTCTCCGCAGCCTCACGGAGCTGTGACTTCAGCGCAATTGATCTTAGCTATGCTTTCCCCAAGGGCAGGCATCCGCGTGATAAATCCTGTAAACTTGTATTGCGTGTCGAGGCGCAGGTCTGTCTTGTCGTCAACGAGACAAAGTCTCATGGCGTTCGTCAGCTGGTCACTGCACCGGAACTGCTTGCTGCGATCGACTAGGCGGGACAGGTCTAGTTGGGCCGTCTGCGTCTGCGCTCGCCTTGGCCGCGGCGTGGGCGCTGCCGGTTGACGCGATTGAGAATTTCAAGGCGTTGCTCGATGGTCAGCTCAATCATGTTCTCGCTCAAGCTTGTTTGCAGGGCTTCCTGAATCGCCGATTGGGTCTCGCGGAGTTTTGCAAACGCGGCATCGACTTCGGCTTTGTCGTAGTCCGGGCTTGAGAGTGTCTCGTGAAGTGCTTGTCGTGCGTCATTGTGCGCTTGACGTAAATGCTCTGCGGCCTGGCGCGACGTGTCCAGCGCATTGCGGACAGCCTGCCGGGTCTGCGGACTTGCATCCCGTAAGGATTGCGAGCGCTCGAAGGGAGGGCGGTCCTGCGGCGGCGGCGCGTTACTACGGCTCATGAACACACCGACGATCACACCGATCAGGACGAAATTGAGCGCGAGGGACCCCCAGAACAGAGGGGAGCGTTTCGTCATCATTCTGCGATCTCCTCTTCGAAGCCAAGCCAGGCGTCGGACTCCAGTGCAGCGGTGAGAAAGACATCGGCCTGATCGATGTTCTGATCCTGGATTGTTTCAGGCGCAAAGGAATATCCAAAAGCCATGCCGGTCAGCACCAAGGCCAGTGCGCTGGTTGCGGGTAGCCAAAGCCGGTCGGTGCCGAGCAAGTGGCTGAGCCGATCAAACCATGACAGGGTTTGGATCGTCTTTTCCTGTGGGGCATTGGCCATAATGCGCATGGTCAAACCGTCCGGGACATCTTCTGCCTGCGGCATGGATGCAAGCAAGTCATCAAGCTGCTGATCGGTCAATTCCGGTTTCATAATTTGTCCCTCATAGAAGCTAGATCCTGTTTGAGCCGCCTCCGTGCCCGTGCCAGAAGGCTTTCGAGCGCGTCTACGGAAATGTCCATGATTTCAGCAGCTTCCTTATTTGTGTGGCTCTGGAGAGCGGTCAGGGTCAGGGCGGCACATTGGCGTTCGGGAAGCGCCATAATGGCGGCTTTGACAGCAATTTGGGTCTGTTGTTGTTGCAATTTGGCGTCTGGCTGCAAGTTTGTATTGTCCGCCATGTCGGGTGGCTCGGCGAACAAAGTCTCGCGGTGCTTGCGAAGTCTGTCATAACAGAGGTTTAGGGCGACCCTGTGTAACCAGGTGGAAAACCTTGCATCCGCTTTCCATTTGGGAAGGATCTTCCAGGCACGAAGAAACGCTTCCTGCGTCACGTCTTCGGCGTCTTCGGCGCGGTTGAGCATGCGTTTGGCGAGCCGATAGATGGCCGGGCTATGCTTGACCACAAGGGCATGCATCGCCATGCGGTCTCCGGCCGCGGCTTTCGCAATGTGTTGGGCTTCATCATCATATGACATGCTCGAAATAGCAGACGGCAATTGTCGGGCACGTGCAAGATATTCCTGCGCGCGCCCGACAGGGGAGTCCGTCTATGGACGGTCTGGGCCTGGGCCACGGCGGCCTTGTCCGCGCTTGCCACGTCTGCCGCGTTCGGCGCGTTCGCCGCCACGTTCAGCGCGCTTTGCCTCTTGGGCTGCGATCTCGTCGCTGCTTAGAACGCCGTCATCATTGGCATCGATTCTGTCAAATCTCTGATTGCCGCGGGAAGAGGCCATCTCGTCAGCGCTCAGAACGCCGTCCGAATTGGCGTCCATACGCTCGAACCGCTTGGCGCGACGTTCGGCCCGGCGACGTTCGTGAGCGGCTTCCATTTCTTCGAATGAAACAGCACCGTCATTATTGGTATCGGTTTCTGCAAACCGCTCAAGCTGGGGGGCTTGTGCTTCTTCGCGTGTGATGGCGCCGTCGCCATTGGCATCAAGATCTGTGAGTGTTGGGCGGTCAGATGCGCCGTCCTGAGCCAGAGCGGGGAGGATAAGCGCTGCGGCCAGAGCAGGAATGAGGAGAAGTTTGCGGGTCATGAAGTATACCTTTCCAGGGTTGTTGATATTAGGTTGAACGTGGCACGGCGAGATATCTGTCGCGGAAATGTGTATTTTTTCCAAATAATGCGTGAAAGGGGTGACCCTTTGCGTCGTTTCGACCTTTGCAGGCGCGATCGGACGCGCTGTCCGTGCGTGAATATATGGAGTGTGTGCGGGGGGCATGTCCAGAGGAAACGGGCTATGTCGCCTATAGAGATGATGGGCAGTTGGTCGTTGACGGGTGAATTGTGAACGGTCAAATTCAAAACAGTGTAGCAGAGACGGCGGTAAAGATGATGCAAGCGTTTATCGATTATCACGGCGATGATCCGACGGTATGAGAGGGTGGTGGCTGGCAATCTGGCTCGTCTTTGCCGGAGGGACGGCGTACGCTCAAGTGCGCCCGAACATTGTCGTGGTGCTTGT
>CAZXXY010000193.1:0-3359 GCA_964644755.1 uncultured Hyphomonas sp. | reverse complement strand
GCTTCTCCTCAAAATAGACACGAATACAGTATTCGGCATTCCTTTGACAGTGCCGTGTTGGCATAAGCTGGTTGGAGTTAGCGCTCTATTCTCTAATCGCCTGTAAATATTGGTGGTTGGAGAGAGACTTGAACTCTCGACCTCAGGATTATGAGTCCTGCGCTCTAACCAGCTGAGCTACCCAACCATTGAACACAAACAAGATGTGCGAAGCGCTGTATAGGCGGCTCGGCAGCATGACGCAAGCGTCCCTGTGGCCAATAAAAACAATTGTCAGGGACGTGTCTTGTGAGGAGAGATGAAAACTGGGTATATGATGGAGGATGATCAGATTTTTCGTGCTCCTTTTCTTGATGGCTCCGCTGGCTCATGCTCAGCAGAAAGAGGCTGTGAGTGCTTATATCATCGGCGATTATGGTACCGCGGCGGAGATCGCAGAGGCGAGCGGGCAAGCAGATGATCTGGCTTTTGCGGCCCAGTCAGTGTTGGCCCAGGCGATGTCGGTGGAAACGGGTCAACCGGCTCAAAGTGCACTTGAGCGCGCTGAAGTCCTTGCCCGAAAAGCGCTTGCGGTGAATGAAAGCCACGTCGATGCGCGGTTGCAATTGGCCATTTCCCTTTCCTTGCAAGCGCGGCCGATGTCCAATCGGCAGGTGAGGCGATCAGGCATTGGTCAAACAGCAAAGCAGCTGGCTGATGACATTTTGGCAGAAGATGGCGCCAATGTTTTTGCCAATGGCCTGCTTGCGGTTTGGAATGTGGAAGTCTTGCGCCGTGGTGGCCGCATAGGTGGGCGGATTATGGGCGCGAGTATTCAGGCTGGCCGCCAGCATTACGAGACCGGTGTGATGGCGTCGCCTGATGACGGTTCCCTGCACTGGCAATGGGCGCGGGTTCTGGCGGCGACCAATCCGCGCAAGTATCGCAGCGAGATTGATGCTGCACTTGCCGCGTCGATTGCGGCGACGACGGATGATGCTCTTGAAGGCGTTATGCAGGCGCGCGCCATGCGGTTGCAGGCGCTGCTTGCAACAGCGACGCATAGAGAGATCAAAGCGGTCGCCAAGGAGATGCTGTAATCATCCCGAGGCGCACTTTCCGAAGCGCACTTTGCCGCTTTATGTTTCTGCCGCGTCTGTTTCGAGCCAATGTTCGGCTTCCAGTGCTGCCATGCAGCCCATTCCCGCAGCCGTGACGGCTTGCCTGTATTTATCGTCGGTGACGTCACCTGCGGCGAAGACGCCCGGGATATTGGTGGCGGTCGAGTCCGGCGCGGTGATCAGATAGCCATTGCCATGCATGTCGAGTTTACCGGTGAACAGCTCGGTTGAGGGGGCATGACCGATGGCGATGAACACGCCGTGGGTGGCGACGTCTTCGATCTCTCCGGTTTCGGTGGATTTGAGTTTGACGCCGGTCACGCCGAGCGGCATGTCTGTTCCGGTGATTTCTTCAAGCGTGGTGTTCCAGCGCATTTCGATCTTCGGGTTTTTGAACAGGCGGTCTTGCAGGATCTTCTCGGAGCGTAAGGTGTCGCGCCGGTGGACGACGGTCACTTTGGAGGCGAAATTGGTCAGGAAGAGCGCTTCTTCGACAGCTGTGTTGCCGCCGCCAACAACGATGACTTCCTTGTCGCGATAGAAGAAGCCGTCACAAGTGGCGCAGGCGGAGACGCCAAAGCCTTGAAATTTGTCTTCGGATGGCAGGCCGAGCCATTTGGCTTGTGCGCCTGTGCAGACAATAACAGCATCCGCAGTGTAGACGGTGCCGCTGTCACCTACGGCACGGAAGGGGCGGGTGTTGAAATCTACTTCGTTGATATGGTCTTCAGCCGTTTCCGCGCCCATTTTCTCGGCGTGGTGGCGCATCTTGTCCATCAGTTCCGGACCCTGGATTTCCGCGAAGCCCGGATAGTTTTCGACTTCGGTTGTGATCGTCAACTGGCCGCCGGGCTGGATGCCGGCAACGACAAGGGTTTTGCGCATGGAACGGGCGGCATAGATGGCAGCGGTCCAGCCGGCCGGGCCGGAGCCAATGATCAGGATTTGCGAGTGGCGGGTATCGGACATGAAGCGTTCCTTGCAGCAATTGAGGGTGTCAGCGGACGGCGGCTTGCGGGCCGTGATTCCGGCGACGGAAATCGGAAAGGCTTCTGTTTAGGGGCTAAGGGCGCGCTTATCAATCGCTGACCGGCGCGGCTTGCTGCGCTATTTCGACTGTGAGCTGGCTGAAGGCGAAGGATTGGGTCAGTTTTGAGCGGATGCGGGCGCGCAATTGCTCGGTCGATTGGGTGCGATTGGCGCTGATTTTCAGGGTGATGACGGTGTCTTTTTCGCTCAGGGACCAGATGTGGATGTCATCTATGCTGGCGGCTTCGTTGAGTTCGGGACCAAGCGCGGCGCGGACTTTTTCCGGGGTGAGCGTGTCCGGAGCGCCTTGGATTAGGATATGGCCGGACTGTTTTGTAATCCGGACGCCTGCCACGAGCACCAGTATCGCCACGAGCATGGACAGGATCGGGTCAATCGGCATCCATCCGGTTTTGATGATGATGATCGCGGCAATAATGGCTGCAAGCGAGCCGAGCAGATCGCCGGCGACATGCCAGAGCGCGCCGCGCAGGTTGAGGTCTTCCCTGTCGCCGCCATGTAGAACCGCAAAACAGATCAGATTGACCACGAGGCCAATCACGGCGATGCCGAGCAGGAGCGGGCCGATGACGGGCTGGGGTGATTGTAGACGCTGGACGCCCTCGATCAGTATCCAGGCAGCAAGGGCGATGAGCGCCAAGCCATTGGTGAACGCGGCGAGGACGCGGACGCGGGCGAAACCGTAAGTGCGTGTCTCGTCGGCGGGACGGGCGGCGAGTTTGTAGCCGATCCATGCCAGCGCCAAAGAGGCAGCGTCGGTGAGCATGTGGGCGGCGTCGGCCAGAAGAGCGAGGGAGCCGGAGATGACGCCGCCGGCAACTTCGACGAACATGAAACTGGCGATCAGGACAAAGGAAATGGCGACCCGTCTGCGGCCATCGGCAGTGGATGTATCGGCATGAGTGTGACTGGCATGGCCGTGATCGCAGCTCTCGCCATGCGCATGCGTGTGCGTATGGGGATCGGCCGAGGGCGAAGTTTCTGTCATTTGCACACTTCAAACAGGATTCTGATGTGCGTCAACAAAAAACCCATGTAAAACAATAATGTAACTTCCGTTATAACGTTGCTTTTATTGGAGATTTTCGATTGAAAAACACCTGTTTTCAGGGCGCACCCTTGTGATGCCGACGTTTATTCTGGGTGTGTCGGTTCGTGATGTCTGTAAACCAGCGTATCATCTGTCTGCGCGGCAGTGGCGACTGGATC
>CAZXXY010000192.1:0-3371 GCA_964644755.1 uncultured Hyphomonas sp. | reverse complement strand
AAAGACGTTCAAGCCAGCCCCTATTCCTGTGCCTTATAGAAAACCGGTGACGACCATGCCCGTTCCTGTACCAGTTCGGGCAATTCAGGATTTGGCGGTGTGCCATTGCGCACAGCGTCCCAAGTCGACCAGCGACAGGTCGGGTTTTCCAGAACCCGCAAATAATAGATCGCTTCTTCACCGGGCGTAAAATCAGGGTCCTGCCACACCGTCTTCAGCTCGGCGGCCCCGCTGCCTGCCTCGGTGGCGCATGTCGCCGTGTTGACCCGCGCGCCATTGTCAGGGCAGCGCTGTGTCGCTGCATCCACGTCCGCGCCGCCCGAACAGGCAATGTCGTAAATCCGCTCATTGGCGGTGCCGTCTGTCGTCCAGACCTTGATGATCTGGATGCGTTGCAAAGGCGCGCTGATTGCGTCCTGCATGGCCCAGGCGATGAAGGTCGGTGCGCCGGTTTCGGCACTGCCCACCAGATCGCCGCCCATTGGCACCCCGCCCGCATAGGCTTGTTCGAGCAGATCCGGCGCGGTCAACATGTCCGCATCATATCCAAATCCGCCAAACAGGCGCACCCGCATACGCGGTCCGGATGTGCCGAAGGTTTCCTTGCGAACCATCGCTCCGAAAATATGCTCGCGTGTGTTGGCCTCGGCCCAAACGCCCGCCAGACCGCTGGCTGAATATTTGCTGCCGACCAGTAAGTCGGTATTTTCCTCGGGCGCAGGCCACTCATTCGCCCCCGCTGGCGGCACGGACTGACGCGCTTCAGGGCTCGACCCGTCGGTGCCGAACTTGCCCCAATGGTCTTCCTCGCGCAGGGAGCCTGCTGCCAAATGCGTGTCTGAGGATCCAATGAAGCCGAACTGGTACGGATTGATCCCGTCCGCCGCATTCAGCTCCAGCCCGCGGCCTAAAGCTGTGCGGGCAAAGTCCCCCTTATTGACCGTCGCTTTGACCTGACTGCCGACAAAATACTCATATTGCTCGAAGCCTGAAAACTCGTCATTGGGCGAGAGGGAGGGATGCGCCTCGGATGTGCCTTTGACTTGCGAAATCTCGATCAGCGGCTCATTGCGCGTGCGCAGGGCCGTCCAGTCCTCGGTCAGCGGCTCACCAAGATAGGTCTCGGCCGCAAACATTTCGCCATTCGATGCGTTCGAATTGTGCGGAATGGCCAGCACCTCAATCCCCTCGGCGCGACGCTCATCCATCCAGCTCCACAAATCTTCGGGATTGGTTGAATCAAGCGTTGTAAACAAACGGCCCGGCGCCCCGTCGCGGAAGATCACATTGCGGTGCAGATTGGCAGCGCTCTGGGCGCCCGGAAGCCCCGTCTGGCGCATGGCTGTAAACTCGTAACCGGAAAAGGCCGTAAATGTGCCCGGTTGATTGTGCCGGTCTGCCGCCTCGACCGTGCTGGCCCAAACGCTGTCCATCACCTCGCGGTCATAAATTTCCTCATTCTCTTCGCCCGACACAATCGTCAGTCCGACGCGCAAGAAAGAGCCGCGCGGGTCTTCAGCGTCTTCGCCAAATACGGCCAGTGCCGTTTCCGTCTGCCCGATGCGGGAGCTCGGGTCTGCCATTTGCGGCACGATGCCGAGATATTCGCCATGATCGGTCACAGCCAGAAAATCGAGCGGCGGACCGGTCAACTGCATCTGGCCGCCGCCTGCGTGCGGAATGGCCTCGCCCTTGGCAAATTTATACGCCTCGTCAGGGCCAACGCGCGTGCCGAAAATATAAGCGTCAAAGGAGTTTTTTGTGTGGACGTGCAAATCGCCAAAATATGCATTGCGCATCGGGTTTTCGCTGATCTCGCCAGCGTTATTTGCGATCGCGGGTGGAGACGGGTCTGGCGTTTCCGTGCCCGATGTGGGGTCGCTCTTCCCGCATCCCGTCGCCAGCAAGATCGCCGTCAGGCTAGCGCCAAGAGCAACCAAATTTTTCACACGCTTATAGGTCATGATCATCTCCCTTGTCCTTACAAGCACGACTTTTCCCTAGGGAATGCAAGGCTTGACAAATCCCCCCTCAAACAACAGGTGACACTGATGATTGTTGCAATCGATGGAACCCTCGCCTCAGGCAAAGGCACAATCGCCCGTCAGGTCGCGGCCAGATATGGTTTGGCCCATATGGATACGGGCCGGCTCTATCGCGCCACGGGGGTCGCTGCGATGCGCACGGGCACAGATTTCGGCGACACGGCCGCCCTCGCCCATTTGGCTGGCACGCTCGACCTTGACCAGTTCGACGAAGCCGATTTGCGTACAGCGGCCGCGGGTCAGGCTGCGTCGAAAGTTGCTGCCATTCCTGAAGTTCGGGCGGCGCTGACCGCTTTGCAACGCAGTTTTGCCCATCGGACAGGCGGCGCGGTTCTTGATGGGCGGGACATTGGCACGGTGATCTGCCCCGATGCTGACGTCAAACTCTGGATCGACGCCAATGTTGCCGAACGCGCCAGACGCCGTTGCAAGGAGCTGGAAGCTGCGGGAAAGCCGATCACACAGGCCGAAATGCTGGCCGAACTGGAAGAACGCGACACGCGTGACCGCAACCGCGCGACCGCCCCGATGAAAATGGCCGAAGATGCAGTCTTGATTGATACCACTGATCTGGGTATAGACGCCGCTGTGGAAAAGGCTTTTGCAGCAATTGATGCCGTGATCGCCAAGAGAAGCAGCCCTCTCTAGCCTGTCTGGCTAAAACCCAAAGAGGGCAACCACGTCAAACTTAACCTTTAACCCCTCGCTCGGGCGATGGGCGCTTTTGCAATCGTGCAATTGTTCTTGTCCTGCCCGCGCTCCTCTGGAGCTTACATGACCACCGATTCCATGAACCCTAGCACTGACGATTTCGCAGCCCTTTTCGAGAGCAGCGCCGCGTCCGAAAGCATGACCGAAGGCCGCGTTATTCCCGCGACCGTAATTGCCGTTGAAAATGACGCCGTGATCGTCGATGTCGGCCTGAAAACCGAAGGCCGTATCCCGCTCAAAGAATTCTTCCTTGATGAAAACCAGCCAGAAGCCGGCAAAATCGTCGAGGTCTATCTCGACCGGATCGAAAACGCCCTTGGCGATGCTGTCCTGAGCCGTGAAAAAGCCCGCCGCGAGGAAAGCTGGATCCGTCTTGAGGACATGCACAAGAAAGACGAGCCGGTTATCGGTGCGATTGTTGGCCGCGTCAAAGGCGGTTTCACTGTCGATCTTGGCGGCGTCAATGCCTTCCTACCGGGCAGCCAAGTCGATATCCGCCCTGTGCGCGACATTGGCCCGCTCATGGGTGAGAAGCAGCCATTCGCCATCCTTAAAATGGACCGCCCGCGCGGAAACGTTGTTGTCTCCCGCCGTGCCGTGCTTGAAGAGAGCCGT
>CAZXXY010000191.1:0-3385 GCA_964644755.1 uncultured Hyphomonas sp. | reverse complement strand
CTGATTGATGCAGACGATCCTCTGGCCGCTGGTCTTGAAATTTTTGCCCAGCCACCAGGCAAGAAGCTCGGCACATTGCAGCTCATGTCAGGTGGCGAGCAGGCGCTGACAGCAGCCGCCTTGATCTTCGCTGTTTTCCTCTCGAATCCGGCTCCGGTCTGCGTGCTCGACGAGGTCGATGCCCCGCTTGATGACGCAAATGTCGACCGATTCTGCCGGATGCTCGACGAAATGCGCAATCGGACCAATACGCGATTTATCATCATTACCCACAATCCGGTGACGATGAGCCGTATGGACAGGCTTTTTGGCGTGACCATGCGCGAAAAAGGCGTATCGAAACTGGTGTCGGTTGATTTGAATGCCGCAGAAGAACTGGTTGCGGCAGAATGATGCAGGTCCCCCATGAACGAAAATAGCTCTGAGGACCTCGGTGAACGCATTGCAAGGGCTCAAGAAGCCCGCAAGCCAAAGCATAAGGCCCATCAAAAACAGACGGAAACTGCTGTAAATGCTGGCGGTTTGGCATTGCGGCATGGTACCGAAATGGCAGCATGCGTTTTGGTCGGAATTGTTCTCGGTCTTGGGATCGACAATTTTTTCGGCACAAAACCGTGGGGATTTCTCATCATGCTGGCGTTTGGCCTTGCAGCAGGCGTTTTAGGTGTTATACGCGCCTACCAACGGATCAATGCCGAGATCGCTGCAGATGCAGAGTCCTCGGACAATAGGGACTAAGGGCTGATGTTCGCTTTTATGCAGGTTGCAGACCCAATTGAGCAATTCGAGGTCAAGGAGATCTTCCCCATCAATGATGTCTGGGGAATGGACTTCGATTTCACCAATTCGAGTGCCTATATGGTTCTCGGCGTCATTCTGATCGTCGCTCTGTTTGGATACACCGCCACACGCACATCTCTCGTGCCCACACGGATCCAGTCGATCGGCGAAATGGGATATGAATTCGTCGCCAATATGGTCCGCTCGACCACGGGTGAAGAAGGGCTGAAATTCTTCCCCTTCGTCTTCACCCTGTTCACCTTCATTCTCGCAGCCAATCTGATCGGCATGATCCCGTATGCCTTTACGACCACCAGCCATATCGTCATTACCGGCGCGCTGGCACTGCTCGTAATCGGCATCGTGATTGTCTACGGCTTCCTCAAGAACGGTCTCGGTTTCTTCAAACTCTTCGCCCCGTCAGGCGTGCCGCTTTACATCATGCCGCTGCTGATCCCGATCGAGGTGATCTCTTTCCTCGCGCGCCCGATTACGCTGGGTATGCGCCTGTTCGCCAACATGCTGGCCGGACACATTATGCTCAAACTGCTCGCAGCGTTTGCCATCTCGCTGCTCGGCGCGGCAGGGGTTGTCAAATTGCTGGCACCAGCGCCGTTTGTGCTCGCTGTTGCGATTACAGCGCTCGAATTCCTCGTCTCATTCATTCAAGCTTATGTTTTCGCTCTGCTGACATGCGTTTATCTCAACGATGCGCTGCACCCGAGCCACTGATCAGGACACCTATTTCGCCAAGCCGGATGGCTTAAACTTTTCAATCACCGCCAAACTAAATAAAACACCTCTGGATTGGCACAGTAAGACAACACTTAAAGGAGCTTTCCCATGGAAGGTAATATCGAAGAAGGCCTAAAATATGTAGGCGCAGGACTCGCAACACTCGGCATGATCGGTGCGGCGATTGGTGTGGGTAACATTTTCGGATCATATCTTGATGCGGCGATGCGTAACCCGTCCGCAGCCCCGGGCCAGAGCGGCAACTTGTTCCTCGGCATGGCGCTGGCTGAAGCGCTTGGCCTTTTCGCGTTCGTGATCTCGATGATCATTCTGTTCGTGTAACTGATTCAAGCTGGAGGCCGAGCCAACCGGATTGGCCTCCAACTGATTTGCCAGATTAGCCGGCGGACCTCATATGTCTATTCTATCTTTCCTTGCAGAAACAGCGCACGGCGAAGGCGTTGAGCGCGTCTTTCCAGCGTTCGATGCGACGTATTTCCCGTCACAGCTCATGTGGCTATTGCTCACTTTTGGGTCGCTATACCTTATCCTGTCCCGCCTTATTTTGCCGCGCATGTCCGCAAATCTGGAACACCGCAGCAAAACCATTGTCGATGATCTGGATGCGGCTGCCCGACTGAACGATCAGGCCGAAGAAGCGAAACAAGCCCTTGAGGTCAATCTGGCCAAAGCCAGAGCGGGTGCCCGCGAAACCGTTGCCAAGGCCGAAGCTGAAATGGCCGACGAGATCGCAGCCGAAACCCGCAAAATGGACGCTGCGCTGGACAAGAAACTGGCCGCCGCAGAGGCCCGCATTGCAGAGGTTCGCGCCGAGGCTTTATCCAACGTCTCCAGCGTGGCAACAGATGCGACAAAAGCCATTGTCACAAAGCTCGGTTTGCCTGCTGCGGCGGGAGATGCCGAGGCGGCTGTGAGCAAGGCTTTGGCAGGAAATGGTGGGTAACGATATGAAACGTTTGTCTGGTCTTTCACTGGTTGCTGCAACATTTGCACCTGCAGCCTTTGCCGCAGGCGATAGCCATGGTCCTAGCTGGTTGCCGGAGTTTCTAACGCACCCTGCGACCAATGTTGCCTTCTTTGCACTGGTCATTTTCTTTCTCATCATCTGGCGCATTGGTGCGTTCAAAGCGCTGGCAGGCGGGCTGGACAAACGCGCGGACGCCATTCAGGCGCAACTGAACGAAGCCAAGGACCTTCGCGAAGCTGCTGCCAAGCTTCTCGCCGAGGCCGAGCGTAAGCAGACCCAAGCGGAAAAGGATGCCGCCTCGATTGTCGAGCAGGCTAAAAAGGACGCCGAGCTACTGATGGCTGACCAACGCACAGCCCTTGCTGCAAAGCTCGAACGTCGCGAAGCCATCGCCGAAGCGCGGATCGCACAGGCCGAAACAGAAGCGGCCGCCGAAGTGCGCCGCGCCGCAGCGGATGCTGCAACAGCTGCTGCACGAGACATTCTCGCGCGGCATGCCGATGATGACGTGTTTGAACGCGCTGCCCAGGATATTGAAAACGCGCTCTAGCTTGACTGGTTGTGCTGCTTCTCGCGCCCCAAAACCAGCTTGACCAGCCAGTTCGGCGTGACGCGTTCGAGCGCCGGATTCTTATCGACGAGATGGCCAATAAAGCGCTGTCCCCACACAGAATTGCGCGCGAGCAAGGCCGAGCCGAAAATACCAATCGGCAGACCAATGGGGATGAACGGCGTCAGAAAGCCAATCGGCACAGATAAGATCACGAGCACCAATCCGACCACAGCCAAAGTCTGGCGGCCAACCAGGCGTGCGCCATTTCCCAGATTGCCAAATCCAGATCCGGTCAGGCGCGGTTCGTCTTTGGGAGGTAAGTCGTGATT
>CAZXXY010000190.1:0-3426 GCA_964644755.1 uncultured Hyphomonas sp. | reverse complement strand
CCGCCGGCTGTGCTGAAAATGCCGCCGCCGTCAGAGTCAGCAGAATTGCCGGAGATGGTGCATTGGCTCAGGCTCAGGCTCGCGCTGCCACTAGTTGTGCCGTCGCTGAAGATGCCGCCGCCATTAGTGTCAGCAGAATTGCCGGAGAGGGTGCATTGGCTCAGGCTGAGGCTCGCGCTGCCACCAAAATCGCCGGAGCTGAAGATGCCACCGCCATTGTCAGCAGAATTGCCGGAGAGGGTGCATTGACTCAGGTTCAGGCTCGCGCTGCCAATATTAATGCCGCCGTCGCTGAAGATGCCGCCGCCATTAGTGTCAGCAGAATTGCCGGAGAGGGTGCATTGGCTCAGGCTCAGGCTCGCGCTGCCTTGGAAGCCGCTGTTGACGATGCCGCCGCCAGAGTTCGTAGCAGAATTGCCGGAGAGGGTGCATTGGCTCAGGCTCAGGCTCGCGCTGCCATCATTGGTGCCGTCGCTGAAGATGCCACCACCAGAGGCAGCAGAATTGCCGGAGAGGGTGCAAGCGTTGAGGGTGAGTTGGACGGCGTTGTTGCTGTTTCTTCCATCGGCAAAAATGGCACCTCCGAAGCTCCCGCCCGCGTTTCCGCCGGTCAGGGTGAGGCCGTGGAGGGCGACTGTGCTGTTGGGTTGGATTAGGAGGATGCGGTGGTTGTTTGCCACTGCGCAATTGGTGTCGATGGTGAGGCCATTAGAGAGGTTGGAGGCGTCGATGAAGAGGCCATTGGAGGAGCTAGGGACGACCAGTTGGCTGCTGTCGAGGGTGATGGAGCCTCCATCCAGGCTGGAGGCGAAGCAGATGACTTTGCCCTGGGTATTGGCGGCGCTGGCGAGTTCGTTACGCAAGGTGGCTTCGTTGCTTACAGTCACTTTAGGGCCTCGTTTGACCGCGCCGATGGTGGGTGGGCCGGTGAGGGTGAAGCCGCGCTGGTCGGTGCGGGTGGTGTCAGGCAGGTCGGTGCGGATAGCGGGAGAGCCAGTGAGCGGATGCATCGTCTGGGTTGGTCCGCCGTAATAGCCGAGGGGGGCGAGGAGGGGGTCCTGATCGCGGAGATTATTACCGATTTCAGTCACGGTGCCAGAGTTATTCTGCAGATCTGGATTACTGGATGCGGTGTTCCCCGCGAGAATAGTATCGCTGAGGTTGAGGCTCGCGCTGCCACCATTTCCTCCGCCGCTGCTGGAGATGCCGCCGCCATTAGTGTCAGCAGAATTGCCGGAGAGGGTGCATTGGCTCAGGCTCAGGCTCGCGCTGCCTTGGAAGCCGCTGTTGACGATGCCGCCGCCAGAGTTCGTAGCAGAATTGCCGGAGAGGGTGCATTGGCTCAGGCTCAGGCTCGCGCTGCCATCATTGGTGCCGTCGCTGAAGATGCCACCACCAGAGGCAGCAGAATTGCCGGAGAGGGTGCAAGCGTTGAGGGTGAGTTGGACGGCGTTGTTGCTGCCACTTCCATTGGCATAAATGGCACCTCCTAGATTGCCTGGGGATAAGCTTTCTGTGGCGTTTCCGCCGGTGAGGGTGAGGCCGTGGAGGGCGACGGTGCTGTTGGGTTGGATTAGGAGGACGCGGTGGTTGATTACTGAGCAATTAGCGTCGATGGTGAGGCCATTAGAGAGGTTGGAGGCGTCGATGAAGAGGCCGTCGGTGCTTATAGGGACTGACAGTTGACCGTCGCCGAGGGTGATGGTGTCACCATTCAGGCTAGAGGCGAAGCAGATGACTTTGCCCTGGGTGTCGTCGGCGCTGGCGAGTTCGGTGCGCAAGGTGGCTTCGTCGCTTACAGTCACTTTGGAGCCTCGTTTGACCGCGCCGATGGTAAGAGGTCCGGTGAGGGTGAAGCCGCGCTGGTCGGTGCGGGTGGTAGTCCCGGTGCGGATAGCAGGAGAGTCAGTGAGCGGGTGCATCGTCTGGGTGGGGCCGCCGTAATAGCCGAGGGGGGCAAGGAGAGGGTCATCGGTGACAACGACGGAGCTTCCATCGCTGATCATGAGCGAGGAGGCCACAAAACTGGACGTAAGGTTGGTGCCCGTGGCAGTGGCGGTGGTTGTGCCAGATTCCCGCAGATCTGGTCCGGTTGGGGCGGTGTTCCCCGCGAGAATAGTGTTGCTCAGGCTCAGGCTCGCGCTGCCGTTAAAGCCGGTGCTGAAGATGCCGCCGCCGTTGAATCCAGCGGAATTGTCGGAGAGGGTGCATTGGCTCAGGCTGAGGCTCGCGCTGCCACTACCACTGCCGACGCTGTGGATGCCGCCACCATTCGTGTTAGCAGAATTGCCGGAGAGGGTGCATTGACTCAGGCTCAGGCTCGCGCTGCCACCCGATCCGCCGTTACTGAAGATGCCGCCACCACTAGGGTTAGCAGAATTGCCGCTGCCACTAGAGTTAGCAGCAGAATTGTCGGAGAGGGTGCATTGGCTCAGGCTCAGGCTCGCGCTGCCACTATCTCCGCCGTCGCTGAAGATTCCGCCGCCCCCAAAGTCAGCAGAATTTCCGGAGAGGGTGCAAGCGTTGAGGGTGAGTTGGACGGTGTTGCCGCTGCCGCTTCCATCGGCATAAATGGCACCTCCGGAGTTGTCTGGGAAGAAATTGCCGGTTGCGTTTCCGCCGGTGAGGGCGAGGCCTTGGAGGGCGACGGTGCTGTTGGGTTGGATTTCGAGGACACGGTGGTTGGTCACTGCGCCATTGGCATCGATGGTGAGGCCGTTGGAGAGGGCAGAGGCGTCGATGACGAGGTCTTTATCGATGAGGAGTTGTTGTCCGTTGGTGAGGGTGATGGTTTCCCCGTTGAGGGAGGGCTCGAAGGTGATGAGGCTGCCGGAGGCTGAGTGGTTGATCGCTTCGCGAAGGGAGGTGCCGTTACCCATACCGAGGTTTCCATCGTCTTCGTCGATGGCGGTGGTGACCATCGTTTGCTCGGCGTTGCTGAGGAGGAGGATTTCGGCGGGGGTGAGGGCGCGGTCCCAGATGGCGACGTCGTCGATGAAGCCATTGAAGAAACGGGCGTCGGCATCGCGGTAGGTGCCGATGTTAAAGAAGCTAGGATTGGGATCGAGGTCGGGTGGGTCAGCGAGGGTGATGGTCTCCTGAAGAACTCCATTGAAGTAGGCGCTCAGGGTGCGGGTGGAGCCATCACTTGTGTAGACCACGGCGGCGTGATTCCACTCGCCGGCGATGTCTCCATCGGGCACCTGGACGTCGATATTACGATTGACACCAGTGGTGTTGATGAAGAACTGGACATTGGTGTTATCTGCGGAGGTGCCTTCCCGCAGGCCAAGGGAGATGACGAATCCCTCGCTCTCGAAGACCATGAAGCGATCGCTGTTGGATGGGGCCGCATTACTACGGAACCAGGCGGAGACGGTGTAATCGGAGTCAAAATCGGAGAGGACGGGATGGGGGACGTTAATG
>CAZXXY010000189.1:0-3460 GCA_964644755.1 uncultured Hyphomonas sp. | reverse complement strand
ACGCGTGGCTTGGGCACAAGCGCTATAAGAAAGATTTCCCACACTCATTGCACAAAGAGCCATTTTTAATGCCGGGTAGAGATTCTGCGCAACATCAAAATTTAATTTCATGGTTTGTTCAAAATAAGATAGCACCTAAAATTATCGCTGAATTTGATGATAGTGCGTTGCTAAAATTCTTTGGTCAAACAGGTCGAGGGGGGTTTTGCATTTCATTAGCGGTAGAGCACGATGTACTAGCGCAATTTGATGTTGCTATTATTGGACGAATCGAAACTGTCTCAGACCGCTATTACGGCATCTCTCCCGAGAGAAAGATCAAACACCCTGCGGTCGGTTCAGTGCTTTCGGCGGCTAAGAAGCTACTAAACAACGAATCAGATTAGAAATTTATAGCGCCATCGTATTATTAAGTGAAAATAGCGCAGTAGTATGACTTTTTTGATTTGTGCATCATTGTTGGTGGAATAGTATTAGCAAAAAAATCCAACCCCCTGATTTAATAGACTGTTTTAAAAGTGGCTTACCCTCAATCGTTTGCTTTTCAAAGCGAAAATCCTATCGAGTCAGGCTAGGAAGTTTGGGCGGGCTTGGTATTTTCATCCAATCGATTGTTTTCAACTTACTTTTTAATAGCACACGAAATATGACAATTTCTAACGCGCTAAGTAATGTCCACGCCGGTAGTAATGCGTCTAAGGCTTGAGCATAAATGAGATAGATAAACGCAATGTTTACCGCATGCAGAGCCATACTGCTAAACGCGTTAACGATATAACCTTGGCCTCGGCTCGAAAACCAAGCCGTTAAATACACCTGCAATGCGGAAATGCTAACAACTAGCATGAAGCCAAAAATAATGAACGGTATTGAAAATGAATAAATCACGCTTATCACAGCCCAAAGTAATGCGGCAACGGTGATGATTTTAATAAACTGTTCGCGTTGTACGTTCTCCCAAATTTTAAAAAGGTCGGCACGTGAATGCGTATTCCTAAGCCACACTCTTTTTAGCGTATGTATTGAATGATCTTGAAGGTGTAAAAATAGTGGAATAGCCAGCATTATCGATAATATTGCTAATTTGCTATATTGAGCTTGTTCGTTGGAAATTATGTTGATAGCGAAAATCATGCAAAGAGGGATCAACCATTGAAGAGAGGCTGATGCCCAGCCGGTAACATGATTAAGTAACAGCATATATTGAGTGCTGTTTAAGCTGATAGAGTTAGGCGTTACCCAAACGAAGGTTCTCGCGATTGAATTGTTGATTCGATTGGTCGCGTGATTTAAATGGCCTTGCCTATAGTGGGTTCGGCTTGAAAGTGAATAGGCTATTCCAATTGATGACGCTACGATAATGCTAGTTAGAAATACGACGTGGTATTGCTCGATAAATAGCAATAATTCTGTTAACCAATTTGGCTTGCCAAAGGCTAAAGTTAATATCCAGTAGACAAGCCGGAAGCAACAAATAGCGAGAACTATAATAATAGCTTCTGTTGATTTAGCACAAAGTGCAACGAAGAGTGCCAACATGAAGAAAGCCCAAATCGTTGGCTGAAATTTTAAAATGTTTAGATCAATTGGTGCGGTCGCTAAACTCAGTAACAAAGAGGTTGAAACCGCATAACCAAGCAGAAATAGGAATGCTTTGTAGCGCAGTTTTGGGCGCATTAGAAAGCTCGGCGAATTACATAAGTGACCCGTGGTTACCAATAAGACCATACCCGATAGGCACAACATAATCGAGCCCAATATAGACATTCCGACAGTGACTGGTATCGGTGTTGGTAGCAATGAGGCTAGCAGCAATGATGCGAAGCCAATAATAACCATCCATTTGAGCATGACACTTCCGGCACTGAGTAGGTGCCACAACCCTTTTATGTCAGCAAGTTTCATTGGTTGATCTCCAAAAACAAATCTTCTAATGAGAGCGCTGAGTTGTCTTTAGCGTCATCTATGCTTTGATCAAGTACGAGTTTGCCATTCTTCATTACCCATAGGCGGTTGGCAATGCGCTCAACGTCGGTGATTATATGTGTGGAGAAAATCACAGTTGTATTGTTTCGTATTTGCAATTCGATCAGCGCTTTTAGAAACTTCCGGCGCGACAAAGGGTCTAGACTTGATACAGGTTCATCCAGAATTAAAATGTCGGGTTCATGGCCAACCGCCGACAAAATCGACACCATTTGTTTTTGCCCTAAGCTTAAACTATCAATGATTTGCTCGTGAGGTAAACGCCACTCATCAATCAACGACGTAACTAGTTCTGAATTCCATTCTGAATAAAAGGTCGAAATTGATTGCAGGTAAACATCAATACTCAGAAAGCTCAATAGATCTTCAGTTTGCGGCACATAGCCAATAGTTTGCTTTGTTTGATGGCTTAGGTTTACCGCATTTTCAGCGTTATTAAATAATACTTCGCCATCGCTGGGTATATTAAAACCTAATATCGTTTCTATCAGCGTTGTTTTACCGGCGGCGTTGGCTCCCAATAGGGCGATAACGTCACCACGGTTCACGGTTGCGTTAATATTGCTTAAGATTGACTTGCCTTTAATTGATTTACTGAGCTTACTTAGAGTGATGCATTCATCGTTGAGTATATTGACTGTGGCTTGGGCATTATCCATTTTTTAATTCCTTCCAGTGTTTTTTTAAGTGTTGGCTAACCGTGCTTGAATCAAGGCTAAGTTGCTCCGAAGCTTCAATAAGTTGGCGTAACAATGGTTTTAACTCAGTTAATCGTTGAGAAACTGGCTCAGCATTAATTTCACGCTCTGCCACGGTCATGGGTTTACCGCGATGCCTCACCAATAAACCTTCAGATTCAGCAAGTGTGTAGGCTTTTGATATCGTCATTGGGTTCACCGCGTTGGTCATGGCGACTTCTCGTACGGACGGAATAGTGTCCCCCGGCTTTAGTTGGCCAGAGCTGATCAGCCTGCGTATTTGATCGGACACTTGTCGATAGATCGGTGTGCCAGAGTTAGCGTCTATTTGAAACATACATTGCTCAATTTCATGTGTATTAATATAGTAATACACTTTGTTTGTGTTTGTAAAGCCTGATTTAGTGTTTGTCTATTTATTGATAAGCTTAGTCATTGTTGAGTGTGGTTGATCCGATTAATTTAAACTGCATAAATTCAAGCATATTTTAAGAAAATTAATTTAGAGAGTAATGCCATGAGAAGTTTTACTGAAGAACAAGTTATGTTTCGCCAGGCCTACCGCAAATTTTTAGAGCAAGAAATTAAGCCAAATATGGAAGCGTGGCGCAAAGCCGGTATTGTTGATCGCTCCGCGGTTTGGAGCGAAAACACCATGATAGCGCGTCAAGTTGACGCGTGGCTTGGGCACAAGCGCGGCGAGCTTTGAAATAAAGTCAAACGGCTCAAACAACACATGCGTAGTGCCATCTCGATACGGTGTTTTGAGCTGATAA
>CAZXXY010000188.1:0-3508 GCA_964644755.1 uncultured Hyphomonas sp. | reverse complement strand
ACCCGCACGAACAGCCAACAAAGACCGTCGCACCGCGTTTAGCTCATGGGCCGAAGGCCTGCAAGCGTTCAATTGCATTAAAGGACTTTTGTCTCTGCCGTATGGCCAAAGCCGGCAATTCTTAGCTCACCACGCGCATCCCGCTCCATAACAGTTATGGAGCAGTGATCAGGTTTGAACATGAGAACTGTTCGATCCGCGCTTGCCACGCCAGCAATCGCATTTATTGCGACGAAGTGACTGAACACCGCCGTGCCATCGGGCTGTGCCTTTACGGTCGCATAAGCGCTCCGGCACCAAGGCATCATATCGTCGGGCCAGACCCCGCCCATGAGATTGCGCAGCCACGCCACACGGTCGGACACATCATCCGGCGTCACGATTTCAGATATGGAGGGTTCAATGATCTCGGCTTGCCCGATTCTGCTGGCAAATGGCCCGGCGGTCTCACGACATCTTTGCATCGGGCTACAAATAAAACGGTCCGCCCCGAGCTCGACCAATTTCTCGGCAACACGATCAGCCTGCGCCCGCCCCTTGGCGCTTAGCCCGGGATCAGGATGATCCCCCCAACTCGCCGCAGCTTCGCCGTGCCGAACCAGATAAATCAAGCCACGAACATTTCACGGGTTTCGATTGGCAGAGTATCATAAGCCCGCAAAGCAGCCTTGTATGCGGTCGGCGGCTTGATATTGAGACGTGCACGCACGTCCGCGAGAGGCTCATGCAAAAGTGCGAGAATATCCTGATCCATTATTTTCGCCGCAGCACGACCGTTCTCTCGCGCTTCACGCCAAACGGCTTTCAGACCTAACGACGCCGGCAACACCTTACGCATCCGGCGAAACGCCATAAATGAAATAAAAATAATCCCACGGCCCGGCTGCTGCCCGTGAGAAAAGGCAAGCAACGCGGCTTCCCCCAGGCCATCGCGGCCGTAACCACTGAGCACATGATACATATCATGAGTGTCGCGAAGCCGGTTACCAAACCAGTTCAAATCGTCATCGAAAACCTGCCCATTACCCTGACGGATGTCACTCTCGGCAACCAATCCAGCTGCCGTCAGCCCTTCGCGTTTCATAAAATCGATATAGGCCTCTCCCACACTGCCAACAGGAAGGGCGCCAAAAGCATCGTGATCGTCCAGTAGCGGCGCAAGTGACCGGCGCTCTGCAAACCGAGCGCGGCCTTCACGCCTGCACAATGAGCGCCTGAGATTGCGCTCCAGCGCATTGCCATTCAGTGCTTCAATAATGTGAAAAACCTGAGCGGTATCTTCCTTGTCAGCGAAGAGCCTGTTCATATGCTTTAGAGCCTTCAGCGGCCGCACACGCAATCTTGGGCGGTCGGGATCGATATAGATTTCAGGACTAGACATGAGCACTTCATCCTCAAAAACATTTCCAGACGATGAGACACCATATCAAATAATGACGCTTGCGTCACCGTTAATTTCGCTCACACCCTCCCTTTTGAAGCGGTCGGAAGCGATCAACGCCTAAAAGATGGGCGACTCTGCTAGAAATTTGACCGCCACCGGCATTCCATGTGGAATTTCCCGCAAAACGCTCGCCAGCCCCCAGTGATCGCGATAATCAGAAGCATCGAAATCTAAAGGCGAGATAGAGAATGAAGAAAATTGAAGCGATCATCAAACCGTTCAAGCTCGACGACGTCAAAGAAGCCCTGCATGGTGTGGGCATGCAGGGCATGACGGTTCTCGAGGCGAAAGGATTTGGACGCCAACGCGGGCACACCGAATTGTATCGAGGGGCAGAATATGTCGTCGACTTTCTACCAAAATTAAAGGTAGAAATCATTATTCCAGACAGCGCCGTAGAAGAAGCAATTGAAGTTATTTCCAAGGCAGCCCATACCGGCAAAATTGGTGACGGAAAAATCTTCATCTCCGACGTTGGCGAAGCTGTGCGGATACGGACCGGAGAACGCGGCGATCTGGCGCTGTAAGTAAAACAACACCTAATAACGGCCAAGCTCGGTCAACAACAAAAAATCCTTGATGGAGGGCACATTATGTCAGACGAAATTATGAAACTCATGCAGGAAAAGGACGTAGAGTTTGTCGATCTACGTTTCACCGATACGCGCGGTAAACTGCAACATGTTACCTTCGACAAATCGATGGTTGATGCCGACTTCTTCACAGATGGACAGATGTTTGACGGATCATCGATTGCTGGCTGGAAAGCTATCAATGAATCCGACATGACACTGATGCCCGATGTCTCTACCGCGATGATCGACCCTTTCTTCCAGCAGACCACCCTTGCCGTCATCTGCGACATTCTCGATCCGATTACCGGTCAGCCTTATGGTCGTGACCCTCGGACGACAGCCAAGAAGGCCGAGGCCTATCTGCAATCTTCAGGCGTAGGCGACACGGCCTTTTTCGGCCCCGAAGCCGAGTTCTTCATTTTCGATGATGTGCGCTGGAACACGGAAGCACACAAGACCGGTTACAGCTTTGACTCTACGGAGCTGCCTGCGAACTCCGGACGCGATTACGACATGGGCAATATGGGCCATCGTCCAGGTCCAAAGGGCGGTTACTTCCCTGTTCCGCCAGTCGACAGCGAGCAAGACATGCGCTCGGAAATGTTGTCCATCATGGGCGATATCGGCCTTGAGCCGGAAAAGCACCACCACGAAGTCGCGCCAGCGCAACACGAACTTGGCATGAAGTTCTCGACGCTGACCGCAATGGCTGACCGGCTCCAGCGCTACAAATATGTGATCCACAATGTCGCTGCCTCGTATGGCAAGACGGCGACCTTTATGCCGAAGCCTTACTTTGGCGATAATGGGTCAGGCATGCACGTCCACCAATCAATCTGGAACAAGGGCAAGCCACTCTTCGCAGGCGACCGCTATGCAGACCTGTCCGAGATGTGCCTTCACTATATTGGCGGAATCATCAAACACGCCCGGGCTTTGAACGCGCTGACCAACGCGTCAACAAACTCCTATAAGCGGCTTGTGCCCGGCTTCGAAGCCCCTGTGATGCTGGCTTACTCGGCGCGCAACCGGTCTGCGTCGATCCGTATTCCTTTCGGTAGCAATCCGAAAGCAAAGCGTATCGAAACCCGCTTCCCTGATCCGACAGCCAACCCATACCTCGCCTTTGCAGGCCTGCTCATGGCTGGTCTTGATGGTATCGAAAACAAAATCGATCCAGGCGAAGCTATGGACAAAGATCTCTACGACCTGCCGCCAGAAGAAGCCAATGCCATTCCGCAGGTTTGCGGCAGCTTGCGCGAAGCTCTCGAAGCGCTCGACGGCGACCGCGAATTCCTGAAAAAGGGCGGCGTTATGGATGACGATCAGATTGATGCATATATTGAACTCAAAATGGAAGAGGTCGAGCGCCTTCAGCTCCACCCTCACCCGGTTGAGTTCGACATGTACTACAAATGCTAACTAGATCATTTCCTCCCGGAATCTAGCTTAGTTACTGGCCGGAGCTTTTTTGCTCCGGCCTTTTTTT
>CAZXXY010000187.1:0-3512 GCA_964644755.1 uncultured Hyphomonas sp. | reverse complement strand
TCCCATCTTCGCGGAATAGAAGACTATATCTGTTCGAGGGAGCCAAGTGTGGCCGATACGCAAATTCCAAATTCAATGCGCCAGACCGGGCCGTTGCCGGACACACACCCGCAGGTCAAAGTGCAAAAAACCGGCCTGTTGCTCGTCAATCTCGGCACCCCCGACGCGACTGATTACTGGTCGATGCGGCGCTATCTGTCGGAATTTCTCTCCGACCGGCGTGTGATCGAGGTCAACCCGCTGCTGTGGCAACTGATCTTGCAAGGGCCGATTCTGACCTTCCGGCCGAAGAAATCCGGCGCAGCTTACAAGAAAATCTGGATGCAGCCGGAGAACAAGTCACCTTTGCTGCACTATACCGAGCGCCAAGCCACGCGGCTCGATGCGCGGCTTCAGTCTGAAAATCTCATTGTTGAATTCGCCATGCGCTATGGCAATCCGTCGATCAAAAGCAAAATCGAAAAACTCAAAGCCAAAGGCTGTGACCAGATTTGTGTGCTCGCCCTTTATCCGCAATATGCAGCGGCCACGACAGCGAGCGTCTATGACAAGACGTTTGATGTGCTCTCGAAAATGCGCTGGCAACCGGCCCTTCGGACCGCAGGCGCGTTTCATGATGATCCGGCCTATATCGAAGCGCTGGCGGGGTCGCTCGAACAGCAAATCAAAGCGCTCGATTTCAAACCTGAAGTCCTGCTGATGTCCTATCACGGCATCCCGAAATCCTATTTCGAGAAAGGCGATCCATATCACTGCCACTGCATGAAAACGACGCGTTTGGTGCGCGAGGCGCTTGGCTGGTCTGACAAGTTTTGCCGGACGACATTCCAAAGCCGGTTTGGACCGACCGAATGGCTCCAGCCCTATACGGATAAAACACTGGAAGCCCTGCCCGGCGAAGGCGTCACCAAAGTGGCTGTTGCTGCACCAGCCTTCATCTCAGATTGCGTGGAGACGCTTGAAGAGATCGCCATTGAGGGCAAAGAGAGCTTCATGCAGGCAGGCGGCAAAGACTTCGCAACGCTCGCCTGTCTGAATGATAGCGATGGCGCGATTGATGTGCTCGAAGCCGTTGCGCGGCGCGAACTGGCAGGCTGGATCAACATCGACGCCCCTAAACAGTGACAATTTGTGCGCTGTTGCACAGCCGTGCAAGCGGCTAGATATTGTCCTATAGTGGGTATTGAACCGCCCTGTTCTGATTGGAGTAGAGTTTATGAGATATTATCTGGCCGCCCTCGCCTTGCTTGCTTGCAGCCTCTTTGTCGGGGAGATGCCTGCGACAGCCCACGAATTTGAAGCAGCGAAAATCAAAATTGACCACCCATGGGCGCGGCCAACAGTAACAACGCGCCAGCCCGGCGCCGTGTTCTTCCATTTGGAAAATACAGGTGAGACCGATGACACTTTGCTGGCCGTCGAGGTCAGTCCGGACATTGCCAACGGTGCCGAACTGCACACGACGCTCAATGATGAAGGCACATTGCGGATGCGCCAGATGACTGACGGTATTGTCATTCCGGCTGGCTCGGAAGTCGCCGTCCAGCCCGGCGGGCACCATGTCATGTTGTTCGGTCTGGCCGCCCCGCTGGAAGACGGCAGCCGCTTCCCCGTCACGCTTGTGTTTGAACAGGCGGGCGCCATCGAAGTTGAAGTCGCCGTCGAGCTGCCTGACGAGGCGGCCCCCACTACCGATGATGCGGGCGATCATGCAGGTCATGGCAGCTAACGCGCCTGATGGATGAGAGCTGGACCCGACACGCCAAAACGGCCGCACGCATTACAGATGATGGCGCACTGGAAGTCCGGTGTGTGGGGCTAACCACGCAAGCGAAATACTATAAGACGCATCTGCGCGAGTTTTTCCGCAAGCATTTTACGCCGCTCCGGCCCGGCTTTGGCGACTACAGCGTTCATATTGTTATGGAATATACCGGCGAAGCGCCGTGGATGGACCTCGATAATCTCGCCAAAGCACTCCTCGATGCCCTGACCGGGAACGTATTTGAAGACGATCATCAGGTCGCCAGGCTTCTGGTCGAGCGACGTGTCGGCGACCGCGAAGGCATTTGGCTCAGAGCGCACGCCCTATAGCAATTGCCAAGTCCCCAAAAATAAGTGACACTGGCGTCATAAAAAATATTGGGAGAGATGGATGTTGCGTTTTGAAAAAGCCTCCGGTGCTGTCGGCATTTTTGCCCGGGACATTGACCTGAAGACCGCCACCGATGCGGAGTTTTTGGAAATCAAGAAGCAGTTCTTCGATCATGGCGTTATCTTTTTCCGCGACCAGGAGATGACCGAGGACGATCATATCGCCTTTGCCGAACGCTGGGCCGAGATTGAAGTGAACCGGTTCTTTGCGGCTGTCCCGACCCATCCGCAAATTGCGCTGGTGTTGAAAGAACCCGATCAGACCAAGAATATTGGCGGCGGCTGGCACACAGACCACTCCTATGACCAGATCCCTGCAATGGGCTCGATTCTGCGCGCGATTGATCTACCCGAGACGGGTGGCGACACGCTGTTTGCCAGCATGGCCGCAGCCTATGACGCGCTCGACGATGCCACCAAAGCGCAGATCGCAGATTTGGAAGCCACCCATTCAAGCCGTCATATTTTTGGCTATGGCTCGGCGGAAGCGGATGAAGTTGGCGACCGCTTCTCCAATGCCGAACTGGCGACCCAAGATGCCGTCCACCCCATTGTGCTGCCGCATCCGGTGACCGGCCGCAAAGCCATCTATGTCAACGCGGCTTTCACAACGGGCATTGTCGGCATGACCGAAGAGGACGGCAAGGACCTCTTGAGCAAGCTTTACGCCCATTGCGTCAATGAACAATTCGCCTATCGCTTTGAATGGGCCCCGGGCTCGATTGCAATGTGGGACAATCGTTCGACATGGCATTGGGCGCTCAATGACTATCACGGCATGCGCCGCGAGATGCACCGGATTACGCTCAAAGGCGTTCCGCTGACGGCAGCCGCTTAATGGCGGAGCTGCTGGCTTGCCCGTCATGCGTATCGCAATGTGCAGATGACGATACTCCCATACAAGCCTAACTCTTCGCCTCAGCCGTAAAGTGAGGCAGCGCCAAGGCGACCTCTGCCGGCGCGCCGCCATAGACATAGCGCACGGCCTTAACCTCGCAATCGCGGCCTTTGACATACATTTCAATCTCGCCCGCAACGGTAAAGCCGAGCTTGAGCAGAACACGGCCAGACGCCGGATTGTCGAAAATATGTCCGGAGACCAGACGCGTGATGCCAAGTTCACCCTCCGCCCAGTCGAGCAGGCCAATAGATGCCTCGGTGACATAGCCCTTGCCCCAATAGGGCTTGCCGACCCAATAGCCGATTTCCCAGATGTTTTGTTCTGCGTCGATCTGCACGATGCCGCAACTGCCGACAAGCACACCGTCTTTGAGGATAGCAAAGGGAAATTCGGTGCCCGTGTCCCATTGTTGCTGCGCGAGGGTCAGCCAGTTTTCAGCATCGCTCAGCGCATAGGG
>CAZXXY010000186.1:0-3519 GCA_964644755.1 uncultured Hyphomonas sp. | reverse complement strand
CTTGTCGCGCTGGCAGAAGCTGCAGCCCGCGGAGAGACGCCGCCAATAGATGCTTTCAGGGCGGCTCAACTGGCACTGTTTGAGATGCCAGGCGGGGATAAGATTGACACAATCGTATTGGCTTGCACGCATTTTCCTCTGGTTCGGGGCGAACTGGTTGCAAGTGCGCCGCATGATGTTTGCTATATCGATTCCGGAGAAGCGATTGCGCGTCAGACCTTGCGCCGGTTGGCCGAGGTGAGCCGGACTGCCTCAGATGAGCGCCTCATGCCTCAGGCGTATATTACAGATGACCCGAACGGACGGGCCGAGCTTGTTTCCGTGTTTGAGCGGTTCGGGTTTTCGTCAACTCAAATGGTCGCTGTTTCCAGATAGCGTAAATGATTGCCTATCTATCCGACGCAGATCCTTCTCTGCCTATCGTGTCTCTCGCTTAAAACAGGAGAGAGATATGACATCCATACTGAACCGGGTGACCGGTATTTTCGAAACGGCCCTGTCGGTTCTGGGCGCGCTATTGCTCGTGATCCAGTCCGTCTCGGGGGCAGATGGCATTGGCCAAATCGGGGCGGCACTTGTCGCTTTGGTTGCGCCGATCTGCGCTGCGATCCGTGCGAGCAATTCGCCTCAGGAAATTGCCGATATGGTGGCCGATGCCATTCAGGACACGTTTGCCGAGGAGGCATAGCGTTGGAGGCATAGTGTTTCGATTCAGGGACACTTTGTAGATACGGTAGTGGCGTCGGGAGGGGGCGCTACTTTTGCGGAAAGCTAGGCCTCTTCAGTGGTCTTGCGTCGTCTGAGCCGGTTCCAGAAGCGTTTGCGGTCAGGCACTGGCAAAGTCGCAAGGTTCTCGACAAAGGCTTCTGCACACGCACGCCATGAGTACTTTTCGGCGTAAGTGCGAGCGGTTTGCGAGTCGAGGTCGAGGCAAGCTTTGGCCGCGCTGGCCAGATCTGCATCAATGACGCCAGCATTTGAGCCCGGAATAATATCGCGTGGACCCGGCGCGTCATAGGCGGCGACCGGCACGCCGCTGGCCATGGCTTCGAGAATGACAAGGCCGAACGTGTCTGTCAGGCTCGGAAAGACAAAGACATCGGCACTGGCAAAATGGGTGGCGAGGTCATCTCCGAATTTGGCGCCCAGAAAATGGACATCTTTATGCTTGGCCTGCAATTCCGCCAGCTGCGGGCCTTCGCCAATGATGACTTTCGAGCCTGGCAGATCGAGCGCTATAAATGCTTCGATGTTTTTCTCAACGGCGACCCGTCCGACATTCAGGAAAATGGGACGAGGGAGATCTTTGAACGGATCATCTGGCGCGCCTTCTTCAACCCGTTTGTCGGCATGGAACATCTCCGTGTCGACGCCGCGTGTCCAGCTGACAACATTAATGAAACGGTTCGCATCCAGCTCATCGCGCATTGAGGGCGTCGCAACCATGACTTTGCCGGAATATTTGTGAAACCAGCGTACAAAACTGTAGCCCCATGAGAGCGGGATCGGGAAGCGGGCAGACACATATTCGGGAAAGCGCGTATGGTAGGAGGTGGAAAACGGATGCTTGTGTTTGAGGCACATGGCACGTCCGGCCATGCCAAGTGTTCCTTCGGTGGCGATGTGAATGGCGTCGGGTTCGAAACTGTCAAACCGCTTTTCAATCGAGCGCTTGGCGCCAAGAGCCAGGCGAATTTCCGAATAGGTTGGCAAGGGGATGGTCAGGAAGCCGTCGGCCGGAGAGACAATCTCCCATTCATGCCCCATGGCTTCGCATTCGGCGATCACCCGTTTCATGGTGCGGACAACCCCATTGACCTGAGGTTCCCACGCATCGGTGATTAGCATGATCCGCATTGGTTACGTGTTCCCTAAACCCTGTGATGGGTAATTTGACTGTGTCTGGCGCTGACGTAAAGCGCCGTTTTGCTTAAATGCGAGAAACTTGTTCGAGCGCAAGCCCGATTAGGCAGAAATAGGGCTGAAATGCTGTCAGGTGCGGCTATTTCTGCAAGGTGCAGCCAAGTCCGGGCTGGTAGGTGGCGGTGGCCGAAACGATTGCCAGTGCCGAGACGGTGACGGATTGATCGGCGCGGCCGGTCGCATCAATATGGGATTCGGTTATTTTGAGCTGGCTGATGTCCTGTGTGAAATCGGTTTGGCAGCTGTCCATTTCCCGTTTGGCGACAAAGCGGCAGGAACAGATTTGCTTGGCCGTGCTGGCGGTTGCGACTTTTGCGAGGGCGACCTTCTCTTTCAGGAGAAACTGCCACATGCCGGCCCCGATCAAAGCGAGCACAAGGAGAAGAACGAGAAAAGCTTTGGTGAATTTCATGAGTTGCCCCTAAACATGTATGTATAAGTATTAAGTTGGAGCGGTTATGTTTGCCAAGGCTTTTACAGGATTAGCAGCAAGTTTCCTGCTATTGGGTACAGATGCCATTGGGCAGGTTGCTCTCGGCGTTCCGTCAACAACGGAGGTGGCGCCTGCCGTTTATCCGGGCAATGTCTGGGCCAAGGGGGTCGCGCCGCTTGAAACCGAAGCTGAGCTTGCAGCCCTGGTCGAAGATGCCATATCGCGCGAATTTTCGGATGTGATGGGGCAGAGCCGCCAGATTGTGGTGATCCATAAGGGGCGACTGGTGGCCGAGGCGTATCGCGAAGGCTTTGCGCGGGACACCAAGCTGCTTTCATGGTCGATCGCCAAATCGATCACGCAGGGGCTTGTCGGCCGCGCCGTGCAGGAGGGGGTGGTTGATGATATTGATGCGCCGATGCCATCTCCCTGGCGGGCTGGCGATCCGCGCAGCGAGATCACATGGCGGCAGTGGATGACGATGACCGATGGTCTCGATTATGAAGAAATTCTCGAGCCCGATCCGACCAAAAATGATGCAGCCCAAATGCTGTTCGGCTCAGGCCGCTATGATGTGATTGCCTATGTGAAAGACTTGCCGCATTTGCATGAAGCGGGGACGCATTGGAACTATTCTTCGGCGGCGTTCAATTTGCTGAGCCGGGCTATGCAGCAGCAGATCGGGGAGACGTCCATGCCAGCATGGATCAGCGAGAGCCTTCTGGCACCGATCGGCATGGATGCCCAGCCCGAGTTTGATGCGGCGGGGACGTTTATCGGCGGGGCGATGGTCTATGCTTCTGCGCGGGATTTTGCCCGCTTTGGCTATCTCTACCTGAGAGACGGCGTGTGGAATGGAACACGCTTGCTGCCTGAAGGCTGGGTTGATTTTGCAACGACAGCGCATGATGGAACCGGCACAAATGTTTATGGCGCGGGCTGGTGGATTACGCCGCCAGAAGGCGAGACGCCGACCCATCCTCAATCTGCAAAGTCTGCGCCCTATGACGCCTTCCATGCTGGCGGCAATGAAGGCCAGACAATCTGGGTTGTCCCGTCCAAGGATCTGGTCATTGTCCGGTTAGGTCTGATGACCAATGCGCCCGAAAACTGGGCTGCGCTTTTTGAGTGGAACCAAAAGGTTGCGCGCGCGTTTCCGGATG
>CAZXXY010000185.1:0-3587 GCA_964644755.1 uncultured Hyphomonas sp. | reverse complement strand
GTGTCCATTGAGGGCTTGAAGCAATCGGCCTCGTCCCACGCTTTATACAGGCGGGCTTCAGCTTCGGCGGCGTTGAAAAATTGATCGAGCATTTCGGCGTCCATAAATGAAAAGAGCGCACCCAAAGGGCACGCTCTTGTCTATAATGATTTTTCGCAAGGATGCGAGAGGGTTTTGCTAGTCCCGCAGGGCTGCAACCACCTTATTCGCAACAAGTTGGATTTCCGCTTCGACTTTGCGCTCGACAATTCCGGGCAGATTGCTGTCAATCCACTCCTTGATCATCGGCTTCATCAGCTCGGCAACCATGCCTTCAATCGTATTTCCGCCGGTCAGCCCGGCCATTGCTTGCGCAGGCGTCGGGGCTACGGCAGCAGGTTTAATATCTTCAGGCGCGCTCATAGCCGGTGCCTCCTGAGCAGGCGCAACCTCGGCTTGAGGTGCGAATTGTTCGAATTCCTCAACCGCTGGCGTCTCGGCCACGAAATCTTCGTTGCCTGCAACGGTCGTGACATCAGCTTCTATCTCGGCCATAGCCGCATCCAGATCATCGTCAGCGAAAACTTCTTCCAGCGGGGCAACATCGCTTGGAGCCGCTTGCTGATCATCAAGACTGCTCAGCGCGTCGATTTCCTCGAAACCCGCTTCAGATTCGAGCAATTCTTCCACACTAAGAAGGTGTCCCTCATCAACATCTGAAGTGTCGCCCTCATCATTGGACGCGACAATATCATCCGGAACATCACTGCTTAAGTCGAGAAAATCATCATTTTCCAAATCTGCGCCGGATGCTTCACCAACTGGACTTCCATCTTCAGAAATAATCCGTCGAATCGACGCAAGAATTTCTTCCATGGTTGGTTCTTTAGTTGCCTGCTCTGCCATGTTGCATATCCCTAGCCGCTAATGCGAATCTGTTACGTGCGGACAGGATTAAAGCGAGATGGTTAACAGCCTGTTACAGTTTTAAGGAGAGCATTAACTGGGCGCTTTAAAGAATACAAAGACCTACAGCCCAAGCCGGACGGAATTAAGCTGGCCCATCCCCCGCAATAATTGGTGTGCCGCAACATAGGCATCACGCTCGGCTTCGATCACTCCCAGTCGCGCTTCAAGCAGATCCTGCTCCTGATCCAGCACATCCAGCGTTGTGCGAACACCGACAGCAAGCTCCTCGATCCCGCCCTGATAGGCCACCTCGGCCGCAATGACACCGCGCTTTGACGCCTCAATGCCAATCGTCGCCGCGCGATAGGCATGCCACGCCGTTGCTATCTGCGAGACGGTCTGCCGCCGCACGGCTTCAATTTGCAATTTCGCTTGCGAGCGCTGAAGTTTCGCAGACCGGACCTGACTGCGCGCGACCCCGCCCTGATAAAGCGGAACACGGGCTTGCGCGAAAGCGGAGAGGTTCCGGTCACTGAAATCGGGTGTCGGACCCCCTGGTCCAAAAGGCGACGCGGGCGTATCAGGCTGGTTCAAAGTCCCTTGTATCGCTGCCGTACCAACAACATTGACTTCAGGACGCAATCGGCTTCGCGCCGTCGCAATCTCCTCTTTGGCCACCCGTTCATTGTATTCGGCAGCTTGAATATCGGGGCTATTGGCCAAGGCAATCTCAAGTGCTTCTTCAAATGTCTGCGGCAAACCTATCAACTCCGGTGCCGCCTCCAGCTGACCCGGCTCGAACCCGACAAGAAAAGCATATGTCGCCGAACTTCCGGCAATCTGGGATTCGGCCAGAGCATAATTTGCCCGCGCACTTTCCAGCCGCGCTTCAGCCAGCGCAACATCGGTACGCGTGATTTCACCAACTTCAAACCGGTCCTGCGCGGCGCGGTACTGCTCTTCGAGCAAATCCACACTGCCCTGCCGTATAATCAGTGTTTCGCGGTCACGCTGGACATCGACATACGCGGTCACCGTTTGCAGGAATGTGTCCTGCCGTACCACTTCAAGCTCGGCGCCGCTCGCATCGATCCCCGCACGCGCAGAGCGTATGCCCGCCAAAATCCGGCCACCAGCATAGATTGGCTGCACAGCCTGAAGCGAGGCCGACGCAATCTGACGCCCACCAACATCCAGCACAACAGTCCGGTTCGTGGTCACCCGTTCAGGTCCATATTGTCCGTTAAACTCGACCACCGGAAGACGCGCACCCTGCGCCGCCACGAGCTGCTCCTGCGCAATCTCCGACTGCGCTCTCTGCACCCCCAACTGCGGATTCGTACTGTTTGCAGCCCGCAACGCATCTTGCAGGGTTTCCGCTTGGGCCGGTGCTGCGACACATACACACCCCAGAAGCCAGGCTGCAAAAAATCTATAAGGCCGCATTTCAATCTCCAATCGGAAGCTCCCCCTCAGTTATATGTAGCGGGTTCCTTACGGATCATGAACGGCAATCACCTTTTAGGCGAAATCCTGACAAGGCGCTTAAAACGTAAAAACAGGCTTCTCGTCGAACAGGTCGAATTTTGGCGGGCTTGCCTCAAAAACTTTACGATAGGAGACAACCCCGTCTGCCCGCGTATAGATTCGCGCCTCGCCAAGGGTCGCACCTGTTTGCACAACCACGCCCAGACGGCCAAATTCGGAGAGCTGCTCGGCCCAGCTATCGGGAACACTTTGCACCATGCCGTTGACGAAAATCACATCAAACGGCCCTTGATCAGCAAGCCCTTGCTCAAGTCCGCCCTCGACAATGACCGCGCGGTCATTGCCCAATTCAGCGAGCCGCTCACTGGTCGCAGTGACCACAGCTTCATCTCTTTCAAGCCCGATTGCGGTTTCCACCAATTGCGCCAGCACAGCGGTCTCATAGCCTGCCCCCGCGCCAATGATCAAAGCAATATCTGCCGCCTCAGGGGCAACCCCTTTGAGCAATTTGGCAAAATCACGCGGCGTCCAGAGAGAACGACCCTCGGATGTTTCAATCTCAAGCTCGGAATAGGCAACCGACCGCCGTGACTTCGGAACAAATTTTTCCCGGGGAACACTCATCAACGCCGATACAAGGCGCGGATTGGCGACATCATTGGGACGGATCTGGCTATCCACCATAATTTGCCGAGCTGCCTGATAATCCATTTTCGTCCCTTTAACCGATAGTGTTGCTCTGGTCGCTTTAGCATAAAGCAGATCGCTTTCAACACATATGACATTTTCAGGTTTGCAACCACACAAACTCCCTGCTATGCCCGCTGCTCTCAGCGAGGTTCCGTGGCGGAGTGGTTACGCAGCGGATTGCAAATCCGTGTACACCGGTTCGATTCCGGTCGGAACCTCCAGAGAGCCCTCCCAAACAGCAACAGGCCTTTATGGTTGACAGAAAACTTAAGCTTGAAAGTCAATTAATTTACTTCTGTTTACTATTGGTTAACCACTTTCCGCGATCTTGGTCCTGTCTTCTTTGGAGACACCCACCATCATCCAACGCCTCGGCGGGAGCTTGCTCCCGCCATTTTTTTAATTTAGCGCAAAACAGGTGTTTGACAGCGCCAAAAGGGCTGCTATGAAGCGGCACCAAAATTGATCCGTGATAGCTCAGTTGGTAGAGCAGGCGACTGTTAATCGCCCGGTCGTAGGTT
>CAZXXY010000184.1:0-3673 GCA_964644755.1 uncultured Hyphomonas sp. | reverse complement strand
ACTATCAGGCCGCTGTTGAGCGTGCCCAAATGGCAGGCTTTGTGTATCGCCCTGTTTTAGAAATTGCAGCTGAGGAACCAATTGCCGGAACACTCGAGCGCCTCCTAAGTGCTCGAGATGAGGCCAAGCGAGACGATATCCCCGAACCTGAAACGGCAGAAGTGCTTCTTGGCGGGGTAAGCCGCCCAAAGGTGCGAGTGTCCGAAGCGCTAGAGATTTATTTCAATGAGATCGCGCTTGATGAGCAGATGTATAAGTCGCCCCAGCAGAAAGCGTCGTGGCGGAAGGTCAAAACACTCGCGGTGACTTATTTCATTGAGCAATGCGGTGATCTGGTGATGGAAGAGATTACCCGTGAGCATGCTTTGGCTTATAAGGCTTGGTGGGCTGAACAAGTTGCTCCATCTGACCCCAGCCAAGAGCCTTTGACTGGGTACACGGCCAATCGGCGCATTGGAGGCATCCGGTCACTCTATAGAGATTACTTTGAGCACATCGGCGAAGAAGATCGCCAAAACCCGTTTAGAAAAATTAGCTTTAAGGCTCGCCAAAAGACTGAAATTCCAGCATTCGAATCTCATTGGGTTCAGCAGAAGATCTTGCAGCCAGGTATATTTTCCGGATTGCGTGCTGAGTTACAACTCATCATTTTTATTTTGATCGAGACAGGCTGCCGCCCTAGCGAGATCATCAACTTGCAGCCCGAGGACATCCGCCTTAGTGCTGCTGTGCCGCATATTACTATACGCTCCCGTAGTCATGGCGAAGCCAAGCGGGAGGTCAAGACTGCCTCATCGGAACGCGAAGTCCCATTGGTTGGTGTGGCACTAGAAGCGGCAAAGCGGGCGGGGGCGGCCTTCCCGCATTATCAAGACCGCAATGAATTGTTCTCCGCCAATGTCATGCAAGGCTTTAGGCGGCGCGACCTATTCCCGACACCCGCACATCGGATCTATTCGTTCCGCCACGCTTTTGAGAAGCGGATGCAGGAAGCAAACATCGACTATGGACTGCGATGCTTGCTGATGGGGCATAAGACGGATCGACCTTCATATGGTGATGGCGGGTCATTGGCGTATCGCAGAGACGAACTTATGAAGATTGTTCATCCTTACGATGTAAAGCTGTTCGAGATGTTTGACGCCGAACACGATGAATGGGGGCTTGCGAGTTGAGCACCATGTTCAGACGGTCGTCGGAGTTTTGCCTGGCTTGAATAGCTTTGTCGAACTTGTCGAAGATCGGGCGATAGATTTCACCGCAATGCTTGACCACTAAGGCGGCAATGCGCCGACCTTCTTCGAGTTGTTCGATGGAGAGGTTGGGATCATCGTGGATATAGCTACGCCTTGTCTGCGAAGATGCAGGCGGGGCATGTGGTGATTGACGTGATATAGACAGACCCAGCTCCTAGTTTTCTCCCCAGAGCGGAATGCTTTGGGCTTGAAAACAGTGCGGGCCGGTTGATTATTTTCGGCCTGAACTTACCAAGACATGTTTTCGCTTCGGTAAATTTCTCCATTGGAATTTGATGGAACTGCACGTGGAGCGGTTCGTATTGGCCTTGCCCAATCTTGTGGAGCAAATGCGCCATTGTCGAGGACAGACTTGATCTGCACTCCCGATACAGTCTAGCGTCGCTCTGCGGACTGCAAAATCAGTACGTGGGGACCGCAAACCCCGAAAGACCAGAGGCGGCTTTCATGTTCGTCTCAGCCCTCGTGCGCGTTCGGTTTGAAGCCGGGCGGCGCGGTGCTGTCCAAGGCGCGAGCCTAAAAGCCGCGCATGGTTCCTCTGGTCCCATCTTTGCGGCGTCCGGCTCCAATGCGGGAGCCGGGTGTTTTGCAATCTGACAATGTGCGGCAGCTTTTGGAGCTGCCTGAGAAGCCTTCAAAGCTATGCGCATATGTCGATATGGAGGAACCCGGATGATCTTGGTTTTAAGCCTTCTCTTCGTTCTATTTTATATTTGGTTTTACTATCAGGTCGGCGTCTATGCCACGCCTTTGGGTGGAGCCTTTCTGCTTGGCTGGGCGGCCTATTCGGTTGAGGCCCATTGGATGGTCATTACTGGCGCTACGATCGCGGGCTGGTTGCTGGTATTCTTTATTCTTGGGTTTTTGCGGGCGTTACGCAGGACATGGCCGCTTGCTGGTGTTTTGGAGGTGGGACTGATCTTTGTCCCATCAGCAGTTTTCACGGGCGGGATGGTGCATATGCTTTCTCAATCTGCCGGACAGGTTGAAGCGATCGTGCTGAGCGTGATCGCTGGCGTATTCGTTGGTGTCGTCGCTTGCCAGAAGCATGAGGCGCGTATGGGGCCGATTGAGCAGCAAGACGAGCAGGGAGCAGCCGAATGACTGGACCCGAAAAGGAGATTGCCTTTTGTGAGGCCATGATCGCTCACTATGAGGTTCGGCGTGACATGCTTGAGTATCAGCCAGAAGCAGAAGGATCAGGGCCTCGCCACAAAAAGCTCTGTCATGATAATCCCGACCGGTGGGAGGAGGACTACTTTTATTATGACAAGCTTGATCCGGACAAGATCAAGATCAGCTCTGCCTTCGAAGGTGATTTTGAAAAGTTGCGGTTCATGACACTGAAGCTCGATACGGACCAATATGATGTGCCCATGGAGGTTATTTCATGCCGTGGAACGGACGAGCACTCGATCTTACGTACCGAGGGAGGCGACCTCGAGATCAAAGCAATGGTCTATCGCGATAAAGCAGGTATCGACACTCTGACTTTGCGCCGCTGGGATGCCAGACCAGGTGGTCCCGTTACCAGGGAGACCTTCTCGCTAACCGGGGAAGATCTGAACAAGTTCATGACCTTTCTGGTGTCGGCTTTCTTCGTCAGGTTCCAGTCTGATGGAAAGACGGCATATATGCTCTCTCGCCTTGATAAGATACTCCATGAGATGGTCGACGCAGATCAAGAACGTGCCGCCGCACATGACGCCCGCATGGCAGCATACCGCAAGCGGAATATTGATGAGGAGTGGTGAACCATCATCTCGCCCATGCCAGCGCGGCGGCTTTGAGCTGTGAGGGGGCTCCAGCCGCCGCGCTGGCATTTCGGGAGGAAGGGGCAGGGGGGCGGGGCGCGATAGAACAGAGGAATCAGCCAACTTCAGCTACTTCTAGAAGCAGACATTCGAACTGGGTCAATTTAGCACTGTTAAGTTACATTCCAACACTCTATTCTCGACCCAGTAATCTACTTGGATAGATAGCAATACTTCTCTGGCCATTAGAGGCGTAAACTGGCTTGGCTCATCACAGTTAAATTCTGTGTTTTCATTGAGCTGAATACAGAAATCCTCTTCACGATTTTTACGGAAGCCATCGAAGTGTTTGGAGGATGAAATCAAGACATCATCATATCCAGCTTCAGCCAAAGCATCTGCATAAACTGTTTTGGACTTTTCAGCGTCTATCAGGACATTATTAAGCGCAACCATATCAACTGGGGTTTGCGCTTTAAATTGTTCATCGGTTGGTCCCGGCGACCCAAGTAATGAAAGTGCGGGCTGGGCCACAGCCACGACTGGAGAGGTGCAAAATATAAAAAGGCAAATTCCGATATAGCGTTTGTTGAACATCATATCATTGCTCCCGACTTAATCTTCCTAGTTGTTTTTTTTATGGTACTTCCTTTGCGTGAAATA
>CAZXXY010000183.1:0-3755 GCA_964644755.1 uncultured Hyphomonas sp. | reverse complement strand
GGACCAAGCGGCCAGCCTGCAACGGCGCGAATGTGCTGCTCGAACTGGCCGGTCATGCAGGCTTCCGGCGTCCAGTGACCGGAATTGTGGACACGTGGCGCAAATTCATTGGCGAGCAATGTGCCGTCTTTCATGACGAAGAATTCGAGCCCCAGAACACCGATATAATCCAGAGCCCCAGCAAGCCGTTCACCTGCCTTGTTGGCCGCGTCACGTATCTCGCTGGAAACCTGCGCGGGGACGATGGAACGCGCGAGGATGCCATTGGTATGCTGGTTCTCGGCAGCATCGTAAATTTGGGACCGGATTGTGCCGTCTGCCTGAGCGCCGCGCCCGACAATGACGGAAATTTCCCGTTCGAAAGGCGCGAAAGCTTCGAGCAGGCAAGGTCCGGTCTCTAGCAAGGCCAGTGCCTCGGCCTTTGTATCGCCGGAGCCACCGAGCCGGACCTGACCTTTGCCATCATAGCCTTCACGCCGCGTTTTGAGCAGCCCCACGCCGCCAAATTCGGCCAGGGCCGCGTCGAGAGCGGTTGCGTCTTCTACGGGGCGATAGGCCACTGTGGGAATGCCGATCTGGTTGAGAAAGTCTTTTTCGGTCAGCCGGTCTTGCGACATTTCGAGCGCCTTGGCGCTTGGGCGGACCTGTGCGCCGGCCTGCTCGATCCGTTCAACCGTCCGCGCCGGCACGTTTTCAAACTCATAGGTTACGATATCGCACGCCTCGGCCAAAGCCGTGAGCGCCCCGGTATCATTATAGTCCGCGACAATGGTGCGGGCGGCAACCCGCGAGGCGGGGCAGTTTTCTTCGGGGCACAGAATACAGACGTCGAAGCCAAGCTGACCGGCCGCCAAGGCCAGCAGACGGCCAAGCTGGCCGCCTCCAACAATGCCGATCATTGCACCGGGCGCCAAAGGCGTCATTGCGGTATCTGTCACTGACCTGTCCATCCTTCAGGACGTTCGGTGACGCGGGCCGTTTGGGCCTCCCGATAGGCTCTAAGAGCCGTCGCAACCGCCTCATCCTGCAAGGCCACAATCGAAGCGGCCATCAGACCGGCATTGACCGCGCCCGCCTGGCCAATGGCGAGCGTGCCAACGGGAACCCCGCGCGGCATCTGGACAATCGACAGAAGGCTATCCATGCCCGAGAGCGCTTTGGACTCGACCGGAACGCCCAGCACAGGGAGCTCTGTCATCGCCGCCGCCATGCCCGGCAAATGGGCCGCCCCGCCTGCGCCAGCGATAATCACCTGCAAGCCGCGCGCTTTGGCGCTGGTGGCATATTCCGTGAGCCGATGGGGCGTGCGATGGGCCGAAACAATTCGAACTTCAGTGCTGACCCCGAGCTCCCCTAGAATATCGGACGCAGACTGCATAATGGGCCAATCGGATTGACTGCCCATTATAATGCCAACGAGGGGTGACGTTTTCGCGGTGTCTACGGTCATGAATTCAGCTTCCATTTACGAAAGCAGTGGAACATATGCCACAGGGGGCACCCGTCAAGCTTCGCCTTGAGTTTTCAGTCGATTTGTCCGTCGTGCCCTATAATTTGTCGACGGGGTCTGGTTGTTCAGAGCAAACCAGCTATAGGTTAATGATGGGAAAAAAGACCGATTTAGAACAGTTGATTCTTGGTTTGGGCCTATCGCCGGACGATGTTTCAACAACTGTCGCCGACACGTTGATGGATTTGGCGAGTAACAATGCCAAGCTGCGCAAACAGGTGGCGGTCCTCGAAAAGCAGCTGGAAAAGTCTAACCGCCTCGCAGATATGGATCCGCTGTGCCCCGTCTTCAATCGCCGCGCCTTCTTGCGGGAACTGACCCGCGAAATAGCCAGTGCGGAACGGCACGAAACGGCCCTTTCGGTTTTGTATATCGACCTTGACCAGTTCAAACGGGTCAACGACACCCATGGCCACGCGCAAGGAGACCGTGTGCTGATTGCTGTGGCGAAGACATTGAAGTCGGGCATTCGCCGATCCGACATTATTGGGCGGATAGGGGGAGATGAATTTGCGATTGTTCTGACCCGATCGCCTCTTCGAAAGGCGCTGGTCAGGGTCAAGGAGCTGCGTGATGCCGTTCATCAATCTGGACCGGATCTTTATGGAATCGGAGTCTCGATTGGTGCCGTAGAATGGCAAAGCGGTTCATCTGCAAAAACCACGCTTATGGCCGCCGACCGCGCCATGTTTGCCAACAAATCGGGATTGAAGCCCGCTTAGATCCAAAACGCTTCATGAGCGAAATTTTATCTTGAGACTCGCGTCACCGGCGGGACTCAGGGTGTTTTTTGTGCTATGTTCCAGGTCTCGTAGATTGTGTTCCACAACAGAAGGAGGCGGACAAAATGTCCATTCAAGGTCGTATTGAAGAACTATCCTCGAAGCATAAAACCCTCGAGGACAAAATTAAACTTCAACAAAAACAACCCGGAATAGACACTTTACATCTTGTGGAACTCAAACGGCAAAAACTCAGGATCAAGGAACAGCTGGTCAGCCTGTCATCCTAGCTATTCCCGGCCGCGCCGCAGAAGCGCTTAGAAAAATTAACGGTCACGCGGTATAAACCCTGTTCTGAACAGGAGCGTGATATGAGAGATTTGTTTCAACAGGATCGTGCTGTTTCGCCAGCGACGGTGCGAACGGCTACGACGATTATTGGTGGCCTGTTTGCCCTCTGCGCGGGACTGATCCTTTTGCTCGCGCTGGCGGTTATGCTCGGCTTCAACCCGATCGGCACGGCAGGGTCATTCCTGACCGGACTGCTACAGATAAGTCTCGGCGCAGGCAGCTTGCTTGCGCTCTATATGATTGTGCGGCTGCTGGGCGAAATCCTGATGGCGCTGCATCGGCTCAATGACCGTATGGGCATTCTCTCTGACGAATTGACAAGCACCCGCACGCCTGAAAAAGCAGCTGGCAAGCCAGCCGCGCGCAAAACAAGCAAGTAAGGCCCCGACATGGAAACTCCTGTGACCCTCATTCTGGGGCTTGGCCGCGATGTCGGCGTGGCCTGCGCGCGCCGCTTTGAAGAAAGCGGACATTCGGTTCTGGTGGCGTCGCCTGACGAAAAAAGTCTGGAAAAGGCTCGCGACGAGCTGCCGGACGAGATCGCCTATCATCATGGCAATCTGGACCACCAGATCGGTTTGAGAAATGCGCTGACGGCGGGGCTTGAGGCCTATGGCCGACGCGACAATCTGGTGATCATTCCGCCAATCCCGAAACCAGCAGAGCTCGCTGACATCAACATGGACGCACTCGACAAGAGCCTGACGAGAGGCGCCCGCAGCGGGGCTTTGGCCTTGCATCTGTTTGCCAATGCGGTGGCCGACCAGCCCCCACTTGCCGGTGTGGGCCTCGAACGTCACAAGCCGATGCCGACCGTGACCTTTGTGCTGTCACAGTCCGCCAACCAGTCTGATCCGGGCAATTTTATCGAAGGCTTTTCGCAAGGAGCGATTCTGGCCCTTGTGCGGGCGGGCGCTGTCGAGCTGGCAGCCGCCGGAATCCGCGTCAATGCCGTGTCGGCAATCCGCCCAAGAGTGGAAGCAGACAATGCGGATCAAGCCAGCTGGCTAAAGAAACGCACCCCGCTCGGGCGCGCCTCTCTGGCCGAAGAGATTGCCGATGCGGTGTTCTATCTGGCCTCCCATAGTGCGGGCATTGTCACCGGAGAGACCCTCACCCTCGACGGGGGCAGACGCCATTTAGCGGGGATTGTTTAGGTTTGACCGCCCGCT
>CAZXXY010000182.1:1919-3823 GCA_964644755.1 uncultured Hyphomonas sp. | reverse complement strand
AATAATGGCCCAACTTTAAGGGGGAAAGACACCTTACTCGTCTGGGATATACCTTAGCGCACTGTCCAGTTTTCTGGGACCACCTCACCTCTCAAATGAATATGGTTGGTGCTTAAATTCTAGATTTGGTTTAAATATTTATTATTCGTAATCCTGTATAAATTTTGTTATGAGGGTTTTTTCTACACGTGCTGCACTTGTTGCGTTCTGGTTGATGTCAGCAGGGCTAACACTTGTTCCGTTTTCGCTCGTCGCTTTTGTTCTGTTTGATCCATATGACATAAACTTGGTAGGATCAGCAGCGCAGAATGGCCAAGCGCCTTCATGGTTTTACTTTTTCATGGCCTTGCTTGGGCTCGGAGCATTCATCGCATTTTGCGGATACCGTATCTATCGCGATTTAGTCAGAGAGATGCCCAACGCTGCAAGCATGCGGGCAAAGACCGAACAGGGGCGAACGCTCGCCGCGCTTTGTTTCGGGGTGGGAGCCGTATTGGGCGTATATGGGTTTGTGACCAATGGTGCCCCTGTATATGAAACCTTGGTTGAGCGCGCTGACTATGCGCAAGCGACTGCGAAACTAATCTCAAAAGATAAAAACCCTGCGCTTCTGGACGGGAAAGAAACCATATCAGGCGGCTATGTGTTCTACACCAAAGACCGTACACGCATTGAACTGGATGGGATTACACCTCTAAAGTTTTCTGATCCACGCGTTAAGCCCGGTAGTACGTTTTCGGTAAAATACAAAAAGGCTAATCCAACCGATCATGAGTTTGGTACGATCCCGCACATTGCGAATTACGGCCCGAGCGTGCTCGCGCTTATTTTCCTGTTCTGGATGATTTCTGCCGGACTGACAGGCTGTATCGAAAACCTCAAATCTGGCGATAAGCGAGGCAAGGCGATAAAACACTACAAGCCCTCTAAGCCACGTCCGCACAAAGGCCGTGCTTCTCGAAGTGCAGGTTTTGGAACAAGGGGCAATCAATAATGCTTAGCGCCGCTCCAAAAGCACTCAAACTATTTATAATGCTCGCTTCGTTTTCACTGGCTGCATGCAGTGCACCTGAAGCGATTGATATGAAAACCAGCGTCTCGGTCATAGACGGCGCAGAGCCGATGAAACTCGGCGAGGTCATGCAGCCAATCAAAAGAAGATTTGCAGAGGACATGACGCTGATTGAGGTGAAGAATAAGCCCAATTGTAAGCTGCCGCGCCCGTCACCATACGCCGAAGTCGCTTACGTGTATGCCGGTAATGTAAAGAGAAAGCGTGAGAGTCGGCTTTGGTTTCCATCCTCGTATAAGCGTCCGGGGACAAAAGCGAAAAGACGATACGGCGCGGGCGTTGTCGATGTGATTATCACCGAAACCGAGAAGCCGGTTTATCTGGTTCTCGGCTCAGGAAGGCACGTTCTATGGGTGATACATAAGGCGAATGGTGTTCAGATTAGTGGGATTAGCGTTGTGAGTGCCAGGCCATCGGGATTGGCAACTGACGTCCCCCTGAATTTAATTGGCTTCTCGACCAGTGCATCGGGAGAAGAAGAAAGTGAATGTCCATCTAGCCCAGAGGCTTATCTGACTGCAGACGAAAGAATTGCCCTGAAAGAGCGTGCATCAAAAGGGTATGAAGGGGTCAGTCAGAAAAATAGAAATATAATTAAAGAAATCAAAGATGAGAATTTTACCGGTTGGACGATTTGGTTAAAGAAAAACTTTGGCAAGATCGATCAATCGATAGCCGGGCAAAGCCTCGAGAGCGTACTTATTGGCCCGCCGCCTGAGCAAGTTTTTGAGCCATCCCCGGTTTTTAATAAAATCTATGTCGGGCAAAGCAAAACGCCAGCTGCATGGATGGCTAAGTAATAAAGTCAAATTGACGGTCACATACTTTTGTG
>CAZXXY010000182.1:0-1819 GCA_964644755.1 uncultured Hyphomonas sp. | reverse complement strand
AAGGCGGCATTGTTGGAGAAAGAGTTGCCAGATCCATTGCATGTGATCGCCAGAACGGCTGCAGCTGTAGGTGGCTCTCCATATCCTCCTATGACCGTAGAGGCTGAACATTATCCCAGAGAGTGGTCGCCCATAGCTTGTTCGCGATATCGCAATGAAATAATCGAAATCCACAACGAAGGTGGGTTAGATGCTCAGCAATCTTTAGCCAGTTTGGGCGCAGCCGTAGCGATGCTCATTATGCAAACAAAAGATGTGCTGCCAGTGAAAATTAGTGCTGTGCTGGCTCTCGAGATGATGGTCGGTGTGTCTCGCACGGCGCCAATTGCGAAAGAGGATATGCATAAATATGGATGAATTTCCACTGCACTTACCAAGCTCGGGGCCAAGTGTTAAATATGGCTGGTGGGATTTTGTTCCTAGTCGTAAGCCCGGTTTTGAAAACCGAGCAACAGGTGCGTCGATACGTTATCTGGGGTGGCTGGATTCTGACATAGTCCCGCGAGAGCAGGATTGGCGTCTGTTTGAATATTCCGATCGGGATTTTTCGTATCCGCTGGCTGTTAAATATAATGCCGAAGACAGAGGCACCGTCCACTCGGCTTGTGCAGATTGGGAGCGGAGCGCGGTCTACTCATGGAGTTTGGAAGTAGATTATCGGATTTCCGAAACAATCGCTGAGGGTGCTGGGCGGTCGATTTCTGACAATTTCGGAGCTTATGTGCGCGTGGATGATGCCTGCAGATCAATATTCACGGTTTGGCCGTTAACACCGTATCCTGGCGATGAGGAAGCTCGATTTAGAGGGCTGCGAGGCCCCCTGATGAGTGTAAAAATAAACGGTGGCTGGGTTGCTGGAGCCTGGCGGGAGAATGTTCAGTGGCGTCGAAAAAAACTAACAAAACCATCAAGTTATGTAGGCGAGGTGGATTTCAACGAAAAACTGCTACGCGGAGAAAAAAGCCAGCATGGGTTATCCGGGCATCCTGAGCTGGCACCTTTTTCCATGGTCTCCCAGAGGTGGACAGAGCGATCCGAGCCAGCTGAGAATACGCCAGACTATATTCGCGAATGCATTTCAAAGAACCCATATGGCTGGTCAGGCTTTATGCGGATTCGCGACCAGAACCCGGAGGCTGAGACCTTGGTCAGGATCTCTGACAAGCCAAGATTTTTGCAATCAGAAGATGGACAGGCCGTGGTTGTTCTCGGCGCGCCTGACGATGTGAGCGAAGTATATACGAGCGCGGAGTTTCCGGCCTTCCCGTGCCGTTTATTGATCAACAGAATCGCATATGGCTTTACGCTCACACATAATTTGCGAATTGGCTCTGCGGCGGTAAGAGATTCCGTTCGTCCAATCTGGATCAACGGATCAAAACCTGAAGGTTGGAAACACCCTTACCGCTCATGCGGTGGATTTCTTCCGTTTGGAAGAGGGCGCGTTGCAACTTTTCGGTCAGTACCCAAATTTAAGGATTGGCCCATATTTCAGCGGCTGTTGACAGATGCAGTGTGGTTTTCGTCAGATAAATTTTTCCAAAATACTCCAATGATGAAGATGGACGCCGTAGGAATGGGTGGTCTCAGGCGGGGTGACTATACTGCGCCAATGATCGCGCAATATGACGAAGCGAAATTCGCAAATTGTGATGATGACTGGATATGCGGAGTTTTCAGTACAAAGAGTTTTGCTGTTTTTGAACAGGTTGATGAGATGATGAGCGATGAGGAGGTTGTATTATGACCGGTGGAGAACTCCAAGGACAGTTGAATGGGTGCTGTCAGTTTAATGCGAACCAGTCTCCATAATTCGCGA
>CAZXXY010000181.1:0-3899 GCA_964644755.1 uncultured Hyphomonas sp. | reverse complement strand
CAAAAATCATAAACAGGAAGGTCATGCCGATGCCGGAGATCAGAGCAATCGTGCCGGTATCGCGCCGCCCCAGCCTCTGCATAACCGGCGCTGCGACCAGCAACAGAGCCAGCCCGGTAACAGGCAGGCTCAACCGTTTGATCAGCCAGACGCGATAGGCCACAGACGGACGACTGCCTGACCCCCGAAAAGCAGCAAAGGCCCGCAAATCACGGACTGACAGATTGCGCGGGTCGGCCGCGAGCTTGTCGATGATCAACGGGGTTTGATCGGTCGCCCAGAAGGTCAATGGGTCGAAAGGCTCAGCCCCCTCCACCGCCAAAGATGACAGGCCGGACAACGTCCAGCCATCCCCGGTATAGTCCGCCCGTTCTGCCCACGTCACGCCGATCACTTCCGCAGACGCATTGCGTTGGTAAAAGGTCAGGTTGGTGAGCGCATTTAACCCGTCGCGGCCCTTCATCCGAACGAACATGCCGCCATCATTGAGCCAAAGCGGCTCATCATCTGAAACATTTCCGCCCTGATATTCGCCTATGCCCCAATCATTGAGCGCCTGAACCGAAGGCGGCACGCGGAAATCGGTAATCGCCATCGCAATGAACGAGACGATCAGCACAACCGGTGCCAAAGCGCGCACCTGCGCAAAGATCGATAAGCCGACACCCTGCAAAGCGACAAGTTCATTGCGCCGGATAAGGGTCACAAAGCTCAAAAGCAGTGCCAGCATCAATGTGAACGGAAACACCTGATCAAAGATGATCGGCGCGCGCAGCCACATATAGTAAAGCGCGCCGCCTTCGTCGCTGGCCGATATTTCCGGCGCATTGGCCAGAGAATCGAGCAGACCGGCCAACACGACCAGACCGAACCCCGTCACCACCCAGATCGAGACGAACAATTTGCTAAGATACCAAATCAGCCGGATCATCACGCTTGCCCCGATCCGGTAAACAATCGCACAAGGCCGCGTCCGGCGCGCTTGACCACCGAGCCCAGATCAAACGAGAGCAGCATCAGAGGCGGGGTCGCAACAAACAGGGCGCTGCGCAGGAACAGCCCCAGACCGATAATCGCAATGATCGCAAAGACCGGCCAAGTGCCGAGCCAAGGCGCAATGCTGCCAGCGGCTGCGAGTGACTGCCCCGCTTCAAGCGACTTCTGGGCCACAAGCAGAAAGACAATGCCGACCGCAATACCGGTAGACTGGAAGGATCGCCCATAGCCAAGCCCCATCGGTAAAGCGATGAGCGGCAAGAGGAGCAAAAGCAGAGATCGGCCAAGCTGGGCGTGAACCGCCGTCGCAGCAATGTGTGGTTCGACGATGTTTCGTCCCGTCCCATTGGCTTCCTTGGCAAGCTCGAGAATGGTCAGCTCGCGCTCATCATCGCCGCGTGGGCGGAAGCTCAAAACATCGCCTTCAATGTTCCAGTCCAGTCTCCGGAAATCGAGCTGCTCGACAACCAGAGTGTCCGCGGGCGATATCGTCATGCCTTGCCCGTCATTCAGCGTGATGCGCGTCTCGTCTTCAAGCACGCCCTGCCCGATCCGTCCGGAGGGGGCTGTGGTGATCCGCGCAGCATCGCCGGCCAGACCTTCTTCGAGAATAAAAATCGCGCCGAGCCGGTCCCCCGCAGTGCGATCCTCGGTCCAGAAAACAAACCGCCCGTTCTGGGCAAACTTGCCCTCCTGGAACGCCGCCTCATCCGAGGTCTGTTCCACCAGATCAACCGTCGCCCGGAAATCATACCTGCCAAGCGGTTGCAAAAAGCCCATCACGAGCAGGCTGATCAGCGACAGGCAGCCCGCAATAACCATAAATGGCCGCAAAATTTGAAACATCGAAACGCCTGCCGCGAGCGATGCTGACAACTCTCCCGTGCGGCTGACCCGATCCACAGTGATCAGCACTCCCAAAAACAATGCAACAGGAATGGCCAGTCCAAGATAATACGGAATCAGATTCAAAAGCATGCGCGCGGCAGCGCCAATTGTATCGGTCGTATTCGATACGAGTTCGAAAATCCGCAACAATCGCTCAAGCAGCAGCACGCCCAGCGCCAAAGCTGTCAAACCGACCACAACCTGAACACATTGTTTCAGTAGATAAATATCGAGCCTACGCATTACAGCCTTTTCATGCACGAGGACTTGGGCAACACTGATAGACTGCCTATCTTAGTAAGGCCACAGGCGCAGTAAAAATGAAAGTATATAGTATGAGAATTACAGCAGCCATAGCCAGTATTTCCCTTGCGGCAATGATGTCAACAAGTCTGTTTGCCGGCTCAAGCGTGGCCCAAACACCGGAACTTGACCCGAATTTCGCGGCGGAATTGAATATACGTATCGGAGAAGCGCCAGACATTTGCGACCCTGACCTCCTGCAAATCCGCGCGACCGTTAACAATATCGAAGCTGGCGGCGCGCTTGTGGTCGAGCTTTATAGTGATGATGAGGACAACTTCCTCTCCAAAGAGGCCCGTTTGCGGCGTATTCGCATCCCCGCCCTTGATGGCCCAATGGAGATTTGCATCACGGTGAGCGAAACCGGAACTTATGGATTGGCAAGCTATCACGACAAAGATGCGGACCGGAAACTTGATCGCAAATGGAATTTTCTTCCCAAAGAGCCGTTTGCCCTGTCCCATAATCGCCGCCTGAAACTGCGCAAACCCAGACTTGAAGACGCCGCTTTCGAACTGGGCGAGGACGGAATTGATCTCGAGCTGAATTTGCGCACAGGCCGCGGCTAGGCTGCGGCTCGCTCAACATTTCGTTTGCAGGCTGGAATAAATGTCCTTTGCAAGCTATATAGGGCACTCTTAACCAAGATCATGCGCTTTAGAGCGCGGATGACCCCAAACTGTAGAGCGCCGCCATGATTATGAGTTTCAATTCCTGGAAGAGCCAACAGCACCTGCTAAACCGCATGGGCATTAAAGAGCTGAACACGGCCTACTTCACCTATCCGGGCGTGCAGATCTATCTCATCGTGATGATCGTTTCCTTGCTTGCGACGATCTACTATGGCGGCCCGGCCCTCTTATTGCTGGGCGCATTTGCCGTTCCTTTGGTTGGCCATCCGGTGGTCTGGTACATCACCCATCGCTGGATATTGCACTCCACGCTTTTGATGCGCTTCAAATTTACCGCCAAGCTTTGGAAGCGCACCCATTATGACCACCATCAACGTCCCAACGAGCTGTCGGTCCTGTTTGGCGGCCTGCACACAACCCTTCCCCCGAATGCACTGATCTATGGGCCGATCGGCTTTCTGATCGCCGGCCCCGGCGGCGCAGCCCTGGCGATTGCCTCAGGCATGCTCATGATGATGTTTTATGAATATATTCACTGCATCCAGCATCTGGGCTTTATGCCGAAGTCAAAATTTCTCGCCTATGTGAAACGTGCCCACCTGCTGCACCATTATCATGATGAAGATGGCAATTACTCGATTACATCTTTCTGGCTCGATGCCCTGCTTGGCTCCTACTATAAAGATGCCACCGCCCGCCCGCGCAGCGCCACAGCGCGCAATATTGGCTACACTGACGAGATGGCCAAGCGATATCCATGGGTACGTGAAGCGACACTGGCAGCCGAAGCCAGGCAGGAGACGCCTACGCCGCCTGTTGCTGGAAATGCGAGTTCGGGATAGGCCTTAAGCTTTGCCGCGCCTTATCTGGACGAAGCTTACATGACGCAGATGCTACAAATTACTCAGGTCTCTACGCCCGCAGAGATGAAGGCGTTTATCAACCTGCCATATGATCTCTATCGCGGCGAGCCGGGCTGGCGTCCGCCCTTGCGCATGATGCAGACAGACCAATTTAATCCGAAGAAGAACCATGGGCTCGACCATCTCGACGTCGTTTATTGGCTCGCCAGGGCAGGCG
>CAZXXY010000180.1:0-3912 GCA_964644755.1 uncultured Hyphomonas sp. | reverse complement strand
TAGGGCGCTGTCCAGTTTTCCCGGACCACCACAATTTACGGTGTGGCGTTCGTGTCACATCAGTGGACAATAAATAGCGCTTCGCTCAGAAATTTAAAAAACGAGGCTAGTGGTCCTACCGATTAAGGGTGTTGGCCTACATTAAAGGTTGACACACTGGTATGACTCTTTCAGTGAATGTTTATAAATAGTTTATTATTGGGAGCAGTGCATTGCAAAAAATCGAGAGCGGGAACGTTGGGAATACGAAAAAAATTAGCGTCTTAAAGAGTGTGTTGCTCTTTGGTACTGCACTTTCTAGCGCGGCTCTGCCAAATGCAGCGCTTGCTCAAGATGAACCGATTAGCACATCTCCTGTCAGCACCCAAGCTGATGAGCAAGAAAGAACGCTAAACGAAGTTGTTATTCAAGGTATTCGACGGACAATTCAGGATTCGAACTCGATTAAGCGTAACAACACCTCCATTGTTGATGGCCTCTCTGCCGAGGATATTGGTGACCTGCCTGCGCTTTCGATTGCTGAGGCTCTCGAGACAATCACGTCAGTAGCCTCCCAACGTGAAGGTAGTGGCGCTACCGAGGTCTCCATTCGCGGTTTGGGGCCATTTCTGTCGTCGACCGTGATTAACGGACGCGAAGCGACCAATGGATCGGGCGACCGGTCGGTGAACTTCAGCCAGTTCCCCTCAGAGTTGTTCAACAAGATCGAGATTTACAAGACCCAGGAAGCAAGCTTGATTGAAGGCGGCGTTGCCGGGCAAATTGCGCTCTCCACGCTGAAGCCATTGGAATATGGCGAGCGCCGGGTTCAGCTGCAGGCAAAGTTCAATGTCAATCCGGACAATTTGGCGCTCGACAATCCGGCACGTGATTTTGGTTATCGCTTGACGGGCAGCTATGTCGATCAGTTTGATACGGGCATTGGTCGTTTTGGTATTTCAGTTGGCGGGCAAACAAATATTACGCCGAACCCCGAGCAGGAAGCCCGGTCATCGAGTACTTTCCAGGCTTGTACTATCGCTTCTCTTGACGGCAATTCGTGTAATGGTGGCCTGTCGTCTATGAATCTTGACCCGACAGTCGACAATGTGAGTGCTGAGACCTTCGATCCGGTGACGGGCGACCGTATTGGCCTCATCGAACCGTTTGTGCTGACAACATCGTCTCGGTCTTTCCGGCAAAATATCACAGATGACCAGCGCAATGCTGTGTTTGGCGCCGTTCAGTGGCAGCCGAATGACCGGATCGATATCAACTTTGATGCCCAGTATTCTGATCGCGAGTTCGAAGAATTTCGGAGTGATATTACTTTCGATACCAATGATATCGAGCCAATCGACACCAGCATCGATCCGATTTTGTCAGATGGCATTTTGACATTTACGTCGGTCGATCCAGAAGATGATGTATTTCCTCTCAGCACGGCCTTGGATGGGTCTTTGCGGACAGCAACGACCAGCGGTGACATTGAAGTCAACAGCCAGTTTTCCGAGCGTTTGGAAGAATATATCGGGTTTGGTGGTAGCGTTTCATTCGACGTCACGGATCGGTTGAACATCTATGTTGATGGCTCGTATTCGGATACATCGCGCCGCGAGAACCAGCTTCAGGCACGCGTAGTGTCTGGCGGCACAACCGCGATTGGGGTTGAGGTTTTGCAAAACGGGTCCGAAGGGCCGCAGTTCACAATTGTGGACACAGATGTCACTGATCCTGCAACATTTACGGACGATAATGTGCGCGTCCGTGAGGATTTGAACCAGTTCCGTAACAATACGATCTGGGCGATTAAGGGCGACGCGACATATGATGTATCGGATACGCTTCCTTTCCTGAAAGCGATTAGGGGCGGTGCGCGTTATTCTGTGCTCGAATATGATCAGGTCCCGCGTATCCGCAATGAGTTTGAGTTTGATGATGGTGGTGATGAGACAGCCGAGTTTGTCACTGAAATTGGCGGGGTGCCGGTGGATGGCAGCAATATCGCCACACTCGCTGCATCAACCTGTGCCAATGGTACGTTTCCTGAGTCGAGTTTTCTCGATGGTGAGATCAACGGAAATCTGATTACCAATATTGATGAAGACGGCAATGTTCTGGAAGCCGGCACCGGAAATACATTCCTGACCTTTAACGGGCTTTGTCTTCTCGAGACGCTGCTTGGACGGTCGGCCATTGTGCCAACCGCTGAAGGGTTTATCTATGTGGCCAACGTCGATGTCGAAGAAGAGACGATTGCGGGATATATTCAGGCTGATTTCGATACCCGGCTCGGGGACTTCCCGGTACGAGGGAATGTCGGTTTGCGTGTGATCAATACCGAGGTCACATCTGTCAGCTTCGGGTCAGAGCTACAGACGGTCACTGATATTGAAGGAAATGTTACGGCGATTGAGGCTGTCCCCGGTGCGGATCTGATCACCACAGAAGATGGCATCTCCTACACCGAGTTCTTGCCGAGTTTCAACGTCGTAACCGAGCTTAGAGATGATCTCTTGGTACGGGGCGGTATTTTCCGCGCATTGTCACGCCCTGATCCATCGGACCTTGGTGCGGGCCGTCAGTTTAACTCTGTGAATGATGATGATTCTCTGGATGTGCTTGAGGGCACGACGGCGGATGTACTGGCAAACGTCGTGGCATCGGGCAACCCGCAATTGCGACCATTCCTTTCATGGAACTTTGATGCAGCTGTCGAGTGGTATCCAAACGCAGATACAATTTTCGCTATTGGTGGATATTACAAGATTTTTGACGGCGGCTTTGAAAGTGTCGCCCAGACCGAGACATTTAATGTCGATGGTCAGGACTTTGATGTTCTCGTTTCAACTCAGAATATCGGAGAGGGCAGCAGTACCATTTTCGGGTTCGAAGCCACGGCCTCACATACGTTCTCGTATTTGCCGTTTCCTCTGGACGGGTTCGGCTTTAAGGCGAGTTACAACTTTGCCGACGCGGACTTTGACTTCAATGATGGACAGTTTGGAGAAGAGACGCTCATCGATGCGAATGGTGTGGCGACGCAATTGTCTGGCCTTATTCCGCCAGCAGATCTGCCAGGCCTATCAAAGCACACAGCAAACGGTCAGATTTTCTACGGAATTGGCAAGCTGAACCTTCAGGGGATCGTCAAGTATCGTAGTGATTTCTTCCAACAATTCCTTACGACACCGCAAAACTTGCGCTTTATCGAGGATGCCACTGTTTTTGAGGCACGGATTTCATATAAAATCTCCAACAATGTCAGACTGTCGATTGAGGGCGTGAACCTGTTCAACGAGCCACGCGTTCAGACCAATCCGACCGCTGACAGCTTCGCTGAAATCAACGTGTTCGGACCACGTTACTTTGTTGGCCTGACCGCGAAGTTTTAAAGGCCCTGATAGAAGATGGATGGCCCGCGAGTTGCTCTTCAGGGGTAGCTCGCGGGCCTTCGCATTAAATCAGCTCCTGGCATTCATCTGGTGACGCTTCTGGATTGCGTTCCGTCAGGCGCCAATGTCTTTACAAAAAAGCCCTTAAACGCCAAATTGGTTAGTCCAATTTGGAGGGGCGCTCGAGGTCTTCGGGCAATTTCCTTGTTGGGTCGGGGGTTCACAATAAAGACATGTGTTCGTGTATTCGAGCGCTATTCAGGGGAGATCTGTAACGGTTACTCGCCTGGACATTGATCTCGGCTGACTTAAGGGAAGAGACGCTCCGCTTTAAAACGTTTGTGCAATTGGGGTGACCCGTAAAAATTATAATATTCAGGGCGTTGAGTGCTGCTTCCACATTTGACTTCTAGCGCGTTTGTCTCTGCGATGACGGCATGTGCCCAGTCTTGGAACTGTAATAATTGTGACTGTTTTGCCAATCACTGCGAAAAAGTGAATTGGTGTGCTTAATTGGTCCGATAATTGGTTGACACGG
>CAZXXY010000179.1:0-3995 GCA_964644755.1 uncultured Hyphomonas sp. | reverse complement strand
GGCTTGTGGCCGGTGCTACGCCAAGTTCGCGCGGAGAGGCGGAAAGCAGGAGGAAGAAGATGGACGAGGCGAGGATGACCTATAGCCAGCTGATCGCCGCAGTGCAGGCAGATGCACAAGGGATCTCGCAGGCGCATATTCCGTCCGACTGGCTACAGGGGCGGACAACTTATGGCGGCCTGAGCGCCGCGCTGTGCCATCAGGCGGGACGCGCGTTCAGTCGCGACATGCCGCTCAGGTCGGCCCAGATTGCATTTGTCGGACCGACAGGTGGCGATGTCACACTCAGAGCCGAAACGCTCAGAGCTGGCAAATCAAGCACCTATGTCGGCGTTGACCTGCTTGGAGACAAGGGACTTGCAACACGCGCAATCTTTGTTTTTGGCGCAGCGCGGCCGGAAAGTTTGAAAATCGCACCCTGCCTCACCGCGCCGGACGTTGCCGCACCCAGCCTCGACGCCCGGCTCTTTCCGCCAAAGGTCGGGCCTGTCTTTCTGCAAAATTTCCAAGTTGAAATGCTTGCTGGCGGCGTTCCGATGTCTGGCGCGAGCACTGCAGAAAACCTTTACTGGATGCGCCATCGCGATCCGGCCGCCCCTTCTGATACAAGCGCGCTTCTGGCGCTCGCCGACTGCCCGCCCCCGGCTGCGCTGAGCCTCTACTCGACACCGGCCATGGTCAGCTCGATGAACTGGTCAATCGATATCCTGTCCGACACGTTCGAGACCGAAGACAATTGGTGGCTGGCCCGCGCGCACGCGGAAACGGTCGGGGATGGTTACTCGTCGCAGAGCATGACCCTATGGAACCGGCACGGCAAGCCGGTCATGGCTAGCCGTCAGACGATTGCTTTGTTTGGCTAGTTTGCGACGGCGCTCTGCAGGGCTTCGAGATAGGCAAGGCGTTCAGCAGCCAAAGCGCTATCTGGATCAGCCTCAACCGCAGTGCGGGCCGTCTCGAGGCGTTCAATCACCTCATTCGTGTCGACATCTGCAAGATTGACGGCTTCTTCGGCCAGAATGGTCAGCCCCTCCGGGGTGACATCGGCAAATCCGCCGCGAACAAAGACACGCATGGAAACGACATCCCCTTCCAGCACGCGGACGACACCGTTTTTAAGCGTCGACATAAACGGAGCATGCTGCGGCAGAACACCAAAGTCTCCCTCGGTTCCCGGGGCAATGACATGGTCAACCTCGCCCGCAAAAACTTCCCGCGCGGGAGAGACGAGTGAAAAGTGCAATTTGCCGGTCATAAGCGTAATTCCGTCGACTTATTGATGGGCCAAGCCATCATTTCCAAGACGATCCTCTTATCAGAGCCTGTGCTCCATGAAAACAGCGCTGCGACATCATGGTCAGCAACAACTTTATCCGAGATGACCAATCGGACCATGCGATTGCCAAGACTCGCGCCGGCTGGTGCGTCCTCGTTCAATTCCAGGGGTTTCTGCTCAACCGGCGCAAAAAATTCAGCCGTCTTGAACCCATTCAAGACAGAGTCAATAATCGAGACGGCCCTGCCACCTTTGACAATCACGCGGGACAAAGCCGGATTGTTTGGCGGGTTCGCCTCGAAGGCAACTATGCCATCCTCAATGCTTGCCTCATAAATTTTATGATTTACAGCATCCATGGACTTGGCATCGCCTGCCTCTCGCGCTTCTTCATTCTTGAATTCCAGCCCGAACCGGCTGTTCGGATCTTCAAGTGCAAAGGCTGACTGCACGCTCACATTAAAGAACATGCGCGCAGCTGTGCGCTCAATGAGCGACAAGCTATTTTCCGCCGTCATGATATTACCCCATTTTTACGAGCACCCAGATGCCCGTCTTGTTTCTACAGTTTCCGAAATTTCAATGTCATGCGATCGGTCTCGCCAATGGCTCGCATTTTCGCCCGCAATTCGGCATCTTCGCGACTGGTGCCCAGCGTTGGCGCGAGCCGCCAGACAAAATCCTCATTGGTTGGAACGTCTTTCGGATTGGCGTTGATTTCACTCTCGCCAACCAGTTCAAAACCTGCCGCCTCGACCCAGCGAACCAGATCGGACCGCTTGAGATATCCATTGTCACCATTTGCCCAAGTGTCCGAATTCGCTTCCGGTGCGCGATGTTGAACAATCGCCAGCGTGCCGCCCGGCTTCAATAGCGCATGCGTATCAGCCAAGGCCTCTGTCATATAGTTCTTTTCATCGCTGTTGAACCGGTTGAGATGATGCATGACGCGGACAAAAAAGGCGACATCGACGGTCCCGTCGAGGGATGCGTCGCGACTACCAAATGCGAAAGCGTTGAGATCCACCATTGTGCTGGCATGCCAATCATTCTCGATGGCATTTGCCGTCCACGTGTCGGCCCAGGTTTCCTTGCTCTTCAGGTAAGCCTCATCTGCAAACCCGCCAAAATGGGACCACATATCAATCGAGTAATCGATCCCGATCAAAGCCCCTTTATCGCCGAGATACGGCAGGAGAATTTTGGTGTACCAACCGCTGCCGGGCAAGACTTCAGCCACCGTCATACCCGGCTCAATCCCGAAAAACTCGATTGTTTCCCGCGGATTGCGGTGCTCGAACCGCGCCTTTGCCGCCTCATCCTGCGCGCCCAGAACCTCGGTCAGCACTGGATTATCATCGACAATCACTGGCACGCTGGAGGCTGTGGCCGGAACGAGGCTCTGATTTGCCAGAGCACAAGCAGAAAGCACAATGGCAGCAATGCTGGAATAGACAATCGACTGAAGACGCATGGGACACTCCTGATTTAACTTTTTATTAATTCGCAGAATGTCGGCTCACTGGCAATGGCAAACGCTGTTTTGGCAGGAAAGACGCACATTACCATCAAGGTCGTCGACAGGAATATTTATTGGCCAAGAAGAAAAAGGCCGTATCCCGACAAGCAAGACACGGCTTTTTTTTCATGATGCTGTGATGGCATCGCGCCCCAACTAGGCCGCGTCCGCCAGCATTTTCTCCGCCTTCTTGATGGCCGCATCAATGCCGCCAACCATGTAGAAAGCCTGCTCCGGCAGGTGATCATACTCGCCTTCGATCAGACCTTTAAAGGATTTGATCGTGTCTTCGAGTTTCACCTGCTCGCCCGGTGAGCCGGTAAAGATTTCGGCCACATCAAACGGCTGTGACAAGAAACGCTCGACCTTACGGGCACGGGCCACCGCGATTTTGTCTTCTTCCGATAGCTCGTCCATGCCGAGAATGGCGATGATGTCTTGCAGCTCTTTATATTTCTGCAGGATTTCCTGAACGCCGCGCGCAACCATATAGTGCTCTTCACCCACAATCAGTGGATCAAGGATACGCGACGTTGAATCAAGCGGGTCAACAGCCGGATAGATGCCTTTTTCAGAGATGGAGCGGTTGAGAACCGTGGTCGCATCCAAGTGGGCAAACGAGGTCGCTGGCGCCGGATCGGTCAAGTCATCCGCAGGCACGTAAACGGCTTGCACCGAAGTGATCGACCCTTTGTTGGTTGAGGTAATCCGCTCTTGCAGACCGCCCATATCCGTAGCCAGCGTTGGCTGATAGCCCACAGCGGACGGGATACGGCCAAGAAGCGCTGACACTTCGGCACCAGCTTGGGTAAAGCGGAAGATGTTATCAACGAAGAACAGAACGTCCTTGCCTTCGACATCGCGGAAATATTCCGCTTGGGCAAGGCCGGTCAGCGCCACACGGGCACGCGCGCCCGGAGGCTCGTTCATCTGGCCATAAACCAGCGTCACGCGGCTATCGCCTTTCAGATCGATCACTTTGGAATCGATCATTTCATAATAGAGATCGTTGCCTTCACGCGTCCGCTCGCCAACACCGGCAAACACGGAATAGCCGCCAAACAGTTTCGCGATATTGTTGATCAGTTCCTGAATAAGAACTGTCTTGCCAACACCGGCACCGCCGAACAGGCCGATCTTACCGCCCTTCGCATAAGGACAAAGCAGATCGATCACTTTGATGCCTGTCACGAGAATTTC
>CAZXXY010000178.1:0-4022 GCA_964644755.1 uncultured Hyphomonas sp. | reverse complement strand
CGTCATTATAAATGTCTGCCGAAAACTTACTCTGTGTCGATTAAACATCCTGATGGCGCCCTTGGTACTTTTAGCTTTCGAGAGACACGGCACATTAAAAATGCTGAAAATCTTGGTAGCTCAGATGACGATTCAGATCATTATATGCGGCCATCTGTTATTGCGGACGCGACCAACAATAACGATTGTGTAACCGTAAGTTCAGGCACTCGGCCGGATTTTTATCGCCCAGTCGGATGGCCGGTTTATAGGGTGATGTCTTTAACATCCAAGCGACTTTCTGGTTCAGGTATACCAACGGCTGATTGGCGTTTCAGCTATCGTAATTATGGTGGTGGTGCCTTAGACATTAATTATACGAGAATGGTTCGCCCAGATGGCACTGAAATTACTTACACCCATCCTGCGTTAGGTAGAAATCATGGTCTACTGACGCAAGCGGTTACTCGCGAACCACAACACATTAATGATCGAGCTCGCTTTATTGATCGGATTGATTATACCTATAACGTCACCGCCCCAATTTTTTCAGATTGTACTGCTGGTGGAGAGTTCGGTGATACCTCTGGAATGTGTCATGCGTTTAAAATGCGCCCAGCTACCAGAGTAGTACAAACAAGGGTCGAGAGTGATTCAGTGCAAGAATTTTATACAACTGAAACGACTTACAACCAATATGGTGGCTCAGGGCACTTTATAGATTTTGGTTTTCCTAATACTGAGAGAAGATACAGCACGGTAAACCTAGACGGCAGCATTAGGCGTAACACTACCTATACTTATGACCACAAAGAAAACATAAATGTTATCGGCTTAGTGAAAACTGTCACTCGCGATAATGTTCAAACCAGAAGATATGATTACGACAATGTTTATGGTCGCTTAACCAACGAATATCGCTACAATCAGCCCTATGCTAGTTATACCTATCACGACAATAATTCACCTAATGATAAAGATGCAAAAGGTGCAATAAAAACTATTACCGATGCAGAAGGGCGTCAAATTCTTCGCGAAAACTATAAGCGCGGGACACCACAGCGCACGCGTCGCCCAGATGGGGCCTCAGAGCTCGTAACCATAAATGATCATGGTTGGCTGTTAGATTCTACTGACGCAAAAGGGGCAAAGACTATTTATAGTCAGGATAACATGGGGCGCCTAACGTTCATAAATCCACCAGGGCCTTGGAACAATACTGTTATTAATTACAATTTTAGCGGTGGTGGCGCAACCCAAACCATCACTAGAGGCCAAGCCCGTGAAACAATTACCTACGACGAATTGTATCGGCCTATTTTAGAGCGAAGTCAAGCGCTTGATACAGGCTGGTCTTCTTATATAAATACAAGGTATCGTTCCGCTGGCCAGGCCATTTTTGTTTCTCAACCATCTACCAATTCTAATGAATCAAAAGGCGTAGCGTATGACTACGATGCTTTGGGGCGGTTAAGCAAGGAATCTGACAACTTTGCTCCTTTTGCTGAAATCAATCATAGCTACGCACGTGACAATAAATACTTAGTAGAGGATGGTGAGGGTTATACGACCACTCACCAGAGCAATGGTTATGGTGGCGCGGGTTCTGGCGAGTTGATTGAAATAACAAGCCCACTAAACGTTAAAACTCGTCTTTATCGTAATTTCTTAGGAAAAGTAACGCGTGCACGGCAATACGGTAATATTGATGGTAATGCGGTCGACAAATCCCAATACTATTACTTTGATAGTCGCCAACGCGTTTGTCGTCATCGAACACCGGAAGGTGGCGATAGCCTTTACGCCTATGATGACAGTGGCTACTTAACATCCTACGCAAAAGGTATCAGCTCAAGCGCTACTAATTGTGCTGCGCCGTCAGGGCAATCAAGGGTTACCTTAACGCTGGATGCACTTGCTCGAGTAGAGCGAACCAATTTTACTGACGCATCCACTCCCGATATCGTCACTACTTATGACTTAAATAGTAATGTCATCACCAACAAGCGCGGTGGTGTTGATTGGACATACACCTTTGATGAACTAAATCATGTAGAGAGCGAAACGCTAAACATTGACGGGCGAACATATAAGATTGCTTACACTTACGATAATTCCGAAAACTTAGATTTGCTTACCTTACCTTCGGGCAGAGTCGTTGATTATAACAATGATGGTTTGGGTAGAGTATTGTCAGCAAAAAGCGAGGGAACTTTTTACGCAAATAATGTTCTTTACCATGCTTCTAGTCAGATATCTTCTATGGCTTATGGTAATGGTCAGGTGTTTACGCAAACTCTAAACTCACGTTTGTTACCAGAGAGAATTCGCGCGGTAAAAGGTGGGGTTGCCTCCTTTGATCTACAGTACAGCTATGACAATCGTAGATTTATAAACAGCATCAACGATTTTACAGATTTTTCTAACAACAGATCATTCTCTTACGATGGTTTGGGTAATTTAAAAACAGCGCAAGGGCCTTGGGGCTCAGGGCAGTTTGAATACGACGCACTCGGCAATCTAAGGGTGAAAATACTCGGCGGTCGTACGGTATTTGTTTCTTACGACAATACAAGAAATCGGGCGACTCAAAATACCGATACCGATGGTGGTTCTCGTACCATCGGCTACGACAGTCGTGGCAATGTAACTACTTTGGGCAATTTGAACTTTAACTATGATTTTTCAGATCAGCCAACATCTGTGTCTGGCAGTAGCTCCGGATCGTACCAGTATGACGGCAACTTAAAACGTGTTAAGGCATCGGTGGGCGGAAAGTTAATCTACAATATTTATAACGCTGCTGGCCAGTTGGTGCATGTTGATAAAGTCAGAAGCAAGGGCGCGTCGTTTGTTAAATACAAAAATTATTTAATCCCAATATCAAAGTCGGAGAAAACGGATTATATACATGCTTCAGGCATGACTATCGCTCGTATAACAAACGACGAAGCAACTTATCTACATTCGGATCTTTTGGGTTCGCCAGTCGCAGGTACAAATACTGCTGGTTCCAGAATTTGGAAAGAGCAATACACGCCCTATGGTGAGAAGCTCATCGGCGACGCGGCCAATGACGATCTAGGAAGTTTTACTGGTCATATCGATGACAGTGGTACTGGCCTAACTTATATGCAGGCTCGGTATTATGATCCGGTGATTGGGCGATTTTTGAGTCAAGACCCAGTTGGCTTTCAGGAAAGTGGTTACGATAGACGATATTTCAATCGCTATACCTATGCGGGAAACAATCCTATTATCAACAATGATCCCGATGGTGAGGGTATTAATTTCGTAGTCGGAGGTTTTATTGGTTTTGGGGTGGATTTAGTATTTCAAGGAATCAATGTTTATAACGGCGGGGAGTTTAGCTTGTCGCAACTTGCTGCGTCCACGGGGGCGGGGATTTTAACAGGTGGTGGTAGCGCTATTATTGCGGCCTCAAGTGCAAAGACTATTGTTAAAGCAGGTGGTACATCGTTACTGGGTGGAGTTTCTAATGCAGGATCTACAGTGGCAGCCAACAAACTAATCAATGGCGAGTCCACTGATAAGAAAAATGTAGTTACTGCATTTTTAGCAGGTTCAATTGGTAGTTCGATAGCGCTTCCTAAGGCGCCATCTAGCAACAGTAAGATTGCTAATGCAATCGTGGGTTCAATTGATGAAACGACCGAGGGCGTCGGCAGTATTGTCAAAAATACCGCTGCGGATAGAGCAAAGAACACAGCTGCACGTCGCGCTGTTATAGGCCAGACAACATTAGATTCAGGCATCGAAACATTTAGTAAATTTCTCAATATTGGTTTGGACGAAGCGGTTGAATAAATCAATCCACTTGAGTGTATGTATGAAGTAGTAAGGTACGAGGATTAAGGTGTTTTTTCTAATGAATTTTTTTTCTAGATTTTTAAAAGTCCAAGCTTTTGCTTTAACCGGTGGGTTTATTTTTTTTGTTGCTCACTGGATTATGTACGATTTTAAGGTAGGTGTTTACTACGGGATTATTAGTTTGTTAATGCTTAATTTAGCCTATTTAATTA
>CAZXXY010000177.1:0-4025 GCA_964644755.1 uncultured Hyphomonas sp. | reverse complement strand
AGTTTATTGCAAGAAAATCGATGTTTACAGATGAGGGGCTTTGAACGCCGTCGCTGCAATTTGATGCTCTTCATTTGAATGAAATGAATTATTGCTGGTCAGACAGGAGTGCTCTCCCGTAATGCAGACATCAAGCCATGTGTCGTGATTGCCTGCAGAAAGAAGGTGGTCGTTTCACGAAATGTCTGATCTGCGGCCAGTTCGGGCGGTACCAAATTTGGTAATGCAAATAATGCAGCGACACGCGCCTCTGGTTCATCTGGGAGCACGACAAGCTCACTTTCGCGCGGATCTCGCAGCAAGTAACTTTTACCAGTATCGGTGCGACCACCCAGATAGTGCAGCCAACACGCAGTGGCGAAAGCGAAGGGCGCGATGTCCAGCCGACGCCGGATCGTATCTAAAGCGGGTGCGAATATGCGCTGCGGCATCTTCTGGCTGCCATCCATAGCGATCTGGTACGTCTCGTGAGCAATGTGTGGATTACGGAAACGGTCCAGCAACTGATCCCGGTAACGAGCCGGATCGAGCCCTGTCCCGATGTCGAGCGTTAAGGCTGCTGCATCCATATGCCGACCAACAAGCGGCGCAAGCATGTCATCGGCCATAACATCGCGCACGTATGTCTTACCCAACAGATGCCCGGCATAGGCCAGCATCGAATGCGCACCATTCAACATGCGAAGTTTCATCCGTTCATAGGGCGCGACGTCCGAAACCAGTTCTGCACCTGCGCGCTCCCATGCTGGGCGGCCAGCGGCGAAATCATCTTCGATCACCCATTGGCTGAACGCTTCAGTCTCTACCGGAATTTCATCGGTCCAACCGGTTTCCTTGGCCACTTCGGCCCGCAGCTTAGGCGTGGTGGCGGGCGTGATCCGATCCACCATGGTCGATGGGAACCGCACGTTTTCGCCGATCCAATCGACGAGGGGCGGCGAGGCGGCATCCAGCACAGCTTTTTGCAACACCGCACCATTGTTCGTGAGATTGTCGCAGGACAGCAGTGTGACCCCCGAACATCCTGTTTCCATTCTCATTTGCAGGGCCTCGATCAGCAATGTGATGGTGCTGTCGGCATCGAAAGGCGCTGTATAGCCCTTTTCGGTGATGGTCAGGCTGATGATCCGGATCTCGGGTTGGGTCAATGCATGCAGGATTGGTGCGCGCCCATTTGCGATTGACAACGCCTTGGACAGGGAAGTTATCTCGCGGTATTCCGTGCTTTTTTCGGCCCGTGTTACCAGTGTGTACCGCCCGTTCTGCCGGGTTAGCACCTCAGCAAATTCCGCGCTTCGCAAACTCACGCCCGTAATCTGCCAGCCATCGCCAGCCTCTTGGGTATAAACCGCCTGATGTGCGCGGTGGAACGCTCCTGGGCCGATATGCACGATGCCTGTCATGGCAAATCCCCCCTCAATGCGGTGACGATGCCAGTCGTGCCCGCTTGCTTCACTTTTTGGATGGCAATGCTATCTGATGGCCCGAACCAGCGCCGTGCTTGCTTCATGAGGGGGTCTCATATCTATAGGCGCGGCGGGGTAGGTTATAGGTCAGGTCGCGTGCGACCTCTGCCGCTTCATCCTCAGGTAGGCGATGTTCAACCACCTGCTGCGCGAGGAAAGCGCAGTCGATCCTGCGCGCCATATCATGGCGGGCCGCAATCGACGGTAGAGCGCGGGTGTCATCGTTGAAACCGCACGTATTGTAATAGCCCGCGGTCTCGGTCACCAGTTCGCGGTAGCGCTTCATGCCGTCGGGGCTGTCAAAGAACCACCATGCTGGCCCCAAACGCAGGCAAGGGTAAGCACCAGCCAGTGGCGCGAGTTCGCGCCCATAGGCAGTTTCGTCCAGCGTGAAGAGGATCAACGTCAGTCGGGGATCATGGCCATGAGCGTTCAAAAGCGGGCGCAGTGCCTCAACGTAATCAGTTGGACCAGGGATGTCGAACCCCTTGTCGGCACCGTAACGGTCAAAGATCGCAGTGCTGTGGTTCCGGCGGGAGCCACAATGAAGCTGCATAACAAGCCCGTCCTCAAGGCTCATCCGAGCCATCTCTGTCAGCATTTGTGCGCGGAACAGCTCTTTATCATCGCTACTCGCATCCTTGTTTAGAATGCATCCCAAAAGGCTCTCGCATTCTGCAACAGACAAATCCGCCGTCCGTGCTGTCGGATGCCCGTGATCGGTTGCCGTGGCACCGCGCGAGATGAAGAATTCGCGTCGCTTGCGATGCGCCGTGAGAAGCCCTGACCAGTTGGTGGTGTCTTCGCCCGTCAACGCACCCAGTGTCGCAATATGCCCAGCAAACCCTGCGACATCCGGATTTGTCACCTGATCTGGTCGATAGGTCGGAATAATCCGACCGTCCCAGTCACTGTCGAACACCGCCTGGTGATGCTCCAAGCCATCAAGGCAGGAGTCGGTGGTCGACAACACCTCGATCCCGAATCGATCATACAAAGCACGCGGACGATAGGCCTCACCAGCCAAAGCCTCGGCGATCTGATCATAAGTCTGGTCCGCATTTTGAGCATTCAAAGGACCCTCTATCCCAAAGAGCGTCTCCAGCGTGTAATCCATCCAATGTCTCACCGGGGTAGATCGAAAAAGATGATAATTCCCCGCAAAACGTCGCCAGATAGCACGGTTGTTGGTCTCGATAGGTGTGCCATCGCGCGAAGGCACGCCAAGCTCGGCATGGGTTATCCCCTGACTCACCAGCATGCGCACCACATAGTGATCCGGTACGATCAAAAGCTGAGCCGGATCAGGAAACGAATTATTCTCTGCAAACCAGACAGGTTCAACATGCCCATGCGGGCAGATTAGAGGCAAGTTTTCCACCTCAGAAAACAACCGCCGCGATATGTCGCGCGTCGCGGGGTCGGAAGGGAAAAAACGATCAGGGTGCAGCATCAATTGCCTCCAGAGCAGAGTTAATATGCTTCGATACCATTGCTTTGGACAGCTCTATGTCGCCATCCTTTATCGCGCTGATCAAAGTAATGTGCTCGTTGAATGCCACATTGATCCGCTGCGGCAAATTCCCTGTCGGCATGATCCGTGCGCACCTTGATGGCGTCAATCGCCGTGACGATCGCGCTGGATTTAGGCCGAGACTCAATAAGGCCATCTTCGGCCAAACGTTGATAGGCTTCCCGTAACGGCGTTCGGCTGACATTCAACGCCTGACTCAACTCCATTTCGTTGATAGAATCGTTTGCCCGAAACATCTTAAGGATAATCGCCAAACGCATTGTTTCGTAGATTTGTGGCCCAAGAGGACGGGACCGATCGATCAGACCCAGCAAAGCCCAGTCTCTCTGACTGGCTGTGCATTTGATTTCAGCCGATGTGTTTTTTCGAGCTAACAAATCAACCCCTCCGTACCGAGCAGTGTTCTTGCATGCATGTATACCACTTGCATGCATGTATACCAATTGTCAAAGAACGTTGACCCACCCCTCCGCGCACAGCTTCGTCGTCGGCGATACGGCGTCTTAGAACCGCGTTACGCGCTTAAATCTGCTCATCAAACGTTACCCAAAACATCCATATATGTACGTTCGTTCTCTTGCGCAGAATTGCCACATGACCAATTGAAATCTAAAGATGAACCGAATATTCGTAACTGTACGAGGAATGTCTAGTTTGTCCGCGTAGCCAAAATTCGACGCGCAATTCACCCAGCTCAAGCGAATGTCAGCTTTCGGGAAATCGCATTGCAGCAAGTGAAGTATTGTTGAATATCCGCAAAGGGCCGTGAGCGAGAGCGATGACCTATAAATGCTGCGCCGGACATAATCTCCGGTTTGAGCCCAAAGCGGAAGTGAAGATCACAAAGTCTAATCGTTGTTCACGGCCCTTTGCGGTCGTTCGGCCACATCTGAGTATTCTAATTGGACCTCCCGAAAGCGGACATATGTGCCAAATATCCTGCGAATGTCTGAAATACGGAAAATGTGCTCATCTTAGATTAGCTATAAACAGCCATTTTATGACCCCTTGGAATAATTGAGAAT
>CAZXXY010000176.1:0-4079 GCA_964644755.1 uncultured Hyphomonas sp. | reverse complement strand
GTGACGAGGAAGCCGCCGAAGATGTTGACGGAGGCGAGGGCAACGGCTGCGCCGCCGAGGAGTTTTGGCAGGAGAGCGTCCTGACCGAGCCCGTGTGCAGCGGCGGCAACGAGTGCGCCAACGATGATCACCGAAGATATGGCATTGGTTACGGCCATGAGCGGGGTGTGCAGGGCGGGCGTTACGGACCACACGACATAATAGCCAACGAAACAGGCCATGGCGAAAATCGCGATCAGAAAGATGGTTGGCGAGATGCCGCCTTCAGCTCCGCCACCGGCGGCAAAGGCCGGAAGCGCGAAGGCGAGTATGGCGGCTAGGCTTATAAGGGCTTTCATGATTTCAGCCTTTCATTCACGGTTTCGCCGCCACGGGTCAGGATCATTGCGGTGACGATTTCATCATCAGTGTCGAGGTTCAAACTTCCGTCTTCCGCAGTGATCAGCGGCAGGAAATTCAAGAGGTTCTTGGCGTAGAGCGAGGAGCTGTCTGCAGGGAGATGCGCTGGCAGGTTCGAGAAGCCTGCGATTTTGACACCGCCTATATCAACGACTTCATTGTCTTTCGAGAGCGGGCAATTGCCGCCTTGGGAGACGGCCATATCCACAATGACGGAGCCCGGGCGCATGGTTTTGACCATCTCTTCGGAGATCAGGACGGGCGCCGGACGGCCCGGGATCAGCGCGGTGGTGACCACGATGTCCTGTTTGGCAATGTGCTTGGCGGTCAGCTCGGCCTGTTTGGCCTGATATTCGGGCGACATTTGCTTGGCATAGCCGCCAGCGGTTTCAGCTGCTTTGAATTCTTCATCTTCAACGGCAATGAATTTTGCGCCAAGCGAGGCAACCTGTTCCTTCGACGCGGGGCGGACATCTGTCGCCGTGACAACGCCGCCGAGGCGACGCGCTGTGGCGATGGCCTGAAGCCCGGCGACGCCTGCGCCCATAACGAAGACTTTGGCAGGGGCTACGGTGCCAGCGGCGGTCATCATCATCGGCATGGCGCGGCCATAGATGATCGCGCCTTCCATCACAGCGCGATAGCCTGCGAGATTTGACTGGCTCGACAGGGCATCCATGCTTTGGGCGCGGGTGATCCGAGGGGTGAACTCCATGGCCAGTGTTGTGGCTTTGCGGGCATTGGCAGCGCTAAGATTGTCAGCTGCGTTGAACGGGTCGAACAGGGCGATAACGGCTGCGCCTTCGGGAAGCGCATTGGCTTCTTCTACAGATGGTCCGCGTACGCGCATGATGAGGTCTGCGCCTTGTTGGGCGGCCTCTGCGGAGGCTGCAATGGTTGCGCCTTCGGCTTCATAGGCCGCATCCATAAAGCCCGCCGCCTGACCGGCACCAGTCTCGACTGTGATGGAATGACCAAGGCCTGAAAGTTTCTTGATGCTTTCAGGGGTCGCCGCGACACGAGCTTCGCCGCTCGCTGTTTCTTTGAGAATCGTAAGTTTCATAGTGCTTATAAAGACCGAAAAATAATTCAGCGCAATATTTTACTCAAAATCGATTCAATATTTGTGATTTCGGCAAGAATATGCCGGTGTCCCTAGGGAAGCTTGTTCAGTCTGGATGCGATGGCTGCGGTGACGGGATCAGGGAAGGTTGCCTCATCCTTGAGGGCGGATTTGAGTTTGCCTGCCATGGTTTTTCCGGCTTCCACACCCCATTGGTCGAAACTGTTGACGCCCCACAATATGCCAGCGGCGTAGGTGCGGTGTTCATAGAGGGCGAGCAGAGCGCCGAACGCGTGAGCATTGAAATCGGGTGTGGTCAGGAAGCTTGATGGCCGCCCGCCTGCATGGACTTTTTGACGTGCTACGTGGTCAGGCAGGTCAGGCTCTTCGGTTTTGACCATCTCATAGCTGCGGCCATTGGCGAGGACTTCGGCTTGCGCGAGTGCGTGTGCCGAGAGTGCGATGCGGCCATCTGCTTCGGCATTGGCATCGGGCGCGAGGATGAACTCGGTGGGAACGGCGTCAGTGCCCTGATGGAGCCATTGGTGATAGGAGTGCTGGCCGACGGAGCCTTCGCCGCCCCAGAGCGCTGGTGCGGTGGCATTGGAAATGGCTGTGCCATCGGGTCGAACGGATTTGCCGTTTGATTCCATTTCGAGCTGCTGGAGATAGGTCGGTAACATCCGCAACCGCCGAGCATAGGCAAGCACTACCCGCATGGACTGGCCGAGCACAGAGCGGTTCCAATAATCGAGCAGGGCCAGTTGAGCCGGCATATTGGTTTCAAGCGGTGCATCGCGGAAATGGGCGTCCATTGCAGCGGCCCCGTTGCGGACACTTGTGATGATGTCTGGCCCCAGGGCAATGCGGCAGGCAAGCGCGGCGTTCGACCAGATTGAGAAACGGCCACCGACGCTGGCGGGCATGCCGAATGTGGTGACGTCTGCGCCATCGAGCCAAGCGCTGGCGCGGTCGGCGCGGGAGGTCACCAAGGTCATATGTTTGGCGGTGTCCGGGCCGAGTGCAGCCTGTAGCCATGCTTTGGCGCGGGTTAGATTGTAGAGCGTTTCTTCGGTGCCGAAGGATTTGGAGACGCCAATGACCAAAGTTTCGGTCGGGTCCAGTCCATCGAGCGCCAGATCGAGGTCAATCGGGTCGAGATTGGCGCAGAAACGGAGCTCGAACCGCCGGTCGCGCTCCATCTCGAAGGCGTCTGCGAGAAGTCTCGGGCCAAAATCGGAGCCGCCAATACCGATATGTACGATATTCTTGAACCGGCTTCCGCTTGCGCTGGTGATGACGCCATTGCGGACACTATCGGCATAGGCATCGGCCGCTTCTAGCGTATCGCGGACGGCGGCTGGTTCTGCTGTCAGGGGATCGCTGGAGCGTAAGGCCCAATGCAGGGCCGGACGATCCTCGGACGGGTTGACGTGAACGCCGGAGAAGAGGGCGGTGATGGCTTCGGGGAGTTTGGCGGATTTGCCGACTTCGAGCAGGGCTTCGGTGGAGACTGTATCGAGCCGTTGGCGGGAGAGGTCTGCGGTCCAGCCTGCAGCGGTGAGCGGGGCGTCCGAAGACCGTGCCGCGGCGAGATCGGTAAGTGTAGCTGCGTTGAGGCGCGCAATATGGTTTGCAAAATCTGTCATGGGGCCCAATAGGTTGTCAGACGGTCACCGGCAGCTTCTATCATCTGGCCGACCGGGGAGTCCGGGGTTGAATTTTCAAAGACGATACGCTTTTCGTCCCCTGTAAGCATCAAGAATACGTTGCGGGCGGCGGCGATGGCCGGTCGTGTCAGGGTCTGGCGTGTTGTGTAGGCGCCGGTGGTTTTTGTCGCCGGTGCTTCGATGGCGGTCACCATTTTTGCAGTTTCGGGATCCAGCGCCTCGTCAAGCCCGTCGCCGCCGGCAAACCATGACAGGGTGTGGGCATCAGCGCCCATGCCGAGAATCATCAGATCCGCGGGGAGAAGGTGCTGTTTGTAAGTGGCGTCAATCCGGTGGGCTTCATCAAAGGCTGAAAGGGCCGGGTCTGTGACCATGGGGTAAAGCGCTGCGGCTTTGGCATGGTTCTGCATGAGTGTGCGCTCGATCAGGGCGAGATTGGACCCTTCGCTGGTCGGGGCAACCCAGCGCTCATCTGTAAGCCCCACGGTGATATTTGCCCAATCCAGCTCTGCGTTTGATAGTGCCGAGTAAAGCGGTCCCGGGGTCGAGCCTCCCGAGCAGAGCAATGAGGCTTTTCCAGCCGTAGAGACGGCATCTCCGAGGATATTTTGCGATGTTTCCGCAAGCGCTCCAATGAGCGCATGCCGGTCGGAAAAACGGATATAATTGAGGCCTGACATGGAGCTTGGCTAAACGCTTGGCGATGTCTGTCAAGCTGGTTTGTGGCGAATGTAGGGTCTGGCGGAGGAAACACGAGTAAAGATAATGGTGCACTGGAATAAGAAACGCACTTGAAAGCACGCGCGCGCGTGTGTATGTCGCGCGCTAACGGGAATCATAAAGGCCCGTGATTTCTGATGTGAAGATATCCGGCTTTGGCCGGAGACGAAAATAGGAGGGCCACATGGCCAAGGAAAAGTTTGAGCGTACAAAGCCGCACGTAAACA
>CAZXXY010000175.1:0-4085 GCA_964644755.1 uncultured Hyphomonas sp. | reverse complement strand
GATTTACCGAGTACTGCAAAGCAGCTTCGATCAGATTGATAGATCCTTCCACATTGTTGCGATAATAGAGCAAGGGCTTTTCCACCGACTCACCAACCGCCTTCAGTCCAGCGAAATGAACTATTGCATCAAATCTATTCGCTCCAAATATGCCTCCGAGAAGCTTGCGATCCAATAGATCGCCAAACACGAATTCTATGGATTCCCCCGAGATATCCTGAAGAATCTCGATCACGCCTCCGGATGAATTCGAGAGGTTATCAAAGACGGTAACTTTGAACCCGTTAGAGATAAGCTCTAGAACTGTATGACTTCCTATGTAGCCCGCCCCACCGGTTACAAATATGTGCTTTGTCATTGATTAATAATATCTCCACCTAATACCCCAACGAAACTCAAACAGCCTCGCCCAGGAAACCTCCAATATCTTGCGACAAGGCTCCACATCCATTAGCATTCATACCCAAGCTCCGTCATCATCGACGTGCAATGCTTGTTAAATAAATTCAACTCCGACTTACTCATACCTTTCTTCCAGCGACCTCGTCCATCAAAGATCGGCTGATTGACCTGCCAATTCCGAAGATTATTGTGATCTACGATATTCCTAATTTCGGTCGGCTTTTCTATATTATCCGTGTACCAATTTTCCTGGGTTTCGTGGAAATTCACCATGTTTTCATCATAAGGCAATTTCAAATACGCGCACAAATTTTCCAACGTCTGAGTAGGCTGGGAAACAAGATCTTCATATTTCAACATATGAACTCTCTTGTGCTCCCAATACGACTTTGCTGCCATATTATCGAATAGCCAACGATCTATGCGATCTTGGACGTTCTCATAACCTCTCCGGTTCTTAAGTGATGCGACGACATCTCGCCCATCCCTAACAATCAGAACAATTTGCGACTTAGGTCGGATCGTCAACAACCTGGACAACTGGAAAATATTAGGTGGGGTTTTCTCAACCCATCTAGCTTTTTCCGCGGCATGACAGTTTTGATCCCATCCCTCCATTTGCTCGGCAATGTAAGAGTCTCGCCGAAGAAACAATCCGCTTTCTCTTCGGACCGACCAAACATCCTTGTGGTTCCCCAATATCCTAAGCAAAATGGATGTGCCGCTATGTCCACAACCAACGATAAAAATAGGGTTATCGATCGGATCGCGGTTTTCCATCAAGAGCTCGCTTGGGAATTGATTGTTGAAGCGCAACCCAACCTCCGCATTCAAACTTAATGCTCGCCGGTAAGTTCGAACCACTGCATCCCATCGTCCCTGTCGGTCCATTTGAATTTTTTGCTCGGGCACGTACCACAAATCAGCAGTCAGATCATCGCTTCTTGCCATCGACTCGGCAAGCCCATGGATGCACCATGCTTTTGGACCACCAGCCTCTAGCGCCAATTGAAAATACTCGGCCGCCCGCGAAAACCGTTTCGACCTGTATGCAAATTCCGCATGATGGAGCCATAGCTCTTTCTCGGTTTTTTTATCGTCGCGCTTAGAAAGAAAACTGTTAAACCGCAGATCACTCACCATGGAATTGATATGGGAAAGTTGATCGACCTCCTTTCGAAGGAAGGCTAGATCTTCCGCCTGTTTCTTGTTTCCAGACTGCCCTGCCCGTAATCGTTCCAAAAGGTCTGTACGGTATAGTCTTTCCGATCGCTGATGTGATGTTACCAATTCGGCGGCCTGCCCAGAAATACTGTGCAGGTGTTCCTTCAACGCAACTTCGCTCCCGTTCAACTGGGCCTGCATCTCAGCTTTCGACTTTTCGATCGCTTGATCGAGACCATTAAGATCGGCCTGCAACTTCTCCCAAATCGACCCTTCATTCTCTAACTCTTCAACTCGTTCCATTGCCGCAGAAAGCTCGGCCTCCAAAGCCTTACGCTCGGTATTCAATTCGGCGAGTTGTTTTTCAGCAAGGAGGTTGGACCGTTTGTGCTCAGCTACCGCAGATTCTAATGCCAGCATCTCTTTTTGCAAATGCTGATTTTTCTCTTGTTCAATACTCAAAGCTTTTTGAGCGTTCCGGCCTTCCCCCGCATATGATCGAACATATAGGCCAAGTCGAAAAGCAGGATGGCGCGTCCCAAAATCCGCCACGCGATGCAATCCATTTCGTTGCAGAAGTGCATCCAAATCTTCCGAGTAGCACTTGATTGCACTTTTCTCCGGATGATCTTCAACAAGAAGACGAACAACCAAGCCCTCTATATTTTCTATATAGTCTCCGAGTCCTTCGATAATTTCTAGACCTCTAAGCCCCCCGATACACAGCCAATTTACGTCCCCGCCCGATGCTTCCGGCCTATTCGAATAAAAGTCTTCCAATGTCGCAGTCTTCACCGTCTCAATACTGGAGCTGTTAATATTCTTCCAAAAACGCACGAGATGATCCGGAGGCACCAGGCCAGAGAGCAAATTATAACTCAGATGGTGATATTCGCGTTCTTCCTCTTTGGCTGCAAACACGATGTTGCCGTCTAAGGAATCGTCACCGGGCGTCGACCTCTTGTCGCTTTCGCCCCCTCCCTTTGTCACTAAGGTATTGTCCGCCCCCAGAAAAGCGAGAGTTATGTCTTGCAAATGCTCAAATGATCCATCGATATGGACCGTTCTCGGAGGAAACAGTTTTAGAAAGCCTGATAGCAACTCTTGAACCCCTACCTCTTTCATAACTGCCTCTCTAACTTTATCGGCGTGCCATGCCACAACTCCGACGAATTATCACGATGAACCATTCGCATCATTTTGATGCCTCGTGATCCATCTTATCAAATACTTCGTCAATCTCACCAAAAGCTTTCATTTCTCCACCGTCCAGCCAAATGGCGCGATCGCAGACACGCTTAATAAGGGACCTATTATGGCTTGCGATCACAACTATACCCGCATTTTTGACCAAAGTATTCATCCGGGTCGCCGCCTTCGATTGGAAGTTCGAATCTCCGGCGCCAATCCATTCGTCTAACAACAGCACGTCAGGTGAGAAAGATGTCGCGATCGCAAACAGGAGGCGCATTCTCATTCCAGTAGAATAGGTGCGCAACGGCAAATCGATGAAATTTGTTAGCTCACTGAATTCAATGATGTCGTCCATGTGAGCTTCAATATCCGAATGGCTCCACCCTTTGATCAACCCTCTGATCATAATATTGTCCCGCCCCGATGCGTCGGGTTGGATCCCTAGGCTGAGGTTAAACATTGATGATACTTGCCCCTGGACCTGAAGCACGCCTTCGGTCGGGGGATATATCCCTCCAAGAACCCTGAGAAGGGTCGATTTGCCCGACCCATTCCGACCAACAAGTCCGACGCGCTCACCATTTTTGATGCTAAAGCTTAGAGTTTTTAGAGCGAGTATAAATTGCTGGCGCCCCACCTGTAAGAGGTTCGAGGGGGCCGACGCCCCAGAAAACCGCCCTGTCATGCGCCCAGATATCTTGTAGTGCAAGCTCAGGCAATCTGCTGTGATTTCAGCCATACTTACAACCAAAACACAATGCGTCGGCTAAAACGAGCGAAAAGGATGATCGAGGCGATCCAGCCTACCACAAAAAGAATCAGAACATATGTCCAACTCGCCACAGGGAATATGCCATCGACAATCGGTGCCCTGAAGATTTCAAGATAATGATAGAACGGATTCCACCAAAGATAATTCATCAATTCACTCATCTGCTCAGGAAGCCAAAAAACGGGCGTCAGAAACATCATTGGCAACGTGATTGCTCGTACCAAGTGGCCAACATCGCGAAACCTTGCTCCCAAAATCCCAAAGAACACTTTAATCCAAATAGCATTGACGACGTAGAACAAAACGGCAAAAATAGCATATGCAGACTGTGCCTTCGGTAAGAATTCGATGTACACAAGGGCCGCGATTACCACAAAAAGTGTGAGCCCAAAATTGTAAAGCTCCCGCATAATATCCTTGAAAACGTATAATGATAACGGGAGAGCCTCACTTCGGATCCAGCCCCCTGCCGACACGAATGTTACCGGCCCGGAGCTAACAACCATAACAAGGTATATCCAAACATAGAGCCCTATTGTGAGAAAGGCATTGT
>CAZXXY010000174.1:0-4092 GCA_964644755.1 uncultured Hyphomonas sp. | reverse complement strand
TTCTTGCGGTTGGTCTTTTCGAAATCGACGGTGAGCTTGGTGCCCTCGGCGGTGACGACTTTGCCGTAGCCGAATTTGTCGTGGAAGACGCGTTGGCCTTTGCGGAAACTGCTCTGGCCGGAGGCTGTGGCGATCAGGTCCGCTTTGCCATCAATGACAGGGCCGCTGCCGGTTTCTCTGGCGGCGTTTTTCTGCAAGCGGCGCCAGCCGGGGCTGTCATAGGAGGAGCGGTCGCCGAGATCTTCGACCGTGCCGGTGAACGCATTTTCTGCGCCGGGCTGCGTCGAATACCCCGTCTCGCTTCCGGCATCGACATGCTCCATTGGCAACTCATCGACAAAGCGCGAGGGCAGGACCGACTGCCAGCGGCCATAAATCTGCCGATTGGCGACGAAGGAAATATAGCAGCGTTCGCGCGCCCGCGTGATGCCGACATAGGCGAGCCTGCGTTCTTCTTCGAGACCCTTCATGCCGGTCTCGTCAAGGCTTCGGCGCGAGGGAAACACTTCCTCTTCCCAGCCGGGCAAAAACACTTGCGGCCATTCAAGCCCCTTGGCGCCATGCAAGGTCAGGATCTGCACCTGATCGTCGCTTGTATTGCCGCTTGAGGCATCCATAACCAATTGCACATGTTCGAGAAATGCAGGCAGGCTATCGAACTCGCCCATGGCGCGGACCAGTTCCTTGAGATTGTCGAGCCGTGTTTGTGCTTGCGGGCTGCGATCTTTTTGCAGCATGTCGGTATAGCCGCTCTCATCGAGAACCATCTCCGCCAGATCGGTATGGTTCATGCCGCCGGCGAGCTTGTCGCGCCACATATTCATCTGGTCGAGGAACCTTACAAGACCGCGTTTGGCCCCGCCTTTGATCTCTTCGGTTTGCAGCACCATCGGCACCACGACCGATAAAGACCGGCCATCATCACGGGCATAGCGCTGGAGCTTTTGCAAGCTGGTATTGCCGATGCCGCGTTTGGGCTGATTGACGATGCGTTCAAAAGCGAGATCATCATCGGGCTGGTTGATCAGCCGCATATAGGCCATCGCATCGCGGATTTCGGCCCGTTCAAAAAAGCGCGGCCCGCCAATGACGCGATAGGGCACGCCGAGCATGATCAACCGTTCTTCAAACAGACGCATCTGCCATGAGGCCCGCACCAGAATCGCGCAGTCGGCATAGTTGCGGCCCGAGGCGCGCCAGCTTTCAATATCGTCGCCGATCAGCCGCGCTTCGGCCTCGCCATCCCAAAGCCCGCGCACTTTCACTTTTTCCGCGTCAGGGTCTGCCGCTGTGTCATCGCCGACATGCAGGGTTTTGCCCAAGCGGTCCTTATTGTGCGAGATCACCGCGCTGGCGGAGGCGAGAATATGTTCGGTCGAGCGATAATTGCGTTCCAGCCGCACCGTCTCGCCACCGGGAAAATCCTTCTCGAAGCGCAGAATATTGTCCACTTCCGCCCCGCGCCAGCCATAGATCGACTGGTCGTCATCACCCACACAGCAAATATTGTTCGAGCCCTGGGCCAAGAGCCGCAGCCACAAATACTGGGCCACATTGGTATCCTGATACTCGTCGACCAGAACATATTTGAATTTGGCGTGGTATTCGGCGAGCAGTTCAGCATGGTTCTGGAACAGGCTGATATTGTGGATCAGAAGATCGCCGAAATCGCAGGCATTGAGCACTTTCAGGCGGGCTTGATAAATTTCGTAACATTTGATCGCTTTGCCATTGGCAAACAGATGTGCGTCTTCGGACGGGACGCGCGCGGGAATTTGCGCCCGGTTTTTCCAGCCATCAATCAGGCTGGCCAGAAAGCGCGGGGTCCAGCGTTTCGCATCAATGCCTTCCGCGTCGATGATCTGCTTGCACAGGCGGATCTGGTCATCCGTGTCGATAATGGTGAAGCTGGATTTCAGCCCGACCAGTTCGGCATGTTTGCGCAGGATTTGTGCCGCGATGGAATGGAATGTGCCGAGCCAGCGCAGGCCTTCGCCTTCGTCCCCGATCAGCGCCAAAGCCCGTTCGCGCATCTCGCGGGCGGCTTTATTGGTAAACGTCACCGTCAATGTCTGGGAGGGCCATGCCCGCCGTGTGGCAATGATATGGGCGAGCCGGGCGGTGAGCACGCGCGTTTTTCCGGTGCCCGCGCCGGCCAGAACGAGCAGGGGCCCTTCGGTTGTTTCCACAGCGCGGCGTTGTTCCGGGTTCAGCCCGTCCAGATACGCCCCGCTGGCAGGGGCATTCGGCGCCTTGGCGGCGGCCATTTCGGAGATAGAGAGCGGGCGATTCGTCATAGGCGGCCTTTATAGCAGACATAGGCGCGGATTCACGAGGCTTACTGGCAATGATTGAGGAGGAATTTCGGCCATGGCGGCGTCTGGGGTCGACCAAACGTTGAAATTTCACCGATCTGCTCAACGCTTAACCAATCAAGATTTGTTAGGGGAGCGTGAAAATACAGCAAGGGATTTTGGGATGTTTGGACTTTTGGATCATGTGAAGACAGCGCGCCACCGTAGCCGGGCGCTTGCGATCCGGACCAGCGAAGAAGTCCAGGCCTATGTCCCGCAGCACTATGTCGATCACGACCTCGCCCAGAGCCTCCCGCAAGGCACACAGGCCAAACTTGCACACATTATCGAGCTTGTGAAAGCGCATGACTTTGATGCCGCTGCCGAGCTGCTGGAAACGACTTACCGGCAATTCCGCCAGGTCAGTCCGGGCATTTACGAGTTCGAAGTGCTCGCCCATCCTTTCCTGGCAAACTTTGAAGCCGATGTCACACCTGTCGAGGCCGAACGGATCGTCGGATTGATGGCGGCGTGGGCGAAAGCCTCACCAGAGAGCGTCTTTGCTTCAGGCTGTTATGCGCAGGCCTGTTTGCAGGCTGGCTTTGCCCATCGCGGCGGCGATTGGGCCTCGGAAGTTGATGAGGATGATTGGGGCAAACTGAACGAATATTGCGATCGCGCACGCCTTGAGCTTAACCGTACAGAAGCGCTCCACGCCTCACACTGGTTCTGGTGCAAAGCCGATTTGCAACTTGCCATTCATGATATGACCGGCCGATCCAATCACTGGGCGCGTTTCGAGCGTGCCATTCTCACCGCGCCGGGCTCGTCGGATCTATACTGCCTGTTTGCCCATCAGCTGATGCCGCGTTGGCACGGCAATTACAAGCAATTGGGCAAATTGTGTGAACATGCCATGACGCAAGAGGATGTGCTGCTCGGCCTGCACAATTATGTTGAAATACTTGCGACGCTCCTGCCTGCGGAGGGCGATGCCTGCCGTTCCCTGTTCCAGTCGGCCCCCCTGAACGTGTTGGCCCAGCATTATGCCGTTCGCGAGAATGATGGCGACCGGACCTTTGCCGCCAACCTGTTTGCATGGGCTGACAATTGGCCAAATGTCCTGTCGATGATGGAAGAGATCGACACGTTCCACGCCGAGCGCTGGATGTGCGTTAACTCGCTTGAATACACGATAGCCTACGCGCTTATCGGGCTGCCTAGCGATGAGCGGCAACGGGCCTAGCCGCTGCCGCGCAGGCGTTTCCTAAAACAGCGTCGTTAGCGCCTTGCTGTCAAAAGCGGTGAGCTCGTCATGGCGTTCTTCTTTGATCTTTTGCGCCCAGAACGGGTCTTGCAACAGGGCGCGGCCAATAGCGACCATATCGAACTCGCCTGTCTCCAGACGCTCTATGACATCGGCAATCGGGCGGGTCTTCGAGCCTTCGCCCTGAAATGAGCCGACAAAGTCCGAGCTTAGGCCGACAGACCCAACCGTAATGGTCGGCAGACCGGTCAGCTTCTTGGTCCAACCGGCAAGGTTCATCTCCGAGCCTTCGAACTCCGGCTCCCACCAGCGCCGTTGCGAACAGTGCAGAATGTCGACACCGGCATCGACGAACACTTTCAGGAAGGCTTCGAGCTTTTCAGGAGTGTCTGCCAGTCTTGCGCTGAAATCCTGCTGCTTCCATTGCGAGAACCGCAAGATGATTGGAATATTATCCCCGACCTGTTTGCGGCATTCGGCAATGACCTCGCCGGCGAACTTGGCGCGTTCGGGCAGACCGCCGCCATATTT
>CAZXXY010000173.1:0-4110 GCA_964644755.1 uncultured Hyphomonas sp. | reverse complement strand
CTGTCCGAATTTGTCGCCGCCGGACATCATGGCGAAATGGCATGGATGGAAGACACGCTTGACCGTCGCAGCCACCCGACCGCGATGTGGCCCGATGCCCGCTCTGCTGTTGTTGTCGCCATGAACTATGGACCAGAGCGCAACCCGCTCGCCTCGCTCGAAGCGCGCTCCAATGCAACCATATCGGTCTATGCGGGCAACAAGGATTACCACGATATCCTGAAAAAGAAGCTCAAACAGCTTGCCCGCGCCTTCGTCGCCAAGACCGGAGAAGAGGTCAAAGTCTTTGTCGACACCGCCCCTTTGATGGAAAAGCCCCTCGCCGCAAGAGCCGGACTTGGCTGGCAAGGCAAGCACACCAATCTTGTCAGCCGCGCGTTTGGCTCATGGCTGTTTCTCGGCGTCATGCTGACCAGCGCCGAACTCGACCCCACGCCGCCTGAAATCGACCATTGCGGATCCTGTACCGCCTGTCTCGACATCTGCCCGACCAAAGCGTTTCCCTCGGCCTACAAGCTCGATGCACGCCGATGCATTTCCTATCTGACGATTGAGCTGAACGCACCCATCCCTCACGAATTTCGCAAACCGATGGGCAATCGCATTTATGGTTGTGATGACTGTCTTGCCGTCTGTCCGTGGAACAAATTCGCGCAAGCCACCGAAGAGATCAAATTCCACGCGCGTGCGCAGACCGACAGCCCCGCCCTGGCAGACCTCGTCACCCTCGATGACGCCGCATTCCGCGCCCTCTACTCCGGCTCCCCCATCAAACGTATCAAGCGCGACCGCTTTGTCCGCAATGTCCTGATCGCCATCGGCAACTCCGGGGATGAAAACCTGATACCTCACATTTTAGACCGGCTCGACGACGAAGCGCCCCTCGTGCGCGGCGCCGCAATCTGGGCGCTTGGCCAGCTCGACCCCGCACGTTTTCAAACCGAGCGCACCGTCCGCGCACCTTCGGAAACAGATGCAGCGACAGCTCGGGAGTGGGCCATTGGCTAAAGTCCTTTCAATCCTGATACGTACGGCCTTGATCGTTTTCCTGCTGGTCCATGCCTATGCCACCCTTCTGAAATTCGTTCGGGCACCGGGCAGTATCCTGATGACCCAACGCGCAATGTCGGGCGAAACCATCCGCCGCGACTGGACCCCGATCGAAAACATCTCGCCCCATCTTGTCCGCGCCGTGATCGCCGCCGAAGACACAGGGTTTTGCCAGCATGAAGGCATCGATATGTCCGCGATTTCAAAAGCCCTCGAAGAACGCGAACAAGGGCGCAGCCTACGCGGCGCGTCCACCATCACCCAGCAAACCGCCAAGAACGTATTCCTGTGGAATGGCGGCGGGCTCTTCCGCAAAGCGCCGGAAGCATGGCTTGCAACCTATATCGATTTCGTCTGGGGCAAACGCCGCGTGATGGAAGCCTATCTCAACATAGCCGAATGGGGCGATGGCGTGTTCGGCGCAGAAGCCGCCGCGCAGGTCCGCTTTGGCAAACCGGCAAACAGCCTCACCCAGCGCGAAGCAGCATTGCTGGCCGCCGTCCTGCCCAGTCCGAACAAATGGCGGCTTGATCCGGCTGGTCCCTATGTGCGCCAGCGCGCGGGCACCCTTCAGGCACGTATGAAAACAGTTGAGCGCGACGGGCTCGCCGCCTGCGTCGGGTCCGACTAGTTTGGCGCGATTGACCGGATTGGCGCATCATCCGAAGCGAGCCGCAAAGCTTCGCGCACCCGTCCACGCAGAAGCAGTGTCGGGATCTCGGTATCATCCAGCGCCATTGCAGCGTTCACATCCTGCTCGGCCCCTGCAAGATCATTCAGCTGCAATCGGGTTTCAGCCCGCATCTGCAAGATATTCGTATCATAAGGGCGAACCCGCGCCGCAATATCGAGATCACGTTCAGCACTGTGCCACTGCCCGAGCGCCATATAGGCGGCAGCCCGATCAGCTTTCAGCGTCGGATCCGTCGGGCTGAGCTTGATCGCATTATTGAGCGTGACAAGCGCCGCCTCGGGCGCCCCAGCCAAAAGCCATGCATTGCCCGACTGGGTGAGATAAATCACCCGCTGGGCCACCGAGCCGCCATTGTCCGCATTGGCCAGATCTTCAAGCCGCACCGCCCCTTCGGCCGCCTGCCCAAGCTCGACCAGCGCCAGAGCCGTACATTGCCGCGCAAATGGCCGGCCGCCCTCATTCACCCAGGCCAGACCATCCTCATACGCCCCTTCCGGATCAGTATCGAGCTTGGCAATACAGGCATCAAGCCGCTGGGCCTCGATCAGCCGGTCGGTTTGCGCGCCAGTGGACTGACCGATAAGCGTCAGAACAAGCGCAGTCATGGGTATCAACATATGAACGCTACTCCTATAATCACCATGATCTACAGCCCGTGCCGATGGAGCGCAAATGACAATGCAGCAAGCTGACCCGACCAAGACGCTCTTCGCCTTCGGTCTCGGCTATAGCGCGCAAGCGCTCGCCCAGCGCCTAAAACCCCGCCAATGGCGCACGGGCGGCACAGTGCGCAGTGCCGAAAAAGCTCGGAAACTCGTGGCCGAAGGCCTCGATGCCCACACATTCGAGACGGCCCGTTCCGACAATTTCCCGCCATCAGGCCATTGGCTGATCTCTGTCCCGCCCGATGCCGAAGGCTGCCCCGTCTTTCAGAGCTTCGGCACAGAGGCTGCCAGAGCCGCCTCCATCACCTATCTTTCGACCACAGGCGTTTACGGCGACCTTGGCGGCGGCTGGGCGTTTGAATGGACCCGGCCCAACCCTCAATCCGGCCGCGCCAGGCGGCGTGTGCTGGCCGAAACCCAATGGCAAAGCACAGGCCGCCCGCTACGCATCGTCCGCCTGCCCGGCATTTACGGACCGGGCCGCTCGCCCTTTGACCGATTGCGAGCCGGCACCGCCCAACAGATCATCAAAACCGGACAAGTCTTCTCGCGCATACACGTCGATGACATCGCAACAGGCCTCGAAGCCATGCTGCTCAGACCTCGGGCGCTGGGCGTCTTCCACCTCTGCGATGACGCCCCCGCTCCGCCAGAAAACGTCATCCGGTTCGCCGCCGAACGCCTCGGCCTCCCCGCGCCAGACCCCGTCAGCTTCGACAGCGCCGCGCTCAGCCCGATGGCCCGCAGCTTCTACGCTGAATGCAAACGCATCTCCAACGCCCGCGCCAAATCAGCTTTGGGCTGGTCCCCTGAATACAAAAACTATAAGCAGGGACTGATCGCCATTCTCGACGCCGAACAAAACACGGCCTCCGGCTAATCCGCGAAAAGGACCCGAACCCCATGAAAGTCACCGTCTGCCAGATCGACCCGCGCGCGAGCGAGATTGACCGCTCCCTTGAAGCCCTCGCCGGTCATATCCGTGCGGAGAAGACGGACTTTCTCCTATTGCCGGAAATGTGCTTTTCGGACTGGTTGGCCACGTCCCCGCCGGGCGCTGATGCAGAGGTACGCTGGGCCCGCTCCATCGGCGATCATGAGCGTCATATCGGCAATCTGGGCGCCCTCGGCGCGAAAGCCATCCTTGGCACGCAGCCTGTTCTGACCCCTCAATCCAGCCGCCGCAATGAAGCCTATATCTGGACCGAAACCGCCCCGCACGCGGCAGGCTTCCACCAGAAATACTACCTCCCCGACGAAGACGCCTACTATGAAGCCAGCTGGTATGACCGTGGCCCGAAACAGTTCGAAACGGCGCGGGCGCTGGGCGCAAGGCTCGGTGTGCAAATCTGCACCGAGCTCTGGTTTTTCGAATGGGCGCGCCACTATGCCAAAGCCCGCACCGATATATTGTGCGTTCCCAGAGCAACCCCGCACGGCAATGTCGATAAATGGATCACAGGCGGGCAAGCGGCAGCAGTATGCTCAGGCGCCTATTGCCTCTCGTCAAACCTGTGGGCCGCTCCCGATAGCGGCATCAATCTCGGCGGCGGCGGCTGGATCATCAACCCCGAAGGCCAGCTCCTCGCCCGCACCGATGAAAACACCCCCTTTGCCAGCGCCGACATCGATCTCGACCTCGCCCGCACCAGCAAGGCAACCTACCCCAGATATGTCGCCGAGTGACCGCCACCCCTCCCA
>CAZXXY010000172.1:1429-4141 GCA_964644755.1 uncultured Hyphomonas sp. | reverse complement strand
AACGCCCGCCGGACATATAAAGACCGGACAGGGCGGTGTTGGCTTCGGGGGCGATCTCCACGTCTGTTTCCAGAGTAAACGTTTCCGGCGGGGCGAGCAGGGTCAGCGTATGGTCGGTTTTCTCATAGGCGTCCGGAGGCAGCGCGGTCCCGTCTATCGAGATCGCGTGCAGGGTCAGGTTCTCTCCATCCAGAACCATCGGCCCGGTATTTGCAGCTGTTCGGCGCACAGTGATTCTGGTTTTGACACGCGTGGCGGCAGGGTCGAGATCAAAGTCGAGGGCAACGGTATCGAGTTGGTAAGGATAGGGTGTGTATTCTTCGAGTTTAATTGGCTGCGGAAGATCTGTGCGCATGTTCAAAAGCCCCGTTCTGGTCTTGCTTGCGCCGCGAAGGGCGGCGATAGAGACCCTATTTGGGGCTGCAAGGGGCGGCTCTGCAAGCGGCAAATGTCATGACACACAATAAGATGTTCGAAATCATGCCTCGATTGGCGCTCGTCGCTGCGATTGTGTGTGCGGTTGCGATTGCGTTTTTGTCGCTCTTGCCCGGAGAGGATCTGCCGTCTCAGAATTTGAATGACAAGCTCAACCACTTTATCGCTTATGGCGTTTTGACGTGTCTGGCGGTGGTCGGGCGCGGATCGCGATCGTTCTTATGGGTGGCGGCGCTGGCAATCGGATATGGCGCGCTGCTGGAAGTCCTGCAGGGGATTATGCCCTATGGCCGGTCTGCAAGCACACTCGATGCGCTCGCAAATGCGGGCGGCGTGGTGATTGGGGTGGTTCTGGCCTTCTGCGTTCAAGGGCTGCTGCGGCAGGGTCGCCAACGATAGCGCTTTCCGGCTGAAGGTCGATCCTATTCTGCGGCTTGCTGTGTCTCTGTCTCGTTGATTTCGAAGACGTGACGGAGAATTGGTGTGGTTTGCTTAACGACCGGAATTAGTGCTTGAGGAACCTGTTCAGGGTGAGCTGACGCAAATTCATTGAGCTTACGGACGACGCGGACCATATCGGGTGCATTGACCATCATACGGGCCTGGTGCTCGACGCGCTGTGGATCGCGATCATATTCAGCACCGGGTACGCGCCAACCGCCCCAGTCATTATCGTCTGTCATGACAACGGGGAATGTACCGGGATAGGGATGGGATTCATTGCCTTCCTGGTTCTGCCAACGGTTTTTCATGCGGAAGATACGCCAGTTTTCGAGCACAAGATCGTCCTCGCCTTCCTGAGTCTCGCGGCCCCGCATAACGGATTCGGAGATCAGTTCACCAGCATTGAATTCACGACCCAGGCCGACTTCGTAACCGATGCGTAGAGGCTCGGCGACGTCCTTGACCCAATATGGGATAACTTTTTCAACCAGAGACCATGTGCCCACTGGCTTAATAAATACGCGCTGCCCGCGGTGGAAAAGTGCCTTAGCCATATCTACCTCCTGAGTGACATTATTGATTGCTTATCTCAGATTTGGCTTTGAGTTTGGTTAGAACAATTGATCAAATTTGATCCAATTGGCGCTTTTTTGGCTTTTGACGTGACGTTATGGGTTTCCGTGCACGTCAACTTCGCTATGTTGGAGGCTTGGAGTATCTGACCGACTGGTCGGTTTTGGGAGACAATACCGCTATGAATTTCGATTTTTCCGAAGACCAGAAGTTTCTTGGCAATGAAGCGCGTAAGTTTCTCGAAGCAGAGTGTTCGACCGCGCATGTGCGTGAAGTGCTTGATGATGACAGTGTGAGCCATCATGCGGGCGTCTGGAGCAAAGTGGTCGAGATGGGGTGGCTGGGCACGGCGATCCCGGAAGCGCATGGCGGGCTTGGCCTTGGCATGTTGGAGCTGTGTGTTCTGGCCGAGGAAATGGGGCGGGCGCTGGCGCCGGTACCATTTGCGTCAACGGCCTACTTTTTCACCGAAGCGCTGAAACTTGGCGCGTCCGAAGAGATGAAGTCCTCGGTTCTTCCGCAGATTATGGGCGGGGATGTGGTCGGATGTTATGCCATGTCTGAAGGTCCGGGCGCGATCACCACCGAGACGTTGCAGACGCGTTTTGATGGAACATCTGTTTCAGGCAAGAAAATTCCGGTGACGGATGGTGATGTCGCCACGCATGCTATTGTTCTGGCCAAAGACGGCTCCGGGAGCAGTCTGGTGCTTGTCGAGCTTCAGCAGGCGGGGGTGACGATTGTACCGGTTAAAACGCTGGAGCCAACGCGCAGCCACGCCGAGATTGTCTTTGACGGTGCCAAGGGAACGAGGATTGGTGCGGCAGGCGAGGGCGAGGCATTGCATGAAGCGCTGATGGACCGCGTGGCGGTTTTGCTGGCTTTCGAGCAATTGGGCGGAGCATCGCGTTGCCTTGAAATGGCCAATCAATATGCCAAGGAGCGCTATGCGTTCGGCAAGCCCATTGGCGGCAATCAGGCGATCAAGCACAAGCTTGCCGATATGTATGTCAAGAACGAGGTGGCGCGCTCGAATTGCTATTATGGCGCGTGGGCGCTTTCAACCGATGCAGCTGAATTGCCCGAAGCGGCGGCGGCAGCGCGGCTGGCGGCGAGTGAAGCCTATTGGTACGCGTCGAAGGAAAACATCCAGACCCATGGCGGCATGGGGTTCACCTGGGAGGTGGATTGTCACCTGTTTTATCGCCGCGCGAAACTGCTGGCTGTTCAGGCTGGTGCGCCTCCGGTGTGGAAAGAAAA
>CAZXXY010000172.1:0-1329 GCA_964644755.1 uncultured Hyphomonas sp. | reverse complement strand
GTTCAAAGATCATATTGGTTTTGGCGGCTAGCTTTTAAAATACTGAACGAGGAAATGCGTTATGGATTTCAACGACACAAAAGATGAAGCTGATTTCCGTGCTGAAGCACGCGCTTTCCTCGGTCAGCACCTTGACCCCAAGGGCGAAAAACCCCTCCGTCAGCGCATTGATGGCAAGGAATTTATGCGTCGCGCCAAGGAATGGCAGGCCCTGAAAGCAAAGAATGGCTATGCGCAGATTACATGGCCCAAAGAGATTGGCGGACGCGGCGGCACAAGCATGCAGCAAGTGATCTGGAATCAGGAAGAGGGCAAGTTTGACGCCCCGACCGGTCCGTTCACCATCGGGCTTGGTATGTGTGTGCCAACGGTCATTGCCTTCGGCTCCGACGAACACAAAAAGCGATATGTTGGCCCCGCGCTGACGGGAAACGAGATTTGGTGCCAGCTCTTTTCGGAACCGGCGGCAGGCTCGGATGTGGCAGGCGTCAAGACGCGCGCGGTCAAGGATGGCGATGAGTGGGTCATCAATGGCCAGAAGGTCTGGACGACGGGCGCCCAGTTCTCCGATTATGGTATTCTCCTGACGCGGACAGACCCTAAAGCGGTCAAGCATAAGGGGCTGACCATGTTCATTGTGAACATGAAAGACCCGGCTGTAGACGTCCGCCCGATCCATCAGGCGTCTGGTGGCCGCGAGTTTAACGAGGTTTACTTTACCGATCTGCGGGTGCCGGACAGTGATCGTCTGGGTGAGCCGGGACAGGGCTGGAAAGTGGCGATTGTTACGCTGATGAATGAGCGGCTGGCGGTTGGCGGATCACCGGGACCGGACTGGTCGGAAATTATGGCCTATGCGCGCGAGCAGGGGACGCTGGGGGATGCCGCTTTTCGCGCAAAGCTGGCTGACTGGTATGTCGCTGCGCAAGGGTACAAGCTGACGAAATTCCGCACGCAGACGGCGCTTTCCAAGGGCGAGACGCCGGGGCCGGAAAGCTCGATTGGTAAAATCATTACGGCCAATCATTTGCAGGATATTTGTAATTCGGCCATCGAGATGCAGGATCATTACGGGATTATGTCCGACACCGAAACGATGCCTCAGGACGCTTTGTTTCAACAGAGCTTTATGTGGGCGCCGGGCTTGCGGATTGCAGGCGGCACCGACGAGATATTGAAGAATATCATTGCAGAACGTGTGCTCGGACTGCCGCAGGATACGCGTGTGGACAAGACGGTCCCGTTTGATGAGCTCAAACAGGGCTAGTTGGTCCAAATCACCGCTTCAGAGGCGGTTGTCCGGTAGAGATTGTGTGACGGGTTGACGAA
>CAZXXY010000171.1:0-4184 GCA_964644755.1 uncultured Hyphomonas sp. | reverse complement strand
AAAAAAACTGAGAATGAGATTGATTCTCAAAAACGCATCGCCTAATAGGAATGAGAATGATTTGCATATAAAGGCCCCCACATGCGTTCACAGTCGATTAAACGGTCACTTCTGGCCACACTTCTCACCACCGCCGCCATGACCACGCAAGGGTTTGCGCAAACAGCCGAGACCGCCTCGGACGAGGAAAACCCGCAAGTTCAGGACACAATCACTGTCATCGGGCAATCGCTCTACAATGACCGCGTCAACGCCCTCAAAAGCCCAACCCTGATCATTGACGTTCCCCAGTCCCTCTCCATTACAACCGCCGACCAAATCATTGAACAGGGCTTTGACAGCATTGGCGATATCGTCCTTTACACGCCGGGCCTCACCCAGTCCCAGGGCGAAGGCCACCGCGATGCCGTTGTCTTCCGGGGTGTGCGCTCCACGGCGGACTTCTTCATCGACGGTGTGCGCGATGATGTGCAATATTACCGCTCACTCTATAATCTTGAACAGGTTGAAGTCCTGCGCGGACCAAACGCTCTCTTCTTCGGGCGCGGCGGCACCGGCGGTGTCATTAACAGGGTCACGAAGAAAGGATCACTTGAGGAAAACTTTGTCGGTTACAAAGCAAGCGTTGACACATTCGGTGCCTTTGACGCCTCCATCGATATCAATCAGGTCATCAGTGACAATGTCGCTCTGCGTGTAAATGCCTATTATGAGAGCCTCAACAATCATCGCGATTTCTTCGACGGGGAACGCTTCGGCATCAACCCGACACTCTTTGTCGAGCTCACACCTTCGACCACGCTCAATCTGTCTTATGAATATGTCGACAATCAACGCTTTGTAGATCGCGGCATTCCTTCCGTAAACGGAGAGCCTGCAGCAGAAACTATAGATGCCATTGCAGATATTACATTCTCTGACCCCGAGTTTGCGAACACCACGCTCGAAGCCAATGTTTTCCGCGCAACACTGGAGCATCAGTTCGCAGATAATATCAAAGGGAATGTCAGTGTCTCCTATGGCGACTTTGACAAACTCTATGCGAACATCTTTGCCAGCGATGACTTTGTCGTCAACACCACCGACCCAAATATTCTTGGTACGGTAGAACTTGATGGATATGTCGATACCACGCAGCGCGACAGTTTCACGCTTTCAACCAATCTGATTGGTGAGTTCGAGACCGGCAGCATCCTGCACAGTATTGTGCTCGGCGGTGAATTTAGCGACACTGATAATGACAATGATCGCCTCAACGCCTTTTTCAGCACACAAGCTGCCGCGCGCGCGGAGGAGATTGCTTTGTTCGGCAGCTCCGACATCCGAACCGATCAGGCCGTCTTTAACGTATTCGCCGGCCCGTCTGACCAGGCCATCGATCTGAACTTTGGCATTGGAACCGTCGCAGGCGTAGATTTCGGGAACGGTGTGACAATTGCCGACGGCGCGCCCGTTGTGGTCTCTTTCGGTGACTTCAATGTGCCGAATGCAGATGTTGCAAGCTCCGCCATTCTAAACGACGACACCGAAGCGAATGTCACTGTATTCTCCGCCTTCATTCAGGATGAAATCGCTGTCACCGATTGGCTCGATCTGGTGCTTGGTGTGCGCTATGACAGTTTCGATATCACGGTGAACAATATCGAGACCTTCATCAATACCGGCGTTGAGGAAATCCTGACGCGCCGCGATGACAATATTGCCCCCCGTGTCGGTCTTGTCCTGAAGCCACGCGAAAACATCTCGCTTTATGGCAGCTTCAGCGAAACATTCCTGCCCCGTAGCGGAGAACAGTTTGCAGACATTAATCCGCCGGATGACGCACTGGATCCAAACGAGTCCACAAATCTCGAGGTCGGCCTGAAATGGGACTTTGCCGAGCGACTAAGCTTCACCTTCGCCGCCTTTGACATCGAAAACTCCTCGCCTCAGGAAAACGATGCCGACCCCGGCACGCTTGATGTCATCGATTCCGAAGTGCGCGGCATCGAAGCCCAAATCCAGGGCAATCTGACCGACAAATGGTATATCTCCGCCGGATACAGTTTTCTTGAAGGCAACCAGGTTGATGTTGTCACTGTCGATGGCGTCGAGACGGTCCAGGATGCTGTGGCGGCAGATGGCAGCACTCTGCGCCTGCGCGAGCTTCCGCAGAACACTTTCAATCTCTGGACGACCTATGATGTCACGCCAAAGTTCGGCCTCGGATTTGGTCTGACATATCAGGATGAAAGCTTTGCAGGCTTCAGCAATGAGGTGACCCTGCCCAGCTTCACACGTCTTGATGCAACGGCCTATTACAATCTCAACGAAAATCTGCGCTTGCAGGTCAATATCGAAAACCTGACAGATACGGAATATTTCCCGAACTCACATACGGATAATAATATCACCGTCGGCGCGCCTCTGAACGCCAAGTTCACGATTAGCGGAAGGTTCTAGACCGGCCGCTACGGAGAATGGGTTACAAGGAGTGACATTCTTTCCACATCCCACCCTTGTAACCCATTCATCCTGCCTCATTGTTTCCAGAAAATTCCGCAAACGCCGCCTATTCCGGCCCCAATCATCTCCCAATCTGTAAGAACAGCAAAAGGAGATAGATCAATGGGAGCCAAACGAAACAGCTTACTCGCCGCCGCCACGCTCGGCCTTTTCATCGCCACAGGCTGCCTTGCCGCCAGTGCCGACACACCCGCCCTGAGCGACAGACAACTCTCCGAGAAGCACGCTGAATCGGCCTATTTCTCCAAAACGCTCGCGCTTGCGCTTGATCTGCGGCCAACGCGGCTCATCTCCGCTGACGATTTCAATGCAAAGCGCAGCCTTGAGGACACCATCATCCTCGACACACGCAGCGCTCAAGCTTACGCCAGATCCCACATCAAGGGCGCAATCAACCTGCCTTTGACCGACATGACCGAGCTCAGCCTCGCACTGACCCTGCCCTCGCGCACCGTGCCCATCCTGATCTATTCAGACCAGAATTTCGGCACCGCGCCCGGCCCGATCCCGCATGACAGCTCGGACCTGTCGCTCAACCTGCTCAGCTTTCTTGCCCTCAGCCAGTATGGCTATGCAAACGTCCACGAACTGGGCGAAAAACTGGCCTTTGATGACAGCCGGATCGACTGGAACACCGCCGATCTGACCCCTCAGATAGCCCTCAATCCGGCTTCGCCACCCCCTCTCGATTGATAAGTAAATCTAAAAGGCGCGTAACCCCCCTTGTATTACGCGCCTTTTACAGACAAATGCGGGCCTGAGACTCATTACTAAGGCGCGCTTACATGACTGACCAATCCGCTCCGGCTAAAAAAGTAAACCCGAACGCACCAGCCCCGCAAAAAGTGCTGGCGGTCAAACATTATACCGACCGGCTGTTTTCCTTCCGGCTCGAGCGCCCGCCAAGCTTCCGCTTCCGCACGGGCGAATTTGTCATGATCGGCCTGCCCAAAGAAGATGGACGCCCGCTCTTGCGCGCCTATTCCATCGCCTCTCCGGCATGGGACGAAGAACTCGAATTCTACTCGATCAAAGTCCCCGACGGCCCGCTCACCTCGCGCCTGCAAAACATTCAGGTCGGTGACGAAGTTCTCCTCGGCAAAAAGCCCACAGGCACGCTCGTCCTCGATGCCCTTGTCGGCGGCAAGCGTCTGTACATGTTCTCCACCGGCACCGGCTTTGCCCCCTTTGCCAGCCTTGTGCGCGATCCGGACACCTATGCCCGCTTTGAGGAAGTCATCGTCACCCACACCTGCCGCGATGTTGCCGAGCTGGACTATTCCAAGGAAATCGTCGAGGCAGCAAAGAATGATCCGCTCGTCGGCGAGGAAGCCAGCAAACAGCTGCGCCTGTTCACCTCCTGCACCCGCGAAGCCTATGAGCAAGGCGGCCGCATCACGACCCTGATCGACAATGGCGAACTGTTCGAAAAACTCGGCGTCCCCAAACTCGACCCCGAAACCGATCGCGGCATGATCTGCGGCTCGATGGAAATGATCAACGACACCAAACAGCGCCTCCTCGACGCGGGTCTGATCGAAGGTTCCAACTCCGCCCCCGCCCAATTCGTCATCGAAAAAGCATTTGCCGGATAAGCACCTCAAAGCGACGACCATACCAAAGCTCCACATGCCCTGCGCAGGGGACACGGAACATAAGGTCCGCTTTCGGCGGCATTG
>CAZXXY010000170.1:0-4187 GCA_964644755.1 uncultured Hyphomonas sp. | reverse complement strand
TCGAGCGGATCCTCTTCCTTGAGGGCCTGCCAAATCTGCAAGACCTCGGCAAATTGAACATTGGCGAAGACGTGCCGGAAATTCTCGCTGCCGATCTCGCCTCTGAAATGGAAGCCCAGGCCATGTACCGCGCCAGCGTCGAAGCCGCCGAACAGGCCAAAGACTATATCTCCCGCGATCTCTTCAACAAGCACCTAACCGATGAAGAAGAGCACATTGACTGGCTGGAAACCCAGCAGCAAATGATCGAAAATATGGGCCTGCAAAACTACATCCAATTGCAATCCAAGCCCGCCTAAGCGTGATTTCAACCGGTTTCAATTAATACGCGCACGAAACTGAAAGCTGATTTTCGGCACGCCAGCGCCTCCTGTATTTGCCGCAAACACGCCTTTCGGGTTTAAGCAAATGAAGTTTATTTGCGGGTTCACCTCACCAGACAATGTATCAGTACATTGGGAAAAATCTGTGGGGGGCGTTGGACTGCTTGAGAACCCGACATCGCGTACAAACTGGAAGTCTAGCGACGCATCCATCTGCGAAAAAAAGACAGGGTCCGGCGCGAGTGTGCCTCCCCCGAAGACGCTGAATGGAAGGTTCACAAGCGACACTTCAGGAGGCAAAGGATCAAATAAAACCAGGCTGTCATTGTCTATGTCCACACTTCCCGTGTTCTCAATGGTAATGGTGTAAACGACATCATTGCCGGGAATAGAAAAGGTTCCCGGTTCAAACGCCTCTACAGTTTTGCCGCCAGTAAGTTCAGGTGTCCCAACTGGATTTACCTGACAGGCATCCTGGTACTGCGCCCCGCGCACCTGAAACCCGTTCGGGCTGCCAAAGCCCGTCAGGTCGATCCGCACGAAACGCGCGCCGCCTGCTGGCACGGTGATCTCCACATGCCGGATCAGGGCGGTATCGCCGGGCGTGGACGGATCGCTTTCAACAGTATTGGCCCCAAGGGTGGTGAGCAATGTGCCTGTCGTGCCGCCAAAGCCGAGCGTGCCAATTGTGGTCGCGTCGGCAAGGTTGGCGGTTGGCGAGGTGAGCACCGTGGTGATCGGAAATTGTGGCGCACCGGGAAATTCGGCAACAGCGAGCGTAATCGTCGCGCCTTGGGGGACAAGAATTGTGTCGCTGCCTGTCAGATCGAAATCAATCGAATCGAAGAATGATGCCACCGCTTCACTCCCCGGAAACCCCACAACACCGGTGCCTGCTGCAAGTATAGGCTGACTCAAAAGCGCGTTTGCGTTGCCCGAACCGATCGGAGGCGGAGCACCATCACTGCCATCGGTTTCAAAACCAGCCGTTGCGGGCAGAGGATTAGGGATAAAAATCGGGGTCTGGCCAGCCGGGCAGGTCGCCCCTATTGGCACGGAAGAGACGGTTATCTCGACGTCCGCAATCGCGCAATTTGTCTGCGCGGATGTTTCGCAAATCTCGTAGGAGAACTGATAGAGCCCGTCCGGCGCGCCGGGGGCAATCGACACATCTCCCGTGGCCGGATCAAAGACCAGTTCCGGCGGCACGCTGGAGCCAGGTGCGATCTGGATATCCGTGGTTGAGCCAGCGGCATTGGGCAGCGGGAAGGCGACCCCGCCAAGCGTGTCATTGGCGGCAACATTGATCACGCCCGCAGTTCCGGCCAGACCTGCTGCGATATCGTCAACCGCGACGACGGCTGGCGGACCTGCCGGTCCGGCGCTACAGATCTCGTTGCGCTGTACACCATCGACACGGAAGCCGCCACTAATTCGCTCAACCCGAACAAAACGCGCGCCGCCGCTACCGGCTGGTACCTGAAAAGTGATGTGCCTTAGCAAATTGTCACTCTGGGGCGAGCTATCAACATTGCCCAATGATCCAGAGGACCCACCGAATCCAATCGTTCCAGCGCTCGCAAAAGTGGTTCCGTCATTACTTGTAAATATTTCAGCCAGTCCGGAATTAAAGGGGGCTTGCGCCAGAGAAAGCGTAATGGTGCTGCCCTCGGGCACGACGGGGTCTGTCAGGGCGGTGAGGTGCAGGTCGATCGAGTTGAAAAACGTCTCTGTGGTAAAAAGCTGACTGTTCTGCGTGTTCACTGTGCCATCGGGCTGAATAGGGCCCGCAAGGATGGCCTGCATTTGCATGTCTTCGGTTTCGATCGGGGGTGAGGACTGAAAACTTTGATTATTTTCAAACCCGGATATCGCAAAACCTACTTCCGCGATGGCCGTTTGACCAGCTGGACAAGTTCCGACCGTAGCCTGAGCATTAGCCCTCGCAAAGCACGCAAACAGAGTAACTGATGCCAAAAGCACCAGCCATCGTCCTGTTTCTTTAAAACGCGTGCAAAACACCAAGTCTACAACCTCTAAAATCTAAGATTGTGGCGAAACTTATTTAAAATTGTATTGCATATATAGAGGCGTTTGCAGTTGCCAGCACCGTGCTTTTTGCAGGTGAAAAAGCCGATATTGGACACAAAAAAGCCCGCGTTTTTCAGCGCGGGCTTTAAAGATTGTCGTGTGTAGAAGGGGTTAGCTGTAAATCTCGAACAGACCGGCTGCGCCCATGCCGCCGCCAATGCACATGGTGACAACGCCCCATTTGGCTTTGCGGCGTTGACCTTCGAGCAGGAGCGAGCCTGTGCAACGTGCGCCGGTCATGCCGAACGGGTGACCGATCGAGATCGAGCCGCCATTGACGTTGTATTTTTCAGGGTCGATGCCGAGACGGTCACGGCTGTAAAGGCACTGTGATGCGAAGGCTTCGTTCAGCTCCCACAGGTCGATATCGTCAACCGTGAGGCCGTGGCGTTCGAGCAGACGCGGGACAGCGAAGACAGGGCCGATGCCCATTTCGTCTGGATCGCAGCCAGCCACATTGAAGCCGGCGAACCGGCCAAGTGGCTTGATGCCGCGCTTGGACGCTTCGGCCGCTTCCATGACCACAACCGCTGCTGCCCCATCAGAGAGCTGCGAGGCATTACCGGCGGTGATGTATTTGCCTTCTTTGACAACCATGCCGCCGCGATGGACGGGCTTGAGGCCAGCAAGCGACTCAGCGGTGGTGCCCGGACGGTTACATTCGTCGCGGTCAACAGTGACCTCTTGCTCGGACGTTTCACCTGTCTCTTTATTGGTCAGGATCATCGTGGTTTCGAGCGGCGCAATCTCTTCGGCCATATACCCTTTTTGCTGGAATTCAGCGGTGCGACGTTGGCTTTCGGCCGAATATTCGTCTTGGGCTTCGCGGGTCACGCCATAGCGCTCGGCAACGATTTCAGCGGTTTCGATCATGGTCATCCAGATCGCAGGCTGGGAGGCCATTAGCTGGTCTTCGGTGTAGCGGTGCAGGTTCATATGGCCTGAGCGCGATACGAGCGAGAGGGACTCGACGCCGCCGCCAATCGCTACGGGCGCGCCTTCACTGGTCACTGTGTGCGCAGCATTTGCAATCGCTTGCAGGCCGGACGAGCAGAACCGGTTGATCGTCGCGCCAGCGGTCGAGGTCGGGCAACCGGCCCAAAGCGCGGCATTGCGGGCAATATTGTGTCCGGTCGCGCCTTCGGGTTGCGCGCAGCCGAGAAACACATCTTCGACCGCTTCGGCTTCAACACCGGCGCGTTCAAGGGCGCTCTTGATAGAATGCCCGGCCATTGTGATGCCGTGCGTATTGTTGAGCGAGCCGCGGCCCGTCTTGGCGAGCCCTGTCCGGGCGGTGGATACGATAACAGCTTCACGCATGATGTTTCTCCTGGAGTTTCTTGATCTTGCAGGGAGCGTACATGGCTGAAGGTTGCAACGCTAGGGGGTGACGTAGACGTAAAGGGAAACTTTTTCATGTGCCGCAAGGGCAGCTTCACCGTATCTGGAACTTCCGCCGCACAGCGAGACCGAAGAGGAAAGCGAGGATGAGGGAGAGGAGCGTTTGCACGATACCAAAGGCGCGTCTCGATTTCATAACGGTGATAGCGCTGGGCGCGCTCCACATCGCCGTCGCGCTCCATCACGGCCTTGACGGTTTGATAGCCAGACGAGAGTTCCGTCCAATATTGCATGGCGGCCGTCTCTGCGTGGTTGTCCTGCTCAACATATTTTTTAAGTCGAGCTTCAACTGCGGCGCAAACTTAGCCAACACCCGCCCAACCAATGCGTGCCTTGCCAAATTATTCCTCCCGCATTATAGTGAAATTGAAG
>CAZXXY010000169.1:2409-4203 GCA_964644755.1 uncultured Hyphomonas sp. | reverse complement strand
GGGGTCAGATCAGAGGCCATTTCAAATACGCCGCCGCCTGCCTCGAGCATGGCTTCGCCAATGCCGATCAACTCGTCACGGTTTGCAAATGTGCCAGGCACAGGGACACCATCCTTGGACAGGTGCAACATTGTGCGCGAGGTCGAAAAGCCGAGTGCTCCGGCCCGAATGCCATCCGCAACAATCTCGCCCATCGCTTTGATGTCTTCAGGCGTGGCTGCTTCATTGTTCGCGCCGCGTTCGCCCATGACATAAGCCCGCACCGCGCCATGTGGAATATGGGTGGCAATATCAACGCTGCGCGGCATGGTTTCCAGCTCATCCAGATATTCGGGAAAACTCTCCCAGCCCCAGGTGATGCCCTCAGCCAGCGCGGCGCCCGGAATATCTTCCACGCCTTCCATCAGGCCGATCAGCCAATCATGTTTGTCCGGCTTGGCCGGCGCAAAACCAACCCCGCAATTGCCCATTACAAGCGTCGTAACGCCATGCCATGCCGATGGTCCAAGCTCATCATCCCATGTCGCCTGGCCATCATAATGTGTGTGGATATCGACCCAGCCGGGGGCAACAATCAGCCCGTTTGCCTCGACAACCCGTTCGGCATTCGTGTCGATGTGGTCCGCGATTTCTGCGATGAGGCCATCCTTGACGCCGATATCGGCTTGTCGTGCCGATGACCCCGTACCATCGACGACTGTTCCACCGCGAATAATAAGATCAAGCATAATGGGCCTCTTTTACGTTTGCGACCCTAGCCTACAGGAAAATACCGCGTCGGCCAGAGTAAAGCGGCGCTACCTATCGGGAGGAATAATCGTCTCCGCTGCTTTCTGGCGTGCCTGGGCGCGACTGATCTTGCCTTCAAAGTCGGTGTTGATTTCGGCGCCGATGAGCAGGGCAAGCGCCGAGAGCCATAGCCACATCATCAGCGCGGCAATTGCTCCGAGCGATCCAAAGGCCTCGTTGTAGGAGACAAAACTCGCCAGAGCATAGGAGAATGCCAAAGAGGCGAGCAGCCAGAGAAACGACGCCCAGAGCGTGCCGGGCAGGAGCTTGTTGGGCTGGCTTGTGTCGCCGGTTTTGAGCCGTTTGCGCGAGGTGAAATAGAAAGCGTAGGCCCCAAGTCCGAACAAGAACAGGATCAGCATCCAGCGCCCCGTCAGGACCGTTATTTCGGTTAGCCCGCCGAGGTTCAGCGCATTGAGGACTGGCGGGACTGCGCCGATCAGCACGAAGGCAAAGATCATGAACAAGATGCCGCAAAAAGTGAAGGCAAGCGCGATCGCCCGTTGCAGGATCACGCCGCGCCGATGGGTGTTGCGATACATGAGACGCAGTGCCAGAAGGAGCGAATCGATGGCGCGCGAGGAACTCCACAGAGCGATGAGCAGGGATATGACCGCCGCCCAGACCGAGGTTGGCTCTTCGCGCTCTGTAATCTGGATCAGGAGGTCGGCAACCACTTCAAAGGCCTGATCGGGCATGAAGAAGGAGAGGAAATCCAACAGGGCGAAGGCATTGGAATCTGTGGCGAACAGCTCCCATAGGAAGATCAGGGCGAAAATGGCGGGAAATATGGCGAGGAAGCCGTAAAACGCCACGCCGCCTGCGACCAGAGTGACGTTTTTCTCGGACAGATTGGTGCCAATCCGGATCAGGGGGCGAATGACAGGCAGGGCCTGCACGGCCGTCAACAGGGTTCGCAATTTGGTCATGAGCGAGACAGGGGTCATGGGATGCCGGTTCTCCTTGCATGTGTATATAGGACGGTTCGACCGGTTTCGTCACGGG
>CAZXXY010000169.1:0-2309 GCA_964644755.1 uncultured Hyphomonas sp. | reverse complement strand
GGGGGGCGGACAGGATCGAGGTCACGTGGAGATCACATTGTTTACGGTTTGGGTTGCCTATGTATCGGTAATCAGGGCAGGGTCCGCCGCGACCAAAGGAAGACATTTATGCGTATATTGCTTACCAATGATGATGGCATCCACGCCACGGGACTGACAGCTCTAACCGCGATTGCACGCGAATTTTCGAGCGATATATGGGTGGTTGCGCCGGAAGTGGAGCAATCTGGAAAATCCCGCGCCGTGACCCTGACCGAGCCGCTGCGCGTGCGCGATGCGGGGGGCAATCAATGGGGCCTTACCGGAACACCAACAGATTGTGTGCTTGTCGCGCTGCGCAAACTGATGGTCGATTCGCCGCCGGATCTGATCCTGTCAGGGGTTAATAATGGGCAGAATATGGCGGGCGATACGTCCATGTCCGGGACTGTGGCGGCGGCGCTTATGGGGACAGCGCACGGGATTCCGTCGATCGCGCTGAGCCAGGCCAAGAATTTCCGCGCGCCCGGATCGCTCGATTGGAACACGGCAACGCAATGGGGCATCCAAACGGTGCGCCAGCTTCTGGAGATCGGCTGGCCGACCCCTGTGACGCCGAATGTCAATTTTCCCGATTGCGAGCCTGATCAAGTTGCGGGCGTGCAGATGACGCGGCAAGGTCAGCGTGACCAAATGGTGATCGACACGCATACGCGCACGGATTTGCGGGGCAAGGACTATGTCTGGATTGCGTATAATGGCCGCCTGTCCAAGCCGCCCGAGGGCACCGATCTGCATGCGATTTACAATAATTTCGTGTCAGTGACGCCGCTTCATACTAATCTGACGCATGAGCCGTGTTTGCGAATGCTGGAGGAGAAATGGCCGAGCTAATCAATGATCCGCTTCAGGGCGCCCGATTGATTCTCATGCTGCGTCAGCAGGGCATTACTGATTCGGATGTTTTGGGCGCGATCGAGAAGGTGCCGCGGTCAGATTTTGTTGGTCCTGCACTGGCGGATCTGGCTTTTGAGGATTGCGTTTTGCCGATCGATTGCGGGCAGACATTGGCGCGGCCTTCGGAAATCGCACCGATGCTGCAAGCGCTGAAACTGTATAAGACACTACAGGCGCGGGTGCTCGTTGTGGGCGCTGGATCGGGATATGTGCTGGCGGTTCTTGCGGCGATGGGGGCAGACGTTTTTGGCGTTGAGCGGTATGGGCAACTCACCCGCGCGACCGAAGAAAACATTCAAAATCAAGGCTTGGGGTCCATTCACCTCAAGCATGGTGATGGGCTGGAAGGCTGGCCGGATCAGGGACCTTTTGACCGGATATTGCTGATGGGCGGGGTCCGGTCGGTTCCGGAGGTTTTGCTACAGCAACTCAGGTCAGACGGATTTTGTGTTGCGCCGGTTTGCGAAGCCGAAGATGATGTCTGGAAACAGGTTTCCATGGGGGCTGATGGACAGACTTTGGAAAGTCATCCTATCGGGATGCAGATTGCCCTCAGTCATGGGGTTTCAAAAGCGCTGTAACCGCCTTATGTGGGTTAGATATAAAACACGACATGGAAAACATGTCGGCAAGAAGGCAATCGAAGGAACTACAATGGTTCACAAATTTTTATCCGCTTCCGGCGTCGCAGTGCTGCTCGCAGGGCAAGCTTCTGCTCAGGCGGCCGGACAATCGGCATCAGGCGCTATCATGCAGCAATTATTGTTGTTTTTACCGCTCATTCTCATTTTCTATTTCTTGCTGATCCGGCCCCAACAGCAGCGCGCCAAACAGCATCGGGCGATGATTGATGGTATCCGTCGCAACGATACGATCGTCACCACGGGTGGCTTGATCGGGAAAGTGACCAAGGTTGCAGAGCAGGAATTGACCGTCGAACTTAGCGAGGGCGTTCGCGTGCGTCTGGTTAAGGGCATGGTCGCCGATGTACGTGGCAAAAAGCAATTGGTGCCAGCAAATGATGCGAAGCCCAACTAGACGGAATTAGAATTCATGCTGCATTTTTCCAAGTGGAAAGTTCTGGGTATCGCGCTCGTCCTGATTTGGGGGGCGCTTCTGGCGTTTCCCAATACGGTTTCGGATGGTTTTTTGGGCGTAAAGCCTGATGCGCCAAGCTCGCAATCGGTCGAAGCTCAAGACGCGTTCCGGGCGCAGACAGCGGCAGCGGAACGGTCCTGGTGGCCGGACTTTTTGCCCAAGAAGAAAGTCAATCTCGGGCTGGACCTGCAAGGCGGCGTGTATCTTCTGATCGAGCTTGATCCGGATGAAGTGGTCGCCAACCGGATGGAAATTTCACGCAGGGATGTGACCGA
>CAZXXY010000168.1:0-4215 GCA_964644755.1 uncultured Hyphomonas sp. | reverse complement strand
GCGACCGGCTCGACGTTTTGCGAGAACTCGACAAATTCATCACCACTCATATCGGTGCCAATTAGCACACCGCCAATCGAACACCCCCTCGCCACAAAATGGGCATATCTTGATGTCATAATCAGGCATGGGCCGAACTCGTTCGAGCCTGTCCCCAACGTAGCAGCCATCTGCACGCTTGGCGGTTGTTGACGGCGAGATAGGCTTTCCAAGTCGACTTCGTCCGAGACAGAAAAGGCCGAGGCAGAACGCCCCGGCCTTTTTATTTACTCGCTTGCAGGCCCACAGTGCGTGGGCCCCGAACTCTAGGCTGCCGCTTTTCCGGCGTCGGCCGGCGCGAACCGGTCATAGAAACCCTCGCCTTTTGCCGCCATATCGCGCAGCATATCGTTCGGCCGGAACCGGTCGCCATACTTGTCTGCGAGACGATCCGCCTCGGCAACGAACTCCTTGATGCCCCAGATCAGATCGACATAGGAGCAACACCCGCCAGTATACGGCGCAAAGCCCCAAGCGAGGATCGATCCGATGTCGCCATCGCGCGCATCCGTGATCACACCCTCTTCAAAGCACCGCGCCACCTCGATCGCCTGACGCACGAGGAAGCGATTGGTCAGCTCCTTTTTCATTTCCGGTGGGCATTCATCCACCTTCACTTCAATCTGGCTGTTCAGGTCCGGCCAGATACGGGTCGGTTTGCCATTGTCGCCATAATCGTAGAAGCCTTTGCCAGCCTTGCGTCCGAGACGGCCCTTGTCTTCAACGATCCACGCCATCATCTGGCCCAGCTCGTTGCCTGAATAATCAATGCCCGACGCCTGCGCCATTTGGCGACCGACTTTCAAAGCCGTGTCGAGGCCAACCGAGTCCGACACTTCCAGCGGTCCCATCGGCATACCTGATTGACGGCCGACATTCTCGATGATGGCAGGCTTGATGCCCTCGGCCAGCATCGACAGCCCCTCTTGGGTATAGGTGCCAAAGCAACGCGAGGTATAGAAGCCGCGACTGTCATTGACGACAATCGGCGTCTTGCGAATGGCCAGCACATAGTCGATCGACTTGGCCAGCGTTTCCTGCGTGGTTTTCTCGCCCATAATGATCTCGACCAGCCCCATCCGCTCGACCGGCGAGAAGAAGTGGATACCGATAAAGTTCTCCGGACGGCTCGATGCTTCGGCCAGTCCAGTGATCGGCAGGGTCGACGTGTTCGAACCAAACACGGCCGCCTCGCCAAGCTGCTCTTCCGCCATTTTCGTAATCTTGGCCTTGAGTTCAGGGTTCTCATAGACCGCCTCGACCACAAGGTCTGCGCCTTTGAAGTCGTCATAATTGTCTGTCGGTGTAATCCGCGCCAGCAGAGCCTCGCCCTTTTCTTCGGTCAGCTTGCCGCGTTTGATGCCCTTCTCGACGAGCTTGCGCGAATAGTCCTTGCCCTTCTCCGCATTCTCCATCGACACATCCACCAGCACCGTCTCGATGCCCGCGCGCGCCTGCTCATAAGCAATACCCGCACCCATCAAGCCAGCGCCGATAACCGCCACTTTGTTCAGCTCATATTTCGGGACATCAGCAGGACGGCTTGCACCCTTGCCGAGCGCCTGCATCGACAAGAACAATGTCCGGATCATGGCTTTGGCTTCTGGCCGCTGCTGGGTGTTGATAAAGTAGCGTGTCTCCACCCGCAAAGCCGCATCAATCGGAAGCTGCGTGCCTTCATAGACGCAAGAAAGAATGTTCTTCTGTGCAGGGTAATTGCCATAGGACTGGCTCATCAGCATCGCATTCGCCATCGCCGCCACTTGTCCAGCGCCCGGTGATTTATGCACCACGCCTCCGGGCATCTTGAAGCCCTTTTCGTCCCAAGGCGCTTTCGCATCCGGATTTGCCAGCACCCATTCTTTTGCCTTGGCGACCGTTTCAGCAGCTGGCACCAGCTCACTGACGACGCCCAGAGAAAGCGCTTTATCCGCTCTCATCGACTTGCCCTGCAAGATATGTTCGAGGGCGGCTTGCACGCCGATCAGGCGCGGCAGGCGTTGTGTGCCGCCAGCGCCCGGCAACAGGCCGATCTTCGCTTCCGGCAAACCGAATTGCAGCTTCGGATTGTCATTGGCCGCAACGCGATAATGACACGCCAAAGCCACTTCAAGGCCGCCTCCCAGCGCCAATCCGTTCAGAGCACATGCGACGGGCTTGCCGCAAGTCTCTAGCTCGCGCAGTGTTTTGTTGAGTGAAAACCCGCGATCGAATTGCGCCTTTTTCAGCTCTGCTTCTGTCATTTCCGAGCTTGGCTTGCCGCCTGCCAGCTCGCCCATTTCGCCGAGATCCGCGCCAGCGCAAAAGCCGGATGGTTTGCCCGAAGACAGCACCGCGCCGACAATCTTGTCATTGGTGGCAATCTCGTTGGTGATCGCGATAATGTCGGCAATCGCCTTTCCAGTCAGCGTGTTCATGCTGCGGCCGGGCACATCGAAGACCGCGTGCGCAACGCCGTCAGCGTCAATGTCAAATGTGAATGTTTCGAGGTTCATCTTATCTATCTTTCTCAAATTAGGGTTGCCAGCCAGTATCGTCGGGAATGGCGTCATTCAGCGCCGTCTCGACCGGATCCGGCTTGGCGAAAACAGGTTTTTCTTCTGGGGCGGGCGGCAGCTGCTCGGCGATCGATTTGGCAACGGCTTCAATATCCGCAAACACATCTTCATGCTTGACGAGGATCACTTTCCACCCAAGCGAGACAATCCGTTCGAGGCGCCGCTTTTCATGCGACAGCTCTTGGGCCAGCGCCACTTTGCTATTGTCGAATTCGACAACGGTTTTGCGCGCAATACAGGCAAAGCTCGCTGTCACATCATGGATCGGATAGAGCCGCCGGAAGGTTGCCCCATCCACCTGTTTGCGACGCAGACGCGTCCAAAGGCGACGTTCGCCCTCGGCCGCATCACGCCGGACCGCTTTGGCGGGACGTTGTTTTCGTTTTCGGTCACTCATAACGCTTGCCTTCGTGCGTGCTTAGACGCGTTCGATGATGGTCGCCGTGCCCATGCCGGCACCCACACACAAAGTCACGAGGGCCGTTTCTTTTCCGGACCGCTCAAGCTCATCAACCATCGTCCCGAGCAACATTGCGCCCGTCGCTCCAAGCGGATGCCCCATAGCGATCGCGCCGCCATTGACGTTCATCTTCGCGTGGTCAATATCAAGCAGCTGCATCATCAGCATCGGGACGGATGCAAATGCTTCGTTCAGCTCGTAAATGTCAATGTCGCCAACTTCCATGCCAGCCTTCTTCAGAGCCTTTTGCGTCACATAGGTTGGGCCGGTCAGCATGATGCCCGGCTCGGAGCCGATTGACGCCATCGTCTTGATACGTGCGCGCGGCTTGAGACCATGCTTCTCGCCCATGGCTTTCGATCCGAACAGAACCGCCGCAGCGCCGTCAACGATGCCGGACGAGTTGCCCGCATGGTGAACGTGATTGATTGCCTCAAGCTCCGGATAACGCTGCTTGATAACCTCATCAAAGCCCATCGCGCCCATGCCGGCAAAACTCGGGTTCAGCGCCGCAAGGCTCTGCATGGTGGCGTCGGGACGCATATGTTCGTCACGGTCAAGCTGCGTGCCGCCCATCTGGTCTTTCACGGCAATCACAGATTTGGAGAACCGGCCTTCTTCCCAGGCCTTTGCCGCGCGCTTCTGGCTTTCAACCGCATACGCATCAACATCATCGCGGCTAAACCCGTATTTGGTCGCGATTGTATCGGCGCCAATACCTTGAGGCGCAAAATAGGTCTTGATTGCCACTTGCGGATCAGCTGACCACGCGCCGCCCGAAGCGCCCATTGGCACCCGGCTCATGCTTTCAATCCCGCCGCCAATGGCCATATCCGCTTCGCCGGTCATGACTTTCGACGCGGCCATGTTGCAGGCTTCGAGACCTGAAGCACAAAAACGGTCAATCTGAACGCCCGCCGTCGTCTCGGCATATTCAGCATTCAGAACGGCAACGCGGGCAATGTCTGCGCCCTGTTCGCCAACCGGAGAGACACAGCCCAGCACAACATCATCAACGTCTGATGTGTCCAGCTCATTGCGGTCACGGATCGCACGAAGTGGCTGCGTGGCCAGCTCAAGCGCGGTGATCTCATGCAAGCTGCCAGACTTCTTGCCCTTGCCGCGCGGTGTGCGCACAGCGTCGTAAATATATGCTTC
>CAZXXY010000167.1:0-4236 GCA_964644755.1 uncultured Hyphomonas sp. | reverse complement strand
AAAAATGAGGTACTACCATGTCACGTCGCCACAGCGCGAAGTACAAAATCGACCGTCGCGTCGGTGAAAATATTTGGGGCCGCCCCAAATCTCCTGTCAATAAGCGCCCAACCAAGCCCGGCCAACACGGTCAGGGACGTCGTCAGAAGGTTTCTGACTATGGTATGCAGCTTATGGCCAAACAAAAGCTGAAATTCCATTATGGCGACATTACGGAAAAGCAGTTCCGCAAGACATATGACGAAGCTGTTCGCCGGAAAGGCAACACGGCTGAGAACCTGATCGGCCTGCTCGAAAGCCGTCTGGATGCATTCGTTTACCGGTCCAAATTCGTGCCGACAATTTTTGCTGCACGTCAGTTCGTCAATCACGGCCATGTTCTGCTCAATGGTGTGAAAACAAACATCGCATCTTGCCGTCTGAAGCCGGGTGATGTGGTTCAGGTGCGCGAAAAGTCTCGCAATATGGCGCTTGTTCTGGAAGCTCTTGGCTCGGCCGAGCGTGACCTTCCTGAATATATCGAAGTTGATCCAAAAGCGATGACAGCGACTTATATCCGCATTCCGGAACTGTCTGACGTGCCGTTCGCGGTGAAGATGGAGCCAGCGCAAGTGGTGGAATATTACTCCTCCTAAGAGCTCAGGTGCTTGAAATTTTTGGAAAGCCGCGTGACGATGGTTACGCGGCTTTTCTATTGCCGGAAACATTTTGAACGGAGTGACGAAGATGGGTCAGCCCAAGATTAAAACTGTCCGCGAGGCGTTGATTGCAGAGCCCGGTAAGAAATTCAAACTGGAAGATCGACCGACCCGCCATCCCGACCTGTTTGACGACAAGCTGGACGCCCGTGCCAGTCTCGAAGAAGACGCCCGCGCGATCAATGAATTGCAGGACCGGCTCTATGGCGAGAGCAAACGCTCGGTGCTGGTCGTTTTGCAGGGCATGGACACATCCGGAAAAAGCGGCGTGATCCGCAATGTGTTTGCCTACACCTCGCCGCTGGGCATGCAGCTTGAGGCCTTTAAGGGGCCGTCAAAACGCGAGCTTGCTCAAGACTATCTCTGGCGTATCCATGCTGCCGTGCCCGGCAAAGGCAAGATCGGCATTTTCGACCGTTCCCATTATGAAGATGTCTTGGTGGTCAAAGTCCGCGAATTTGCATCCAAAGATGCAATCAAACAGCGCTACGCCCAGATCAATGACTTCGAACGCCACCTGACCGAGAATGGTGTCGTGATCGTCAAATGCATGTTGAACATCTCGCACGAAACCCAGGGCGAACGGCTCCTGTCGCGTCTTGAAGAACCGGACAAACGCTGGAAATTCAACCCCGGTGATCTGGAAGACCGCAAGCTCTGGCCTGCCTTCATGGACGCCTATGAAACAGCCGTTGAGAAATGCTCGACCAAGCATGCGCCATGGTATGTGATCCCGTCAGATAGCCGGTCGCGCCGAAACGCCTTTATAGCGCGGCTGGTGCGCGGAGCTTTGGACGATATGGACCCGCAATATCCAGACCCGGGGTATCGGCCAGACCAGTTTGAAATCTAAACCAGTCTGACCGGACAGGGGTAGGGGCTAGAGCGCGGTGTGGATATCGACATCGCCGCCGCTAGAGGTCCGTTCGTCAACACGGGTTGGTGAACCGTAAATATCAATGTCCGATCCGGACGAGGCGCGTGCTTCTACGGTGCCGGTGATGCTGATCTCGATGTTGGCGCCGGAACTCGCTTTTGCATCCAGGCCATTGCAGGTTAACGAGCGGCCGTCCACATCGGCACCAGAACTAACCGAAATTTTGGCACGGTCACACGTGCCGGTCAGATCAGCCTGCCCGCTAGAGGACAGATCGATATCGACCGAGCCGCCATCAAGTTCCAGAGCGACTTTGCCGCTGGAGGACGCATCTATGTCCGCGCTTTGACAAACGAGGTCTGCGCCCCGGATTCGGCCACTAGAGGACGCATTGCTGTCGAGCGACGTGCAGGTTCCCGCAAGTTCGATCCGGCCACTGGACGAAGCCCTGGTTTGCAGATCGCCAGTCGAAACCCTGGCGACGTTGATGTCGCCACTTGAGGACGCTTTCAATTTCAGGCTGGAAGCCGTCAGCTCATCCCCTTCAAATCTCGCACTGGAGCTAACCTGCACCGAAGAAAGTGTCGGCGCGGACACATACACAGTAATTTCCGGACGATTGCGATTGCCGAACCAGCCCGCCCGCCGCTTGGGGCGCTCAAGCACGAGAACATCGTCCTTGGTGGAGATCAGCAGATCGTCGAACTCGTCATTCTCGACATCAGCCTGAACGCCGAAATCTTCCGATGCAGTGTAGACAACATGGATAGATTGCTGCGCCTTGAGCGCCGAAAATCCGTCATAGTCAAAGCTTCGGGTCTCGGCATTGGCTGGAATGGTTATCGCGGCGGCGCCTGCAAGCAGCAGTCCAGACATGAAGAGTGATGTACGTAACATGTTCAATCCTTCCTGTTTTTCGATATGTGTTGACAAGTACATATTGAAACACAATAAGTCAATTACTGTTTTTCAATAAGGAGATGATTATGAAATTGAAAATTGCCAGCGCCGCTCTTGCTCTCTCATTGCTGGGGGGCTGTATCATCATTGATGCCGATGATGATCACTTCGGGACCAGTTATGACGGTCATCACAGTGGATATGGAACAGTCTTCGCAGCAGATGTTTCGGCAAGCTCGGTCGCGTTTCTTGTAACGAGCAATGGCTGCACCGAGCGTGATTTTTTCGACGTTGACGTCGAGAAGGAAGACGACAATGCGTTCGAGATCGGTGTGCGCCGCATCCGGCAAGACCATTGTAAGGCAATTGTTCCCGATGGGGTTCAGGTGGCATGGAGCTTTGCAGAGCTTGGCATACCTGATGGCGCAGAAGTTACGGTGCGCAATCAGGTTCGCCGCTAGAGAGGGCTAGCTGGCCGGTGTGCCGAACAGGTCGTACTCATCAGCGTCATCAATCCTGGCGCTGATGATGTCCCCGGGCTGCAAATGATCCGCATCGGTCAGATAGACAACACCATCGACCTCTGGCGCATCGGCTTTGGTGCGGCCGATTACCGTGCCCGCCTCATCGCTAGGCCCATCAATAATCACATCTTGCACAGTGCCGATCTGGGCCTGCGCGCGGGCGCCTGAAACGTCCGCCTGAACCTGCATGAAGCGGTGCCAGCGCTCTTCTTTGACCTCTTCGGGCACATGTCCCGGCAAATCGGCGCTATCAGCACTGGCGACATTCTCGTATTTGAAGCAACCGGCGCGGTCGATTTTGGCTTCACGGATAAAGTCCAGCAAGACTTCGAAATCCTGTTCGGTTTCACCGGGGAAGCCGACAATGAAGGTTGATCTGATTGCCAGATCGGGCACATCGCGTCGCCATTGGGTAATCCGCTCAAGGACTTTGTCCTGCTTGGCGGGGCGTTTCATGGCGCGCAATACGGGCGCAGCGGCATGCTGGAAGGGAATGTCGAGATAGGGCGTGATCAGACCCTCGGCCATGAGCGGGATGATCTGGTCAACATGCGGGTAGGGGTAGACATAATGCATCCGCGTCCACACGCCGAGTGACCCCAGCCCTTTTGCAAGGTCGAGAAAACGGGTTTCGTAAAGCTCGTCCTTCCAGATCTCGGGCTCGTATTTCACATCGAGGCCATAAGCGCTCGTATCCTGCGAAATCACCAGCAATTCTTTGACGCCCGCTTTGACCAATTGCTCTGCTTCGGTCAGGACATGATGGATGGGCCGGCTGGCAAGATCGCCGCGCAATTTGGGTATGATGCAGAAAGAGCAACGATTATTGCAGCCTTCAGAAATTTTCAGATAGGCGTAATGGCGCGGGGTCAGCTTCAAACCGGCATCAGGCACGAGGTCTGTGTGCGGATTGTGCGGCGGGGTCAGATGCGTGTGCACCGCCTCCATAACTTGCTCATATTGGTGCGGACCGGTCACCGCCAGGACGGACGGGTGCGCTTTTTCGATCACCTCGGGCTCGGCGCCCAGACAGCCTGTAACCACAACTTTGCCATTCGCTTCGATGGCTTCTCCAATGGCCTCAAGGCTTTCGTCCCGCGCGCTATCGAGAAAGCCGCAAGTGTTTACGATCACAAGGTCTGCGCCGTGATAGTCGCCAGAGAGCGCATAGCCTTCGGCGCGCAGACGGGTGACAATGCGTTCGGAATCGACAAGCGCCTTCGGACAGCCAAGTGAA
>CAZXXY010000166.1:0-4331 GCA_964644755.1 uncultured Hyphomonas sp. | reverse complement strand
ATCTGACGCCAGCCGAGCTTGAAGACCGCAAGCGCAAATGGACCCCGCGCAAAACCAAGTATGGCTCTGGCGCGATCGAGAAATTTGCACGGCTTGTCGGGCCAGCCCATGAGGGCGCGGTGACGCATTTGGGGTTCTCTGGCGAAGGGCATGTCTACGCTGATATCTGATCGGTGTTTGATACAGCTTTGCAAGCATGATTAGATTGCGGGCATGGACGAGAATCGCGGACCAGATGAGAATATTGATCCGGATGTTTTGAAGGCGCTTGAAGGGTTGCCTTCGGACTTTGAGGGATTTGACCGGCATTACCAAGACGTGATCCGGCCTGCCTTGCGTGCTCGTGAAGTGGACCGGCAGGCGGCTGCGGCGAAGGCCGTTAAAGGGCGCTGGATGGGTGCCGCTCTTGGTTTGGCAGGCGTGGTTGTCGGGCTGTTTCTGGCGCGCGTGCCTTTCATTACTATTGGCGGCGTCTTGGCAGGCTTGGGGACGTATGGCTTCATGCAGCAGGATCTTGCCCGGATTGGCAAGGAAGCCAAAACCCTGATGGTCACGCCTGTGGCCGAGCGGCTGGGGCTGAATTTTGTCGAAGATTGCGGCGACCAGAGACTTGTCCATAATATGCGCGCGGTAAAATTGCTGCCCGGTTGGGACCGGTCGGCGTTTGAAGACCAGCTCACGGGGGTGCGCAATGGTGTTGATTTCGAGTTTTTCGAAGCGCATCTCGAAGTTAAGCGGCGACGCACGGATTCGCGAGGCCGGACCCGAACCGAGTGGGTCACTGTGTTTCGCGGACAGTGTTTGCGGTTTGATTTTCACAAGGCGTTTCATGGCACAACGCTGGTTTTGCGGGATGCAGGTCTGTTCAATCGGCTTGGCGGGGTAAAAGGGACGAAGCGGGCGCGGCTGGAAGACCCTGTGTTTGAAAAATCATTCGAGGTGCACACCACCGATCAGGTTGAAAGCCGGTTTCTGCTGACGCCTGATGTGATGCAGGAACTTGTGGATCTCGAACAGGCGTTCCATGGCAGTAAACTCCGCTGCGCGTTTGTGGACGGACAAGTCATGATCGCCCTTGAAGGCGCGGATTTGTTCGAACCGGGGAGTCTTTTTGCGCCGCTTGATAATCCTGACCGGATACGTGACTTGCTCGCTGATTTTTCGGCAGTTTTCCAGTTGATCGATTCCCTGTCAGAGAAGGACCGGTCGCGCGGATAGGGGCGCCACAATTGGCCATTTTTGGACCGTGTTTCATTCAGCTTGGCTTAAGGTGTTTTGTGCGAAGATTGTCTCGTACTGGACATATCGCTGTCATATTATAAAGGGAGATTGGTGCTATGAGATATTTTGTGATTTCCTTATTGGCGGCAGTTGTTTTGCCTGTTTCAACCGCGTCGGCGCTGACCGCAAAAGAGGCGAAGGCGTGTCAGGCAATGGCGGCGACTTTCGGACCCAAAAAGGCCGAGTTTGATGGATTGGTCACGCGCCGTGATGCGTTGGTCATCGAGGTCGAAGAGGCCGGCGATGTCTGGGAAGCGGCAGAAGCCTTGCGCAATTTTAGCGCTGGCCATGCGGCCGAGGCAGATGCCAAAAAGACTGTCTATGATGAGGCAGTGAAAGAGTTTGACCGTGTCGAGCAAGCCTATCGTGTGACAGGCGCGCAGCTCAATGAGGATTTTGCTGCCTACAATGCCAAGTGCGCGACCGAAGACTAGTCGGCGCTGACCCGTCTTCTCAGTTTAAGTGAATGTTGCAATTGCGGGCACATGGTCTGACGGTTTGGTCAGGGCCCGTGCGTCGCGATAGATGCTGAAGGCTTCAAGCCTGTCGGCAGCTTGCGGCGAACACAGGAGATGGTCGATGCGGATGCCATGATCCTTCTGGAAGGCGCCGCGCTGATAGTCCCAGAATGTGTATTGATGCCCGCGATTGTCGAGGGCTTCGAAGGCTTCGGTAAAGCCGAGGTTCTTGAGACGCTGGAAGGCAGCAAGCGTTTCCGGGCGGGTCAGCGCATCGTCGAGCCATGCGGCGGGATCGTAGCAGTCTTCAGGGCGCGGGATACAGTTATAGTCACCCGCGAGAACAAAGGGTTCCTCCCAGACAAGCCGCGATTTGGCGTGCTCTGCCAGACGGTTCATCCATGCGATCTTATAGTCGAATTTTGGTCCCGGGGCGGGGTTGCCATTGGGCAGGTAGAGGCAACCGACGCGGATCGGCTCATCGGCCATGACCAGAGCTTCGATATAGCGTGATTGCTCGTCGCTCTCGTCGCCGGCCAATCCGGTTTCGATGTCTTCAAGCGGGTGGCGCGAGAGGATGGCAACGCCATTATAGGTTTTCTGGCCATGAACAGCACAGGTCCAGCCAGCGTCTTCGAGTTCCATATAAGGGAAGGCGTCGGTTTCACATTTGAGTTCTTGCAGGCAGACGACATCGCAGTCGATGGCTTTGAGAACCTCTAGCACTGTCGGCAATCGGGCTTTGACCGAGTTTACATTCCATGTCGCAATTTTCATGCGCTTTGTTTAGCGCGGTTCGGGCATTGTGCCAGCCCTAATGCGTGTAAAAGTATAGGCGGCGCCGGTTTGGAGTAGAACGAGAAACGGCGCTTCAGGACTGTTTTCCCGAAACGCCGTTCAGTCTTATGGCTTTTTCGGCCTAGTTCTCGTTCAGGTTCCAATTGTATTCGAAATTATTGATCCCTGTTGCCGCATCGAGCGCGGTTTTCAGATCCCCTTGGGCGTAGAGACGGGCATGAGCCAGAATACCGTCATTATTGCCGCCAAAGTCTTCCTTATACCAATTGAAAATCTTGGATGCCGTGACCCGGCCATTTTCGACGCGGAAGCCGCGCGGATGGTTGATATAATCGATGGCTGCGGCCGTCAGATCAGCTTCCAGCGTTTCGGCAATCCAAGGCGTCGCTTTGAGGTTCGGGCAACCATAGGAGGCGCAATTGACCGCATAGTGAATGCGCGGTTCGTCCCAATTGGCGCGCAGGGTTTTGTGTTCGACATCGTTCAGGCTCATCTCGCCGACGCCATTGACCGTCATGTTTTTATTGTCCCAGGGGCCGCTATTGAAGCTGCCCAATTTGCGGATGGAGGAGACCGGATAGGCTTCCAGAATCACGGCGATGGTCTTGGCATTGTAAAGGTTGAACCAGTAGGCCATTTCATCGTCACGGCTGAGGCCGGCAGGCCCGCGCGTCTCGAGGCTCGTAATATAGGCATTGAGCATGGCGTGATCTTCTGGCGTCACATCCCCATAGGCGACAAAATTGATGCCGTCAGTTTCGGAAATGTATTTGGCGAGGAAGTCGGCATAGTGCTCGTTCATGATTTCAGGGGTTTCGGTGCCTGTAATCAGCGTAGCCGGAGCCACGGCGGTCGTACTGTCGCTGCTGGACTCTGTTGATGCACCGCCGCAGGCGGCCAGAGCGAGGGCCAGAGCTGCCGCTGCGCTTTTGATGGTCAAACTCGAAAAAGGGTTCATTTCGCCACTCCAAAAAGGTCTTATCTGGGATTGTGAATAACAAGGGTTCTAATGTGAAGCCAATCAAAGGACTACACAGTTCAGTGATCTGGACTGTCTCTAGAAGCCTGCAAAGCTTGCAAATTCCTCTATGTCGGCCCGTTCCGAGCGCAGACTGTTGACGGGGGCAGACCGGTCAGGATGGCCCACCGCCATGCCGCACCAGACCATTTCGGTGTCTCCGAGCTTGAGGTGGGCCTTCAGGGATGGGCGCAACATGCCCCAGCATTCTTGCATACAACTTGCCCAGCCGCGCTCTTCGGCGAGCAAGGCCAGGGTTTGCAGGAACATGCCCGAATGGGCCCATTGGCCGTGGCCCATGCGCTCGTCGAGGACGATGAAGATGGCGAGCGGCGCGTCGAAAAATTTGAAATTATTGGCAAACCACGCCATGCGCGCGCCGCGGTCATCTTTCGGGATGCCGAGGGTTTCGAACATTTGCCTGCCAATGGTCTGGCGGCGTTCTTCGTGCGGATTCCACAGGTCTTTGGGGTAGATGGGATAGTCGGTTGGCTCGCCTTTCGGATTGGCCATCAGGGCTGTCATGGCCATTTGGGCAACGGCCGCCTTGGCGTCACCGGCAAGGGCAATGACGCGCCAAGGCTGGAGATTGCCGCCGGACGGAGAGCGTTGGCCAGCGGCGAGCCAGTCGCGGGTCTCGGCTTCGGTGATCGGGGTGTCGAGAAAGGCGCGGGTCGAGATGCGCTGGTTTACGGCGGTTGAAACGTCCATGAGTGGCTGGCTCCGGTTTTGATTTTACGGAGACAGTCTAGCGGGGCGTCCTTGGGGAAGGGAAG
>CAZXXY010000165.1:0-4374 GCA_964644755.1 uncultured Hyphomonas sp. | reverse complement strand
GGGTAAGCCCCGCGCGAATTTTCCGCCAGCGTATTGTCGTGGAAATCAAGCTCACGCGTTTCCGGATCCATCACCACGTTTTCAAGCACCGTACCCCACATGCTTGTTGTGGCATAAATCTCCGGCTCGTTCTCCGGCGACAGATTGATCATTTTCGCATAACAGCCGCCTTCGAAATTGAAGAGACCGTTTTCCGACCAGCCATGTTCATCGTCCCCGATCAGCTCGCGGCTGGCATCCGCAGACAGCGTCGTCTTGCCCGTGCCCGAGAGCCCGAAGAAGATTGCCGCATCATCATGTCCGCCATCATTGACCGAGCAATGCATTGGCATCACGCCTTTGGTCGGCAGCAGATAGTTCAAGATGGTGAAGACGGATTTCTTCGTCTCACCAGCATAGCTTGTGCCGCCAATCAGCACGATCCGTTTGGCGATGTTGACCGCGATAACCGTTTCCGAAACCGTTCCGTGGCGCGCAGGATCAGCGCGGAAAGACGGCGAGTTGATGATTGTGAATTCATGCTCGAAACCGTCATACTCACTTGCTTCGGGAATGCGCAGAAGATGGCGAATAAACAGCGAGTGCCAGGCAAACTCGTTGATCACACGCACAGGCAGACGGTGATCGAGATCAGCGCCGCCAAAAAGCTGCTGCATATAAAGCTCTTTGCCCTCGAGATGGGCCTGAAAGTCTTTGAACAGAGTATCAAAATGCTCCGGCGTCATGGACTCATTATTGTCCCACCAGACCGTGCTTTCGGTTGTCTCATCACGGACCGTGAACTTGTCCTTTGCAGAGCGGCCGGTGTGCAGTCCGGTCTTCACCAGCAATGCGCCCCCTTTGGCAACTTCCGCTTCCCCGTCTGCAATAGCGCGCTCATAGAGCCGCGTTTCATTCCAGTTCTTCCTAATTTCGCTTGGTGCAATTCCCAAATCACTAAGCGCTGAAGCATTTCCCGACATGCACAATTTCCTAACTTAAACCCATAAAAGCGAAGTTTCTCCAACAGGATGACCTGCCTTGTTCAGGTCCTCCGTAAGCCAACTTCAGCCCAAAGATGTCTCCTTGACCACCCCCAAATATGCGGAAAACGTGCCAACGATTTTCGATTGATATTATTGCAACAGATTACCGCCCAGATAGACAGCGCTGTCACTCGCCAGAGGCCAGCTTTTCAAGCGCCAGCACAGCCTTGTCAGCCAAAGCTTCAGGGACAAAAATATGATCATGAAAACAAGCCGCTACGGCATTGCAGGGAATGTTCTCATCAGCCAGTCTTGTGGCAATTGCAGCCAAGAAACCGACAGCGTTCAGATCGGAATGTACGGCCATTTCCAACCACACAAATCTTTCGTTTTCCAGGGCCGAACGCGCTGCCGGAACGATGTGCGTCCAGCCTTCACGTTCACGAAACTGCATGACAGCGCTAGACACTTCTGACTGAGTCCCGCTCACGAACTCCCAAACGCCGTCATGCCGATAAACCGTCAGCCCGGAGATGAGTTTTTCGAGACTGGACTCGCCCTTCATTTGCTCCGGACCCGCCAGCCTATATCTGCGCGGCAGAAGCCCGTTGGCCAATCCACTTCGGAAACAGCGCTGTATGCACGCCCGAACGCCGTATCAAAATCGTCGCCCGTCGCGGTCACCGCAAGAACACGGCCGCCAACCGCGATCAGGGCTCCCTCGCTATCGACATCTGTCCCAGCCTGAAACACTTTGACCCCGTCAACCGCCTTGGCTGATGTCAGATCTCCGATCACCGCGCCCTTCGCATAGCTTCCCGGATAGCCCTCATTTGCAAGGATAACAGTTGCCGACGGCCGGAAGCCATCAAGATCGAGCAAAGCGCCAAAGGCCTCTTCATTGCCCTTCAGCCCGCCTGTTGCACAGATCAAGAGCGCGGGCACGATATCCCCCGTCAGACCCGCCATCAGAACCTGACATTCGGGGTCACCAAAGCGCGCATTGAACTCAACGACTTTCGGCCCGTCCTCAGTGACCATGACGCCAACATAGAGCACGCCCTGATAAGGCATCCCGTCAGCGGCCATCCCTTCGAGCATTGGCTGGACAATCTCCGCCTTCACCCGGGCCAGCATTGCATCATCAATGACGGGCGCTGGCGCATAGGCCCCCATGCCGCCAGTATTCAGGCCAGTATCACCCTCGCCGACGCGCTTATGGTCCTGCGCCGCTGGCAAATACAGCGCGCCCTGGCCATCGGTCATCACGAAGATGCTCGCCTCTTCGCCCTGCATAAATTCCTCGATGACCAGTTCAGCCGACGCCTCGCCAAATTTGCCTGACAACATCTCGTCAATTTCGGCTTCCGCCTCGGCGCGCGTCTCGGCAATGACAACACCTTTGCCGGCTGCCAACCCATCCGCTTTGAGAACAAAGGGCGCTGACATCGACTCCAGAAACGCTTTCGCTTCGAGGACATCCTTGAACCGGCCAAACCGTGCGGTAGGCACGCCATATTTGTCCATGGCGTCTTTGGAGAAGCCTTTGGAGCTTTCCAGTCTTGCAGCATCAGCACTCGGGCCGAACACATCAAACCCGCGCGCGCGCAGCCTGTCGGCCAATCCCAGCGCCAATGGGACTTCCGGCCCCACAACAACAAGATCCGGCTCGATTTGCAGGGTCAGCTTCTCCAAGCCCTCAATATCGTCCGCCGCCACGTCGAAACACGGTCCAATATCATCCATACCCGGATTTCCCGGCGCACAATGGACCACATCGACCAGCGCAGACTGATCGATTTTCCAAGCGAGGGCATGTTCGCGGGCGCCCGACCCGATCACCAAAATGTTCATGGCAAGCTTGATGCGCTCAAGGGCCAAAGATATCAAGCCCCGTCTGGAAATCAGGCCGCAATGAATCCCTATGACAGCGGCCGATATATCCTGTAAAACCGCCCAATGACCGACTCACCTGCCTCAAATCAGCCAGAGCTTACCGTTTCCGAGCTTTCGAGCAGCCTCAAGCGAACCATTGAGAGCAATTTCGACCATGTCCGCGTGCGCGGCGAACTTGGGCGCGTTACCATTGCCCGCTCGGGCCATATGTATGCCGACATCAAAGACGATAAGGCTGTCCTCAATACGGTGATGTGGAAGGGTCAGGTCAACGCTCTCTCCTTCCGCCCCGAAGAAGGCCTGGAAGTTGTCGCCGAGGGTAAGCTGTCGATCTATGCAGGCCGCTCCAACTATCAAATGCTGGCGACAACAATGCGGCCGGCCGGAGCTGGCGCACTCATGGCGCTGCTCGAAGACCGCAAGAAAAAGCTCGCCGCCGAAGGATTGTTCAAGCCTGAGCACAAGCAGAAACTACCCTTTCTGCCGCGCACCATTGGTGTCGTGACCAGCCCGACCGGTGCCGTTATCCGCGATATTCTCCACCGCATCGCCGACCGCTTTCCCGCCCGCGTCATCTTGTGGCCAGCTCTGGTTCAGGGCGATCTTGCGGCCACACAGATCGAAGCCGGTATTCGCGGTTTCAATGCCATGACAGGTGAAGACCGGCCTGACGTGTTGATCGTCGGGCGCGGCGGCGGGTCGATCGAAGACCTCTGGCCGTTCAATGAAGAGGCTGTTGTCCGCGCAGCCTTCGAGAGCGAGATTCCGCTGATCTCGGCCGTTGGCCACGAGACCGACACCACACTCATTGATTACGTCTCCGATGCGCGCGCACCAACGCCAACCGGAGCAGCGGAAATCGCCGTGCCCGTCCGCGCTGACCTCAGACTCGCCGTCAATGAACATGGGGAACGGCTCAAACGCGCCTTGCTCACCCGCACGAAACAAGGCCGCGACCGTTTGCGCGGTGCCCGTCTGCCGCGGCCTGACGCAATCCTGACCCCCAAGCGCCAGCGGTTTGATTTTGTCGATGCCCGGCTGCAACGCGGCCTGCTTGGCGCAGTTGACCGCAAACGCATTGCCCTCACCCGCATCGCCGCACGCCTGCGCCCCGAAGCCTTGCCTGCCGATATTCGCCGTCGCCGCCAACGCTTGCGCGATATTGCGGTGCGTGCACGGCCCGCACTCAACCGTGTGCATGAACGCAAATCGGACCGCTTGGCCGCAGCGGGTAAATTGCTGCGGACCCTCTCGCACGAAGCCACGCTCGAACGCGGGTTTGCTCTTGTCCGCGCCGAAGACGGCAAACTCATCCGCAGCGCAGATGTTGCAAACAAAGCCGAGCACATGACGCTGAGCTTTGCTGATGGCGATATGGTCGCCGCGCCGCTGACAGATGGACCACCGCCCAAATCTGCCAAAGCCTCGCAAACCGAAGAAACGAAGCCCCCCAAAGCCGCCCCCAAAGGCAGCGATCAGGGAAGCCTGTTCTAAAGCTGGCCTTGAGCGGCTC
>CAZXXY010000164.1:0-4388 GCA_964644755.1 uncultured Hyphomonas sp. | reverse complement strand
ACGGCGGCCGCCAAGGTTTCAGACCGGCACGTTTCTCAAACCTGAATACCGACCTGAGCGTTTGCGCGGTTGGCGGCAGTCAAATACTCAAACACCTGCCACGCAACCAGCCCGCTGGTCGTGAACGCTAGGTCTCCCAGCAGTGTAAAGCGGTAAAACGGGATGCCTGCGACATAGCAATCGACTAGGCCTGCAAAAGTGGCCGGATACCAACCGCATGCCCAAACCATGCCGTTGGTCAGCACGTAAAAACTGGTCGACATGATCAACGAGGCAACCAACATCCGGGGTCCTGTTGATTGCAGTGACCGTTTCATGGAAGATTTTTCCAGCCCCTGCCGGACACGCGATCCCAACCAGCAAGCAACCAACAGGCTGCCATAAACGCTGACCTGAATCGGCCAATCGTAGCCGCCCAGAACCAAATCCGTTGCCCCCATTACAATCAGCAAAGCAACCGCCGGCAGCCACATGTTGCGAAAACAAAACGCAACCCAAAGTGCCATCGCAGCCACAGGCTTCACGTTCGGTAGCCCCGCAAACTCCAATCGAGCCACCACGCCAACGATCACCATGGCAACTAGGGCGAAAGTCAGTTTCCAGACGGGCGAAAGGTTCTGTTTCAAATCCATCGGTTGTTGATTCACTAATTTACTCACGCGGGCAAGACTCGTCTCTTAGTTCGTTGTTTGACTCAATGCTCACAAGTAATTCCGAACTTACCCCAAAGTGGCAACTCAGGCTGGCGTACCAGCCTAGGAAGATCTTCTGGGATGCCGTTTCAACATGCGAGCACAAGCAGCTTAACCTTCCCATCGAAAAAATCCCAGTGTCACAACACGTTTGCACGGCCTGTTATGACATTTCGGGCATTTTTCCCGCCCAATGGTTCTTCGACAAATTCGCGGAAAAGCCATTGCTTCCTCGCTATTTCAGCTCCGCCGGCTCAGGATTGGGCTCGTATTTCCCGAACTTCCACTCGATCAGGTCACCTGGAGTGACGACCAGCGAGCCGCAGCTTTCTTTCGCCAGTTGCTCGTTGACGCGGAAGACCCAGTTGTTTCCTCGCCGTCCAGCGTTCATCACGCCGTCGATCGAGTGAACGAACGCCGTGCCACCGGCTCCCTGAGAATCAAAGTCCAGATCCCCCATGTTTTTGGCTCGTTGTAAAATCGCAAACACGGTCGAGCCAGCAGAGCAGGGCACTTTAACTTTCAGGTCCTTTTTCTCGCCCGTAAAATCGACTCGCAACTCAACCGTGCCGGCCACGACTTCACTCGCCGAATCGGGCGACGCCGGTGAATCAAGTGTCGTCGCAGGGTCGCACCCTGCCACCAATGCCAGCATGAAGAGACAAACCCAAAGCTGAACTATCGCCGGAAGCTTAATTTGATGAAGTTGCATTGTCGGTTTCATTCCATTGTTGGGATCAGCCACGATCAATAATTGTTGAACTCGCGTCGGCAGACGTCGTGCGGTCATCCTGATTCGTGGTAAATTCAAGGCCACCGTTTGACTGGGCTTCAGCGGAAGCAGACTGCCCGTGAAATGATGAACGATGCCAACCGCTTTGCCCAGCCACCTGATCATTCTCTTATGAATTCCGATTTCAAGAATCCCGATTTCGACGACCTAGGCTTGCGCCACCACGAAAGACTAGTTGCCCACAATCGCGAGCAGGCCGACCGCTATCCTGCGACTGACAGTCTTGAGCTGATCGGGATCGTCGGTGCGGGGCTCATGGGTAGCTCCATTGCTGAAAACTGTATTCGATCGGGCAAGCGAGTGCGGCTACTGGACGCCAACCATGATGTGGCGCAAGCGGCCGTGACGCGAATCAAGTCTGACAACTCAGGTGCGGATATTGAACAGATCTCGTCCTATGATTGCTTGGCCGACGTGGACCTAGTAATTGAATCGGTCGTAGAAACGATCGAAGTCAAAAAAATCGTAATGGAAAAGATCCGAGGCTCGATCGGACCATCGACACTGCTTGCGACCAATACCTCCGCGATCCCGCTGGCCAAATTGGTTCAGTTTGCTGAACGCCCCGAGCAATTCTGTGGCATCCATTTCTGCCACCCGGAACTGATGTCGCTGGTCGAAGTGGTCCGTTCAACGGAGACCTCCGATTCCACGATGGCCAAAGCCATGCAGTTTGTGCGAAGCTTGGACAAGATGCCCGTCGCCGTAAATGACTGCGCTGGGTTTGTGGTCAATCGCCTACTGGCCGCCATGATCGACCAGTCACTACGGCTGCTGATGTCTGGAATCTCGATCGAGAAAATTGATGCGGCGATGCGAGACTTCGGATTCCAAGGAGGCCCGTTTGAAATCATGGATGTGATCGGGATCGACACGTGCATGTACGCCGGCCGAACCATGTGGGAAGCGGGCGTGGAATGCGTTTCTCTATCGCCCATTCTTCCGCGACTGGTAAAAAAGCAGCGGCTGGGTCGAAAAACAAACGCCGGTTTCTACCGTTACGAAACCTTGCGAGGCAATGCGATCGCGGATCCCGACCTGGCTCCAATCATCGCCGGCTATCTGGAAGATGAGTCACTCGACCTTGAGCCGACCGAGATCTGCCACCAGATTCTGGCCGCCATCACGCGCGAGGCTTCGTTGATTCTAGAGGACAAGATTGTCAGCGATCCGCACGACATTGACCTGTGTATCATTCACGGATTTTCATTCCCCGACCACCAAGGCGGGATCCTGTACTGGGCCGATCAATTTGGCGCTAGCAATATCGTCGCGACGCTCGACACGATTTCAAAACGCGAGCCTCGGCTGAATCCGCCCGAAGCTTTACGAACGATGGCTCGTTTGGGAAAGCCATTCTATCGGTAGATATCGGTAGACCGGTTTGAATCCAGAACGTAGAACACTGCCCCAGAAAGCCAAATCCGATTTACTCGGACAGCTCCGGGAAGACTTCCTGCGGCAGGCCTTGCTTTCGCACAAGTGTCCGCATGCGAGAGATAAAGTCGAACTTGAAATTGGCAACCTGTTGCTCGGTAATGCCTATCTCGGCCGCAACCGATTTATTGGCCAAGCCCTGCACGATCAACAGTTCGATACACTTGAGCTTGGCCCAGTCGCCTTTCGATTTCCATCGGTCCACTTGCTGTTCGATCGCGGCGACCAGTGATTCCTCTTCGATCTCACGGCGTTCACCACTTCGCGCGATACTACTGGCGGGTCGATCGTTGCCCATGAACTGCCACACGCCGTCGGAACCGCCACCAGACGACATCGGAATCGCGGGACGACGCCCTTCGCGACGCAAGTGATCGGTCAATTTGTAAGCGCAGATGGAAAAAAGATAACTTTCCAATGAACGACGGCCGTCATAGTTTGGCAGACTGTGCAGAAAACCAACGAATGCCTCTTGGACAATGTCTTCACTGGCCGAGCGATTGGACAAGCGGCGATTAACAAAGGCCAGCAATCGACCTTCGTAGCGAGCGATTAGATCATCCCACGCGGCCTCATCGCCATCACGGATACGAGAAACGAGCAGTCTGTCATATTCGGTTGAACGTTTCATCTCGCAAATCTCTCGCAAAATCCCAAGGCCCTGTTCGGCCGGTTAAACATTGCCAACATACCGCCAACAAAAAGTTATCGAGGCAATTTCTTTAAAAACGAGCCGAGATCTGATTGATTGGGATCGATTGCAGAACGGTTACCTGATTCGTCAAACTGAAATTCATCCAAATCAATTGAGCTGTTGGCTTGCGGCTGACTATCCAAAACCAACGGCTCGGCCAGCTCAATGGAGGAGGAAACCTGATCGGACAGACCGCTCAATCCGCTTAATAAAACTGAATCCGGAGAGGCCGTCTGGCCAAGTGCATCGGAAACGCAGACGCTGGCAGGTTCCGCCGCACATTGCCCGCCCTCTTGATTTACAAGACCTTCGTTGGGATTGGAATCGAGCTCCGGTGTACGGCAAGCTCCTGTTTCAATCTGCCCGTTCGATTGATTACCGGGCTTATCTTGGCTAGCTTCGGTACCATCTTCCTGATTTACTTCGGGCACGTTGTCAGATACCTCGATCGCTTGCGCGGCCGAAAGATGGTCTCCCTTTGACAAATCGGTAACGTCATAGACTGCTCGGAACGTAACGTTCCCAAGAGTCAACAACTGGTTGGGGGCGAGCACCTGATCGCCTTCGATTCGTTGATTATTGACGAAAGTTCCATTGAGCGAACCCAAATCACGAACCACCAAGTGACCGTCCTGCTCGAAAATCTCCGTGTGCCGACGACTGACCAACGGATGAGGCAAAGTGAGCGTTGCTTCACGACCGCGACCAATCACGGTAGGCAAACGCAGCTGGATTTCACTCCGCTTGGCGTCTCCACCGACCACCATAAGTT